>CAMCXE010000248.1 GCA_945882995.1 Thalassocella blandensis | reverse complement strand
CCCACCCTGCTCGCTGACCCCGTTGATTTGCGGGCTTTACCAACAGGAGTTCATGTGGCGATCAACATTTTTGAAGGTTCAAGGCGTATAGCTCTTTTGTTGGGAAGCGGGGCGGCGGTGATCACGACGGTAAATGCATTCAACACCAGTGTCTACCACTCCGCGAGTTATTCTTTAGCTGCCCCAAATGCTCCGTTTAAAAAAACTGACGGCGCCTGTAAAGGCGAAGGCAAGAAGGTCCATTTTTCTTACGAAACTTCTAGAGATAAGAGCATCGATGTGTCGCTCTGTCTTGAGTCGATGGTCTTTACAAACAAAAATAAGGAAGAAGCTGAGCCCATTCCCTATAAAACAGATGCAGACGGTACGATGTGGGGCAAAGAAAGTCAAAGCCCTGAAGTTTGGGCCTACGAAAAACAGGTGGAGAAGCGTTTCGCGTTGACTGAAGCTGAAGAGGATGCTTTGATCAAGGAAGCATCGAAAGCGTGGCGTACTCAGTTTGCTGTGGCCATGGGTTATTTGGTTGCTGGGTTATCAATTTTCGGTGCGCTCGTTTGGGTAATAGGTTGGATCGTGCGAGGATTTCTTGGTATTCCAAATGGCATGGATAAGCGCCCTGATTTATGAGCAACGGCTCAGCGAGTAGGTTGGGTAGAGCGCAGCGAAACCCATCATTTGAGCGTGAGGAAATTCGGAGTTTCTCTGGGCAAAATGTTTTTCTTTCGATATGATTTTTATTGCTGCGGACCGCTGTGTTGGGTTTCGCTGCGCTCTACCCAACCTACTCGCTTTTGCGGATAAAAGATAAATCGCATGCCAAAAATATGGGGTTCTTATGTTCCGTCGATGCCTATGAGGAGGTGTCATAAATTGAAATTATTCGCGCATGTGGAGTTGGGTTGCGTGCGCAAAAAGGAGGCCCAACCGACCCAAAAAAAGCAGCGCGCTTTTCGGTCGGTTGAGTGTGGTAGTTAGAAAATCCAGAGTGAGAAAATTATGAAGTATGTAATACCTGTTGTGCTCTTGGCATCTGCAGCCGTGCTCGTTTCGTGCACCCAAGCTCCGCGCCCACCACCATTTCAGTTGACTGCAGGTCCCGAGGGTAAGCTCTTCCGCCTAAACACTGAAACCGGCGAAACATATCTCGTTACGGAAACCAAGTTGGTGCGCCTTACAGATGCAAACAAATCAGTGTTTCTTCGCATTGGTGAATATTATGAAATGGCTGATGCACAGAATAGCGAACGGTTTCTTAAGTATGTTGGGCAAGGTCAATTCGAGCGCAGCGCGTGGAGTATTGTGGAAGTTGTCAAGTGAGAAAATCAATGGGGTCAGACTCCATTGATTCGAAGCTAAAACCGAGAAGAATTGCAGCGCCACCAGTACGCGGTGCGGATAGGGGAGGCGGCGCCATATGTATAAACATTTAAAATCGATTAGGTCTGCCCACATTGATAGAAAATATACCCAATGCAAGTTGCGCGTTAATATCCGGAGAATCACATGCCATTTGAATCGTTTTTGAAACAAAGAAATCAACGAAGCCCGACCTCATTGATTCACAGATTGGTTTTGACGTTGCCACCTGTAAAGGCTAGGAGCGTGACAAATGCCTAATATACCACTCGGTAGCCAAGTGACATTTAGCATCAAAGCAGGTGGCTCTGCTATACCCGATACGTTTCAAGTTTACGCAATACATATCGATCAAACGATCAACAGTATTGCTACCGCCACTATTTCCTTGTTTGACGGCGACCCGGCCAGCGAAAGTTTTGCTATCAGTTCATCGGCGGTTTTTGTGCCCGGCCAAGCGATTGAGATTGCAGTGGGCTACGACGGTAATAATTCGTTGCTATTTAGCGGCATAGTGACGAAACAATCACTGCGTGTTGCCAATGCTAAAGGCCCGATGCTTGAAGTTGAATGTAAAGATAAAGCCGTAAAAATGACTGTTGGCCGCAAAAGCGCGGCTTTTAGTGGCGTGACAGATAGCGATGTTATTACCACGCTGATAAATAATTATACTGGGCTAACCGCCGCGGTGGCGGCCACGGCAAACCCTTTGCCAGAGCTGGTGCAATATTATGTAACCGACTGGGATTTTATGCTGGCCCGTGCCGATGTGAATGGCATGCTGGTTAGCACAATTAATAATACGGTTGCCGTGTTTAATCCCACTACCGATACAACGCCGGTGCTCAGCTTAACCTACGGCGCCAGTATTTTTGATTTTAATGCCGACCTAAACGCAATTACTCAATTGGCTCAGGTAACCGCCAGCGGCTGGGATTACGCGAATCAAACAATAATCACCGCCCAAGCGCTTAATGATTTGCCCGGCCCCGGGAATTTAAGCAGCAAAACGCTTGCGGGCGTAGTGGGTTTGGCCAATTACGAGCTACAAACAACCGCCGCAGCAGGCACCGATGAACTCCTGAATTGGGCTAAGGCGCAAATGCTTAAAAGTGAGCTGTCCAAAATAACGGGTGATGTGCGCTTTCAGGGAACGGCGGTTGTTGCGCCTGGAAAATACGTGACATTGGCTGGCTTGGGGGCTCGTTTTGATGGCGATCATTTTGTGTCTTCGGTGCGGCATGATATTTCCGGTGGTAACTGGGTCACTGAAGTCAATATTGGTTTGTCGCCAGAATGGTACCTGCAAAGCCAACCAGTGGAAGCACATTCTGCGGCAGGGTTGCTGCCCGGCATGGCAGGATTATTTAACGCGACCGTAAAACAAATAGATGCGGACCCGGATAGCGAATCCTAGTTGAGCGAGTGGTTGGGTGGGGCCGCCTAGGTAGAGCGTAGGGAAACCCAACACTTGAAGCCGGGGGAGCGCGGAATTTCGCTGGGTTACACACTTATTCACTGGAGTTGATTTTTATTGCTGCGGCCCGCTGTGTTGGGTTTCGCTGCCGTCCACTGTGTTGGGTTTCGCTGCCGCCCGCTGTGTTGGGTTTCGCTGCGCTCTACCCAACCTACTCGCCGATGGTGGCAATGGATAAAATTATTGCAACTATTCAGCACATTTTTCATTTTCTTACGTCATCCCCGCGTAGGCGGGGATCCAGATGGCAACTGCTCTAAGGCTAATACGATATCCACTTTAGCAAAAACCGCCTATTTGCCGCTGGATCCCCGCCTGCGCGGGGATGACGGGGAAACAAACTGAATAGTTGAAAATTATTTTGTCACCATATCAATTAATTTCGAAAGCTCTTCGTCCGTACAGTTTGTACAGGTGCCTTTGGGCGGCATTAGCTTTAGGCCGTTTTTCGTGTTTTTCAGTAGCGTAGCCTTACCTTGTTTTAGTCGTGGTGCCCATGCGGCTTTATCGCCAATTTTAGGCGCATTCAGAACGCCAGTTGTATGGCATACACTGCAAGACTTCTGAAATTTTGCGTCAACTGCATCATCCGCTATTGCGTTCAGGCTTAGGCTTGAGCCTGCCATCAATACCAGTAATAATTTGTTCATATCTATGCCCTAGGTTCCAGTGTGCCAAAAAATTTGAATAAGCGTAACATGGCGTAGTTTCGCCTGTAAATGCGGCAAAATTCCGCCCATTTAACGCCCGAGGATGTGCCTTTAGGCGCATGGCGTTCTAGATGCGAAGAACCAAAGCGGCTCTCTGCGAATTATTTATGTGATGCAGCTTGTACATTAATTAATGGCGTCATGCTCCGCTGATTTGGTAAGGCTGAAAGATGAAGGCTAGTACATTTTTAGGGCACCTCCGGAAATTCACTTTTAGCGCCCTCTCTGCGTTATTTTCGTGCTCAGTCGGTCATTTATACCGCATAAACTCCCCCCTCCGCGCGAAAATGCCTTACGATCATCACGAAAATTGAATTTCCGAAGGTGCCCTTTAGTGAAATCTATGTGTTTGTAGTGGGCAATAGATACACATTTAAATCAGAATGCTAATCCGTATGAAAGGGCGATAAACACGATGACGATTACATTACCAACCCCAGGCGTTTATATTGATGAGATTAATGGATTTCCCAATTCTGTGGTGCCAGTGGCAACCGCTGTGCCGGCGTTTATTGGCTATACGCCAAAAGCTGAATACCAGGGTGAATCCTATTTCAATAAACCGTTTAAGATCACTTCTTTTGCGGATTTTCAGGCGATTTTCATGCTGCCTAACCTTCCGCCACCGGCCGACCCCGTTAAGCAATACAGCCCTGAGTATTACCTAGTCCCGCTGAAAACAAAACCTACAGCGGGGGAGTGCCTGACACTGAATGGGCAATGTTATGCGATATTGCCCGACCCCAATACGATTTATTATCTGTACAACAGTATTCGCTTGTTTTATCAAAACGGCGGCGGCGATGCCTATATTGTTGCTGTGGGCTCATATGGGCCCGTCAGCGGAAAACCCTTAGCGGACCCGGCTGCGAATGTAATCAACCCAAATGTGCAATTAGTCGATTTGCAGCGTGGTTTGGCCTTGTTAACGAAAGAAACCGAACCGACGATGTACATTTGTCCAGACGCTACGCTGTTGTCACTCAACGACAATACCACCTTGATGGAAGCGATGTTGTTGCAAGCGGAAACTATGCAAACAGCGGTATGTATTTTCGATATTATCGGCGGGGCCAATCCTGACCCCATTTTATACACTCAGGATATCCAGAATTTTCGCAACAGTACTGGCAATACGGGCCTTAAATACGGTATCAGTTATTACCCGTTTATTGGCACCACAATTATGCAATCAAACGATGTTGATTTTACTAATTTGTTTGGTGGTGATACGCAACAGCTTGCATCCATTTTGAATCCGCCTTCCGCCCCCAATCCGGTAGCGGCGCAAATTCTTACCCTGATCCAGACGCCCCCGGCCAACCCCCTTTCAAACAGTCAGCTGCAAGCAGCCCTTGTGACCGCCAGCCCCATTTATGGGCAGATTATTAGCCAGGTATTAACGGTGGCCAATATATTGCCGGCAAGTGGTGCCATGGCCGGTGTTTACACGGTGAATGACAGCGCGGCTGGTGTCTGGAATTCTCCCGCTAATAGGTCCATTGTTAGTGCAGTGTCGTTACCACTCCATTTGACTGACACTGAACAGGAACATTTGAACATTGACTCAGTTTCAGGAAAATCCGTTAATGCCATACGTTTTTTTAATGGCCAAGGAATTTTGGTGTGGGGGGCTAGAACACTGGATGGGAATAACCAAGATTGGCGCTATATTTCCGTGCGTAGGACCATGATTTATCTGGAGCAGTCGATAAAATTGGCGGCGCGCGCCTACGTTTTTGCACCCAACGACGCGACCACCTGGGCCTGGCTCCAGAGCGCGATCAGTAATTTTCTGATGGGCGTTTGGCGGCAAGGCGGTTTGCAGGGTGCAACTCCTGCTGCGGCGTTCAGCGTTAGCGTTGGCTTGGGCACCACTATGACAGCAGACGATGTGCTTAACGGCTATCTGCGGATATTGGTGCAGGTGGCGGTGGTTCGTCCTGCGGAATTTATTGTCATTTCGTTTGAGCAGCAACAGGGCGTATCTGGTTGGGGCCGTGGAAATAAATAATCATCCCAAATCCACCCTAGGGCCGTGGAAATAAATAATCATCCCAAAATCAAAAGTAACTATTCAGCACAATTTTAATTTTCCCACGTCATCCCCGCGCAGGCGGGGATCCAGATGGCAACTGCTCAGAAGCAATCACGATATTC
>CAMCXE010000247.1 GCA_945882995.1 Thalassocella blandensis | reverse complement strand
GGTAACCGACCAGCCACGAGCAAGTCGCTACTGTGGGTAATGGCAAGCGTGATGCTCGTGGCTGGTCGGTTACCGCATTGTATATGGCGTTAATTCCTTATGCGCCCACAGCAGCATTTGTTAGCAATGTGTTAGATGCGCGTTGGTGGCCGTTGGTGTTGGCCCTCAAGCAGCCACTGGCTTTCGATCACGCTGGTCTCATCGTTCAGGCTCGTGAGCGGCTGCGCGCTAAATCCGGCTATACCGCATTGCCAATGTTCATTTTGAATGCGCCGTTTACCTTGACGCAACTGCAACAAACTTATGAAGAGTTGATGGGCGTTGAGCTGGAAAAAAAGTCCTTTCGCCGCAAATTCCCAGTAGATGAATTGCTGGATGAAGTTGGGGAAGGGCTTCCCGAGGGGGGGCGGGGTCGCATGGCAGCGCTTTTTCGGCCTAAAAAGGGCGTGGAATCCTATCGATTTTTGCGATCGTTTGGCTCTGGAGACTAGTGGCGAGAATTTTGGGGGAGTGCACGATGTATTTTATTTTCCGGGGTCATGCTCCTTCTATTATCAGTCTCTCGCGCTCATAAATTATTTTTTTGGTATCTAGTCATGTCTAAACTCTCTGCGCGCACCAGTGAAAGTCATCCGTTGATTATTAATACGCTTGCGGTACTCAATGGCGAGCTAGGTCTTACATTTTGCCCGGGCAAGAAACAAGCTCACGCCCTAACCGGCGCATGGCATCGCAGTGTCGCCGCGGATTTGGGTATTGTTAGGGATTGGGGCGCGCAGGTTGTGATTTCTTTGCTCGAAGATTTCGAATACGACGAGCTGCAAGTGGACGAGCTCCGTAACTTATACCCCGCTTATTTTCGATGGTTAAATTTGCCCATCCCGGACAAATGTGCGCCAGACGCTGCCTGGTTGGCGCGCTGGCTGGATTTGCGTGACGATCTAAGCCGGCAGCTTGCTCAGGGCGCCAAAATTCTGATTCATTGCAAGGGTGGTTTTGGTCGTGCCGGTACTGTTGCCGCGCTCTTGTTAATTGACCAAGGGCATTCAGCTGAGGAAGCCATTTCGCTGGCTCGGCAGGCTCGGGAGTTCGCCGTTGAAACCGCCGCGCAGCTGGATTTTGTTAAGCGTTATGCTGCTATGCGGTGCACCTAGGTGTTTCCACCTATTGGGTAAGCGCATAGGTATATCTGTATTTCTAAGTGTGATGTAAGGTGGCTGTTACCTAATTCGGCGTGATTCTTTTGCGCTCAGTTTAACTGTTTGTTGGCGATGTGCTCTGTAGCATGGGGCCTCGCCACGCAACCTTCTCATCAAAGGGCGTACCTTCCCATTGTTATTGCGGCCCTTTTGGCTTGATTTGAGCCAAGGGATTACACAGTTTTTTTGGTGCCCAACTGAGGTTTCTAGGGTTATTGCTCATGGTTGAAGGCCACCGTTTTCTTGGCTCTGCTAGCAGCTTTGACGCCTCAATCCCCCTGCTGGCCAGGCCATTCGGCTTCTTGACGCTCATCTAACAGAAGCCTATCTAACCGGTGTGTCGATACGGCGTATCAAGTACAATGCGGCCCCCGCTAATTTTCTGGCTTGAGATTCTGACCCCATGTTGATATTGCCTGGCGCCCCCGTCCTTTCGTCTTTTCGCCGTCAAAAATTGTTGCGCAGCTTGCAAAAATTGGATGCGGGGGTGCAGGGGGTTTATGCGGAATATGTGCATTTTGTGAATGTGAGCGCGCCGCTGAGCCCAGGGGAAAACGAAGTGTTGGTGAAACTGCTGCATTACGGCCCCAATGAGGCCTCACAAAGTGATGGCGGAGCCTTGGTAGTCGTGGTGCCGCGTTTGGGCACCATATCCCCTTGGGCGTCTAAGGCCACAGACATCGCGCATAACGTGGGTTTGCAAAAGATTCAGCGCTTGGAACGCGGGCTGGCTTATCACATTAAAGGCCAGTGCGAAATTCCGCGTATTTTGCCCGCCTTGCACGACCGTATGATCGAAACGGTATTTGCTAACCTTGACGATGCGGCCGCCATGTTTGTTAGCCACGAACCGCGCGAACTGCTTTCTGTGGATATTCTGGGCGGTGGGCGCATTGCCCTTGAAGTGGCTAACAGTCAACTGGGTTTGGCTTTAGCGGAAGACGAAATTGACTACCTGATGGACAGTTTTACCCAACTGAACCGCAACCCCAGCGACATAGAATTGATGATGTTTGCACAGGCCAATTCTGAGCATTGTCGCCACAAAATTTTTAACGCGAGCTGGACGCTAGACGGGGTTGAGCAAACCCGCTCGCTGTTCAGCATGATCAAAAACACCTATGAAAAAGCCGGTGATAACGTGCTCTCGGCCTACGCCGACAATGCTTCGGTGATCACGGGTAGTGCCGCTGGGCGCTTTTACCCCGCCCCACAAAGCCGTGAATACGCGTATCACCAAGAGCCCATTCACATTCTGATGAAAGTGGAAACGCACAACCACCCCACGGCCATAGCGCCTTTTGCTGGCGCGGGCACGGGTGCCGGGGGCGAGATTCGCGACGAAGGCGCGGTGGGGAAGGGTTCCAAACCCAAGGCCGGCTTGACCGGTTTTACGGTGTCTAATTTGCAAATTCCCACCCTGCCTCAGCCTTGGGAGCAAAACTATGGCAAACCCGGGCGCATGGTTAACGCCCTGACCATCATGTTGGAGGGGCCTTTAGGCGGCGCGGCTTTTAACAATGAATTTGGCCGCCCCAACATCAATGGGTATTTCCGCACCTTCGAGCAGGAGTTTGACGGCGAGCGCCGCGGCTACCATAAGCCCATTATGATTGCGGGCGGTTATGGCAACATTAAACAGGAGCACATTGCGCAAACTGAATTTGCCCCTGGTGCTCAGTTAATTGTGCTGGGTGGCCCCGCCATGCTGATTGGCTTGGGCGGTGGCGCGGCCTCGTCCATGGCTTCGGGCAGCTCGTCGGAGAATCTTGATTTTGCTTCAGTGCAACGCCAAAACCCCGAGATGGAGCGCCGCTGCCAAGAGGTGATTGACCAGTGTTGGCAATTGGGCGCCGAAAACCCCATTGCGTTTATTCAT
This sequence comes from Thalassocella blandensis, assembly GCA_945882995.1. GTDB lineage: Bacteria > Pseudomonadota > Gammaproteobacteria > Pseudomonadales > Cellvibrionaceae > CAMCXE01. The sequence goes on along the minus strand of CAMCXE010000247.1, from coordinate 2,628 downwards.
GATGTGGGTGCCGGTGGCTTGTCCAATGCGTTTCCTGAACTGGCGAAAGACGGTGGCTGTGGGGCGCGCTTTGAATTGCGCAATGTACCCAACGACGAGCCCAGCATGTCGCCACTGGAAATCTGGTGTAATGAGTCGCAAGAACGCTATGTGATGGCCGTTGCGCCTGAAAATCTTGCCAAATTTGCCGCTATTTGTGAGCGCGAGCGCTGCCCCTACGCGGTGGTGGGCGTGGCCCTGGATGAGAAAATTTTGCAGGTGAGTGATCGTCAGTTCGACGCCAACCCGGTGGATCTACCCATGTCCATTTTGTTTGGCAAGGCGCCAAAAATGCATCGCAGCGCCGACAAGTATTTGCCCAGCACTCATGGCTTCTCCACGCAAGGTATTGGCCTAGTTGATGCCGTCAGCCGTGTGTTGCAGCATCCGGCTGTGGCCAGCAAACAATTTCTGATTACCATCGGCGACCGCAGCGTAACCGGCCAAGTGGTACGCGATCAAATGGTTGGCCCCTGGCAAGTGCCTGTGGCGGATTGCGCGGTTACCACGGCCAGTTACGACACCTACGCGGGTGAGGCCATGAGCATGGGGGAGCGCACGCCTCTCGCCCTTTTGGATGCTCCCGCGTCTGGTCGCATGGCCGTAGGGGAAGCGATTACCAATATTGCCGCAACGCGAATTGCTAAGTTAGCGGATGTGAAGCTGTCAGCTAACTGGATGTGTGCCGCCGGCCACCAAGGCGAGGATGAAAAGTTATTCCGCACCGTGGAGGCGGTGGGTATGGACCTCTGCCCACAGCTGGGTATCACCATCCCAGTGGGTAAAGATTCAATGTCCATGCGCACCACTTGGGACGATCGCGGCAAAGCGAAAGCCGTTACCTCGCCTTTGTCTCTGGTGATAAGCGCCTTCGCCCCAGTGCTGGATGTGCGCCAAACCCTAACGCCACAACTCTCCATGCAGGAGGATGCTGTATTGGTATTTGTGGACTTGGCTTTTGGCAAAAACCGCATGGGGGCGTCTATTTTGGCGCAGACCTATAGCCAAATGGGCGATGAGTCGCCGGACCTTGATGAAGCCCAACACCTCAAAGGCTTGTTTGATGCGATGCAAGACAACCTTGCGGCCAACCGCTTACTGGCGTATCACGATCGTAGCGACGGGGGCTTGTTTACCACACTGGTGGAAATGGCCTTCGCCAGCCGCTGCGGCCTTAATCTCGATTTCTCCAGTTTACTCAGCGACGACTTAGTGGCCATGCTGTTCAGTGAGGAGCTGGGGGCGGTGTTGCAGGTGCCAATTCGCCATTTGGCTGCTGTGCAGGCCAGCTTTGATGCTCAGGGTATAACCCACGTGCACGTCATCGGCCGCGCTCAGCCCGAACAAGTCATTCGTGTAACGCGCCTGGGTGTTATTCAATACGAGGAAACGCGGGCCAAATTGCAGGAACTCTGGTCTTTAACTAGTCATCACATGCAGGCGCTGCGCGACAATGCGGATTGCGCCGCTGAAGAGTTTGCTGGCATTAGTGCGGAGAATCCGGGCCTAAGTGCACACCTCACCTATGATCCCAACCAGAATATTAGTGCGCCTTATATCAATACCGGCGTGCAACCCAAGGTGGCAATCCTGCGAGAGCAGGGTGTTAACTCGCAAGTGGAAATGGCCGCAGGGTTTGACCGCGCGGGTTTTACGGCGGTGGACGTGCACATGAGCGATATACTGCGCGGCCGAGTGGATCTTGCGGACTTTAAAGGCCTAGCCGGTTGTGGTGGGTTTTCCTATGGTGACGTTCTTGGTGCTGGTGAAGGCTGGGCGAAAACAATTTTGTTTAACCCGCAAGCTCGCGAACAGTTCGCAACGTTTTTTCATCGCAACGACACCTTCAGTTTAGGTGTGTGTAATGGGTGTCAGATGATGTCCAACTTGCGCAGCCTGATCCCTGGCGCCAATCACTGGCCACGTTTTGTGCGTAATTTGTCTGAGCAATTTGAGGCGCGGGTGGCACTGGTAAAAGTGGAGCAAACCCCCTCAGTATTGTTAGCTGGCATGACGGGTTCGCATCTTCCGGTGGCCGTTTCACACGGTGAAGGCCGTGCGGAGTTTGCTAGTACCGCTGCCTTTGAGGCCTGTAATTCCAGTGGTTTAGTGGCGCTGCGTTTTGTGGATAATTACCTCAAGCCCACGCAAGTTTACCCCGCCAACCCCAACGGCTCACCCGGTGCCATCACCAGCCTCACCACCACCGACGGCCGCGCCACCATTTTAATGCCGCACCCCGAGCGCGTATTCCGCGCAGTGAACAATTCGTGGCGGCCCAGCGATTGGCAGGAGGACGGCGGCTGGCTGCGCTTGTTTAGAAATGCGCGGGTGTTTGTAAATTAGGTAAGACACACTAGGGGCCAAGGCCCCTATTTTTTTGTCTGTGATTGCGTAATATTTTCCTGTGTTTTGGGTTGAATATTTGCGGTGCTTAGCGCCTTCGCCAGAGCAGCCTAGTGCGATCAAATTCCTCGGTTACAAGCGTTTTCTCTCTAAAACTATAGCAACGTAAAAGGGCCAGTTTTTTGGTTACATTGGCATTTTGTAGCCTATGCAACCAAAAAACTGGCCCTTTTACGAGGTGAT
>CAMCXE010000246.1 GCA_945882995.1 Thalassocella blandensis | reverse complement strand
GTGCTGTCCATTCTGGTGGCATTTTTGCTGTTTGGCCTCCTGCGGTCCTTGGGCTCGGCGTTTGATCGCGGCTCGGAAATTGCCGGCACCGATCGCCTTATCACCATTAATCGAGTCACACTCATTCAGCCATTGCCCTCCAGTTATGTGGCGAAGGTTCGCGCACTGGAGGGTGTTGAACAGGTCACTGCGCTTAACTGGTTTGGCGGCTACTACCAAGAAAAACGCAATCAATTCCCCCAGTTTCCCATTACGGTTGATAAATTTTTTGACATCTACCGCGACGCCATTAGTTTGCCGGACGACCAAATGCAAGCTTGGAAAGCCGAAAAAATTGGCGCCGTTATTGGCAGTGACCTAGTGCGCAAATATCATTGGAAAATAGGCGATCGCATTCCTCTGGTGGGTATGTTCCCTCAAAAAAATGGCAGTACCACATGGGAGTTCGTTATTTGCGGAATCTATGAAACCAAATCCAAGGCCATTCAAAATGGTGCTATGTATTTTCATCACGACTACTTTGATAAGGCGCGACAATATGGCGAAGGCAGCATCGGCTGGATGGTCATTAAAGTGAAGGATCCCGCTGGCGCAGCGCTGGTAGCTGCGGAGGTAGATGCGCTGTTTGAAAATTCCGCCGCCGAAACCAAAACCAGTAGCGAAAAAGATTTCGCCTCCTCGTTTGCTAAACAATTTGGCGATATAGGGCTAATTACTCGCCTAATTATGGGTGCGGTATTTTTTACCATGTTGCTAGTGGCGGGCAATACCATGGCACAGTCGTTTCGCGAACGCATACCGGAATTCGCCGTATTAAAAACCTTGGGATTTTCCGATGTGAGTGTGATGCTGCTGGTGTTGGCAGAGTCGATACTGATCACCCTATTGGGGGGTGCCTTGGGAGTCGGTTTTGCCAAATTATTCCTCTCCGCCAATGCGGACGCCGTAGCTTCAACCCTGCCCGGCCTAGAGATAAGCTGGTCAATTGTGGTCACGGGTTTAGTGTTAGCGGCGGGATTGGGTTTGGTGACGGGTTTGGTGCCGGCCATACAGGGTTTACGCTTAAATATTATTAGCGCCTTGCGCAGGAGTTAAGCCATGTTGTCGAATTGGTTGTCGCAAATATGGCTGATTTCCGCCATGAATTTACGGAATATTCCCCAACGCTGGGGTTCCGCATCAGTGGCTATTTTTGGCGTGGCCTGTGTGGTGGGGGTTTTTGTGGCGGTACTTTCCATGGCGTCTGGGTTTAGCCGCACCATGGCCAATGCCGGTTCGCCCAATACCGTCATTTTAATGCGCGCTGGGTCCACGTCGGAAATGAGTAGCGGCCTCAGTTATGAGCAAGCTCAAACACTGGCGACACTTAACGGCATTACCCGTGAAGGCGACAAAATACTCAGTTCGCCGGAATTATTTGTGGTGGTGGATATTCCAAAACTCGCCACGCAATCCTCGGCCAATGTATCGCTGCGGGGTGTAGAACCCACCGCATTTTTAGTGCGCGACACAATTGAGCTTGTGGAGGGCCGTCAATTTGAGCGCGGCAAAAATGAATTAATTGTGGGGCGCAGCGCGCAAAAACAATTCGCGAATTTAGCCGTGGGCTCGGAAGTGAAATTCGGCCAAACCATCTGGACGGTGGTAGGCGCCTTTACCGCGAATGGCGGTTTGGCAGAATCGGAATTGTGGTGCGACGCAAAAATTCTGCAGGCAGCATATCGCCGTGGCAACAGTTATCAAACCATTCGAGCCAAAATCAGCAGCCCTAGCGCCCTGCAAGATTTAAAAGACGCCATGGCCGCGGAGCCTAGCCTTAACCTGGACGCGCAGCTGGAAACGGATTATTTAGCGGAACAAGCCGGCCCCATGAATAAATTTATTAAAGGCATTGGTTACCCTCTGGCAATTTTAATGGCTTTGGGCGCCGTATTCGGCGCCATAAATACTATGTACACCTCGGTGGCTAGCCGCAGCCGTGAAATAGCCACCTTGCGCGCCATTGGTTTTGGTGCGTTTCCCGTGGCCTGCTCCACGCTGGTGGAATCGCTAGCACTGGCGGTCATCGGTGGCAGTTTGGGTGCTGGTGTGGTGTATGGCATTTTTAATGGCTACACCGTTTCCACCTTAAATTTTGCTAGCTTCAGCCAAGTGGTGTTCGATTTTGCGGTAACCCCCGCATTAATGCAGCAGGGTATTGTGATGGCGGTAGTTATTGGTTTTATTGGCGGCGTGTTTCCCGCGGTACGCGCCGCCAGACTGCCAGTGGCTGAGGCTCTGCGGGAGGTGTAAGCGAAGTCGAGTGCCTGTCCCGTGGTCTTTGTCGGTAACGGCGGGGTGCTTGCGACCACACGGGAAAACAGGCAATTATTGATGGGCGCACAAACTTCCAGCCACCCAAACTTTGCCTTGCGGCTTGCGGAACACGAATTTAAGGCATAAAAAATGGCGACAAGCATCGCCATTTAATCGTTGACAGCTCACACCCCGCCTAAGCAATTTCCTATAAATAAAGTACGAAACCCTCGATCAACGCCGGGCTTGTCCAACAATCACGCCAAATAGCGGCTGCGCGCTACTTGGCCTTATTTATTATGCATTTTTGTTAGCACTTAATTCGCCTTTGTAACTCAGTAACTCACCTAATATAGGTAAAGAAAATACGACGGAAAACTCATATTTTCCATTATTGATTGTTTTGTAAGCGTGTGATGAAGGAAATAAAAATAGCGGCAATGGGATCTCTAGAAATTTCACTTTTCTTTGCACCCAGTGCCAGCCGTGATTCTTGATTTCTACACCTAGTTCGAGAGATAGTTTGCCAGTAGTTTCAGACCAGTAACCTTCTGGATAACTGCCATGAGGCTCGAAAATAGAGATCATCTTATGGCTTTTGTTGAAAGTTCTAGACCAGATTAGTTGGTTGGGTTTGTGGGTAATTTCAACGTCGAGCTCGATGTAACCGGCTTGCTTCGGCAGCCCAATTTTAGAGCCAATTCTTTTTCCTATGAGTCCACTTAAACCTGCGGGGTAATTAAGTTTAACTGTGCCGGATAATTTGCCACCCTGAAGGTGTAGTTTTTGAAGAAGAGGGTCTAGTTCTGAAAATGCATCGCCAAACCAATTAGAAGTGGGGGATTTCATATAAGTGTTAGATGCCATGCTTGGCTAAAAACATCATTGTTTCAGTCAGGATTCGAACAATAAACCGTAGAGGTGTGTATATTATTCCAGCCGCCTCAGTATATGGGCAGGCTATAACCCCATGGGATAATTCGTCTTGATAAACATAGCTGACTAAGTCATGAAGTTCATTATCATTAGTTTTCAGCCATTCTAATTGTTGATCAAAATGAGATATGACGACATCTTCAAAAACCTCGGTTGCTACCATTGCAGCCTTAATGCCTATAAGAGCAGTCATAAATCCTAATAAGTATCCTCCAATTTGCCAAAACCAAAGAGCATGACATCGTCTTGTTTTGCGTTTTATGAGCAAATCATCAAATAGTTTAAAATGAACTTTTTCATGGCCTAAAATTGATTCTATCGCTGTTTTTTCATTAGGGAACCTGAATGTTGAAACAGTTGATTGCGCCGTATAGAAATGTATAGCACCCCATTCACCGGCGTGGTTAATGGCTAATAACTTTTCACTTGTCATCCATTTCATTTGAAACCTCTAATTGCATAACGTCCGTAGCACGCGCGGTTTGTAGTGGAGCGTAGCGCAACGGAAAGCCGTCGAGTGCTTACGCTTGTTATGCCGTTTTACATGTTTGGAATATATGCCGCAAGGTCTGTAACTCCATAACCCAAACCAAACTGTGAAAGCAATGTTGTAACTTGACCTCTGTGGTGTGTTTGATGGTTGAATACATGCATTAATAGACTGAACAAATTTTTAGAATAAATTTCGCCTTTCATGTTTCTATAAATCACGGATTCTAGCAACTCTGCTTCTGTTATTGATTCCGCAAAATTCAAAAATACTTCATCTAGCAGACTGCGGCGAACGCTCAACTCATGAAGATTTTCACAAAGAGTAGATTCCAGCGATTCCGGATTTTTCAAGTCACGAACAGGGTCTAACGCTGCATGTGAATGCAAGGAAGAAGAAAACCGTTTTAACCAAAGAGTATCTCCTACTGCAATATGATTCAGGGTGCCGAACACTGAACCAAAGAACGCACCACAATCTACATTTAGTTGAGCTGGAGATAACTTTTCAACTATTGCAAAAATATTTATGTTCATGCTCTGATTGTACTCAGTCATGAGAAAGATATGATTTTTTAGTTGCATAGCGATACTTTCCTTCTGGCATAACGCCGCAAACAGCTGCGGCTTTGTAGTGGATTGTTTTGTGGTAGCGTAGCGTTAAGCCGCAAAACAAGAAACGTAAGAGCCGTTAGACTGATTTGCAGTGTTAGGAGCCTGCAAGAAGTACAGGATTATGCTTAGCGCGAGCGAATGATTCCTTGCTGATAAAAGGCCAATACTCGATCTCGCCAGCAGTTAAAAACTCGTGCTGCTTCTTATGCCGATTAAATAATTTTCCAAACAGGCCGTACTCAATTGGTCGAACTCCAGGGTGACTTATTTTTGGCCAGCCGTACTCTTCATTTGAATACAGAAACATCACCCAGCGAAGCATTAGTAATCTAGTTTCTTCAGGTGCGGCCCACTTTCCAGTGAGACAATGTTCATCGAAATCATCGTAGAAGCACCATATTGTGTCCTCTATCGCCAGCATTGCCGGATCTTTCGAAGATGGAAAGCCATTTTCAAATTCAAAATTTGTCAATCGCCCCGAGACAAACCTTCTCGCTATTTCTGCTGCCTTTTTCCGTGCAACTGAGTCGATCATGGGAGCCCCTAAAATTTGTATACTGCGCATGCGCCTTATCACTCCTGCCCTCTTCCCGAGCTTTCCGCTTCACCCCTCTGATTCCAAGGAATGTCCGCCCAAAAGCCGAACCAGTGCCGGAATGCAAACGCGCATGTGCGTTATCCCCCGGCGGTTTGCGCGTTATCCGCGGGGCCGGGGCGCTAAGTGGCTGACTATAAAGAAACATTTTACCCTCTACAAGCGGCTAAACGTGCATACAGCAGCGACAAAACGAGCCTGACTTTACTGGCGAGGCAGATACACTGTACACACATACAAAATCCCCCTAAATAGGAGCCGCGCCATTTCCTAAAAACCCAGCACACTCCTTGGCACCGCCTATAGCGGATAAATTTTTTTGTGAGGTGATCGGTAAGGTGGGTTCGGAGCGAAGCGACAATCCACCAATTGGACGCAGCGCAAATCCAAAGAATAAGTTCCCGTGGCGTCACAGAATAGCTTATTTGCCGGATGGTGGATTGCTACGCGAATCCGCCCTACGCGAAAAATTATCCGCCTTACGAGTTTGGCCTTATTTAATAGGCATGCATGCTAAACCACATATACACTATTTTTTGTATCAGACTCTACCTCGATACGAATTGGTAAAGACATTTCCCATTTATATTAAATGTAAATGTCTTAATAATAGCCACCAAAATAGCTAGAAAAGCAGACGCAATTGACGTTGGCATAAGTAACTCAGCCATCGATATACCGAAAATCACCTGCGGCGTAACACCACATAATCCCCACGACTGAAATAACATTGGAAACCAGCTCTCAAGTGCAAACCAAGGGGGTAGGCCCGCGCTCATCGTACAGCTTCCAGCAATAAATCCTCG
>CAMCXE010000245.1 GCA_945882995.1 Thalassocella blandensis | reverse complement strand
TTTTTGGCCGCTCAGGAGCAAAACGAAGGCCCCTTGGGTCGCTATATTGTGAGCGCCATAGCGCGCGGTGAATTGCCGAGTGAGCTGCTCTGTAATCAACGTTTTGGCGTGGCCACGCCCGTGCCAATCGTTACCGAAAAGCAGCATGATTTAAACGATTATGATCAGCTGCTGGTCCGCGTTACGCCGGTGTCGAGCGAGGTGCATTGCCGCACCCATTCAACAAATCCAAGGCGACTTGTAGTGCTAGCCAGCCAATGCCAACTCGGCGCCATACACCCGCGCCGAAACCCCAACGCCCTTCCCCCAGCGCTTGTTATTCTTGCCAGCAAAATCCCCAATCCGCTGCGCCGAGCCAGCACAGGAGCCGTAGCGTGATCGAAAGCGTTTTACGTGGTCTAACCACTGTAGCGGGTTAATACCCATGCGTGTCAGCAGCGGCAAAGCGTTTGGATTTAAAGCGCCGCGTTTATCGTCATGCATGGCGCGACCGGTGGTGTCAATTAATTCGAAATAATCTTCCAAAGTAAACGGCAAGGCGGCATGAATATCCGTATGTACACTACCATCAAATGGCATTAATGGCGCTTCGGGTTGCGCCTCTAAATTTAATTCCGATTTTAATGCTTGCTGGTGCGCCATGCGCACTGCTAAGGCTTGTTGATCCGCGGTTTTTTGTGCGGATTTTTCGGAATAATCGAATAAGCGCTGCTGGATAGACGTAAAATCGCTACTGATTACATCATCCGTAATGGCCGCACGCACAGGGTTTAAATCTACATAGGCCATACAGGTTAATAATGCGGCATCATCTAATAAAGCTTGGCTTTTAAACCGCCCCTCCCAAAAACGGCCTTTGGTGTTTTCTTCTTCGTTCGCCATGCGCGCAATGGTTTCATTTACACCGCGCATAAACCAGGAAATACAACACAACCGCTGCCGCCAATCTTCAATAATTTCGCTCACAACCCGCAATTCAGCAGGCCCCAATGCTTCGCGGTTTTTAAGCCAACCTTGAATTAAAAAATGGCCTTGGTATAGCTGCAACCAGCGCTCCACCACCTCGTCCTGCGTCCAACTATTCGCCCGCGCCTGATCCACATGCAACACCACATGGTAGTGGTTGCTCATCACCGCGTAGGCACAAATGTCGATGGCGTAAATGTAAGAAAGAAACCGCAACCGCGACACCAGCCACTGCTTGCGATGATCATAATTGGCGCCGGTTGCGCGGTCGTCCCCGCATAAATAGGCGCGGCGCACACAGCGAACGTAGCAATGGTAGAAGCTGGTGGCGTCGAGGGAAATTTGGGTGGAGCGGGATTGGGTCATGGGGTGCGGTCCTTGGCGGTTTTTTCGAGGGTAGTTGGTTTGGGTGGCGGTGTCAAGTTTGTGGATGTCCTAACTTATCCCTTACAGGCGTATGACCAAAAAGGCCCCATGCTGGATGCGCTGATTACGCTGAATGAAAAGGCGCTGGCCGAAGCCAAGGTGTTAGATGCAGAACGTGCGGCGGGCAAAATTCGCGGCCCGCTCCACGGTATTCCCGTAATACTGAAAGACAACATAGATACGTTTGATTTACCCACCACGGGTGGTTCGCAGCTCCTCGAAGGGTCTATTCCGCCGGACGACGCGTTTATTACCAAGCAATTACGCGAGGCGGGCGCCATTATTATTGCCAAAGCTAATTTGTCTGAATGGGCGGGTTCGGGCGGCTCAGCCGCTGGCGCACCGCCGGAAATCGTTAAAGCTGGGTTTATTCCCGGTGGCTTTAGTTCAGCGGGTGGGCAAACGCGTAACCCACACGGTCTTGATCGCAGCCCATCGGGTTCCTCTGGCGGCACAGGTGCCAGTATTGCTGCAGGTTTTGCGCAACTGGGTTTAGGGTCAGACACGGGAGGCTCCGTACGCGGGCCTTCATCACACAATGGCATCGTGGGCTTAAAGCCCACCCGCGGTTTAATGAGCCGCGACGGCATTATTCCACTGGGTTTGTCCTTTGATACCGCGGGCCCCATGGCGCGTTCGGTATACGATGTAGCGGTTTCTTTGGGCGTAATGACCGGTGTGGATAAAGCCGACGAGGCTACCGCTAAAAGTGACGGCCATTTTCTGAAGGACTACACACCTTCTTTAAAGCGAGGCGCTCTCAAAGGTGCGCGTATTGGTGTCAATCGCGATTATCTGGGGCAAGACCCCGAAGTGGATAAAATCTTTGCTGACAACATCGCCACCCTGCGCAAGCTCGGCGCCACGATTATCGACCCAGTGGTGATTCCCGACTATGTTCGCGAAAGTCGGGGTTACATCTACAACACCATTGTTCGCGCTGAATTTAAAGCCGACCTCACCACTTACTTGAAGACAACGTCGAAGGGTTTCCCCAAATCGTTCGACGATATAGTGCGTCTTTCCAATGATCCCGCCACCAAGTATCGCAGCCTAGGTAAAGCAGCAGGTTTGGCATGGGTGGCTTCACCCGGCATCTCGTTAGCCCTGGATGACCCTGAATACCTTGCCGTTAAAAATGCCTTGTTGCCCGCCGTGCGCGCCAGTGTCGATGCCATGATGAGCAAACACAAGTTGGATGCGCTGGTCTACCCCACCATGCCCAAAGTGGCACTGCTGATTAATCCACCGGATGGCGTCAGCTGGCCATCGTCCGCCACAGCAATGGCTAACTTTACGGGCTATCCCGATTTGATTATCCCTGCGGGTGTCACGGCCAAAGGCTTACCGGTCACCTTGTCATTTTTTGGCCCAGCCTGGAGCGAGCCTAAATTATTAGGGTATGGCTACGATTTTGAACAGGAAACCAAGGCCTTGGTCCAGCCGCCCAGCACACCCAAATTGCCCAGTGACAGCTTGAATAAATAACCCAAAAACCAGCGTTTTATCGAGGCACTTATGCGTATTTGTAAACTGACTATTGTCATTGGCGTCTTTATCGGCAGCATGGTGCCCATCAGCGCTAGTGCGTTGGATGTAACTCAAGCCACTATTGCTGAAATCAACACTGCTTTTGCAAATGGGTCCCTGAGTGCTGAAACCCTCACTAAAGCGTATCTCGCACGCATTGCGGCCTACGATCAAAAAGGCCCGAAGATCGACACGGTGATTTATCTAAACCCCAAAGCCATTGAAGAAGCCAAGGTGATGGATGCTGAACGTGCGGCGGGTAAAATTCGTGGCCCTTTGCATGGCATTCCCATCGTTCTTAAAGACAATTACGACACGCTTGATATGCCCACTACAGCGGGCTCGCAATTACTGGATGGCTCGATTCCGCCCGATGATGCCTTTGTGGTGAAAAAACTCCGTGCGGCCGGTGCCATTATTCTCGCCAAGGTGAATCTCTCGGAATGGGCGGGCGGTGGTGGTTCTGTATCTGGCGCAACAGATCCGGAAATCATTAAAAAAGGCCGCGTGCCGAATGGTTATTCCACACAGGGTGGGCAAACGCTCAACCCACACGATCTTAAACGCGGCCCAAGCGGTTCATCCGGCGGCACAGGTGCAGCCATTGCGGCAGTCTTTGCGCAGTTTGGGTTGGGCTCAGACACAGCCGCTTCAGTGCGCGGCCCGGCCTCCGCGAATGGTACCTTCGGGCTCAAAACCACTCACGGATTAGTTTCTCGCGATGGCGTTGTGCCCCTCGCACTGAGTTTTGATACCGTCGGCCCCTTGGCTCGCAATACGTACGATATCGCTATGGCCCTCAACGTACTGGTCGGAATTGATCCCGATGATGATGCCACGCTAAAAAGTGCTGGCCGAGTGCCCACTGACTACACCCAATTTTTAAAAACAGGCAGCCTTAAAGGTGCTCGCATCGGCATAGCCCGCGACTTCTTTGGTCAGGATAAAGACATTGATGCCGTGTTGGAAAAAGCCATAGCCAAACTGCGCTCGCTGGGAGCCATTATTGTTGAAGACGTACGCATTCCACCGCCAGTCCTGAGTGCGCGCGGGCCTTTGTACAACACGATTCGGTCGGCAGAATTCAAATCGCAAATCGGCGACTATTTGTCTACCACTGCTGCCAAATACCCCAAAACGATTTACGATTTGGCGGCGCTCGCCAACAATCCCAAAACGCAATACCGCTCACCCGGTAAAGCCTTGGGCTTGAAATACCAAGCAGAAAATTCCCTAGAATTGGATGACCCAGTGTACCTAGCGGCAAAAAATCAGGGCATGGCCTATATTCACCAGGCCGTAGAAGGGGTGTTTGCGAACCACAAACTGGCGGCACTTCTGTATCCCACCTCGCCGTCACCGGTAGGCTTGATTGAGTTGCCCGATCAAGTGCCAGCTCGTGGCGAAGGCAACTCACCCTTGAATATCGCCAACATCACCGGCTTCCCGGATCTGGTTGTTCCTGCAGGTATGAGCAAGCTCGGTTTACCCGTGACCTTCTCACTGATGGGGCGCGCGTTTAGCGAAGGGCGGCTATTATCGTTTGCGTACGATTACGAGCAAGCCAACAAAGCCGTTACCTTGCCGGTAACCACTCCGGCACTGGCAAGCGACCAGTTAACAAAAGACTAATTAAAGGGCAACTCCGGACATTCACTTTTCGCGCCCGCGCTGCGTTATTTGCCTGCTCAGTCGGTCATTTATGCAGCATAAACTCCCTCCCTCCGTGCAAAAATGCCTTGCGATCATCGCGAAAATTAAATTTCCGGAGGTGCTCCAAAGCCCTCGGCCAAAAAACGGGCTGGTCCCGCTTCGGCAGGCATGTGGCAGTAACATTAGAAAACATTTTGAAAAGGCTAAAGTCCCAATGTCATTAAGTTAAGGGGTTTCTCCTTTTCAAATAGTTTTCTACTGTTATAGCGACACCCCAGCCGAAGCGGGACCAGCCCGTTTTTTGGCCGAGTGGAGAGGTGATTTTTAGGGGCAAATGGACAGGAGCCGCATGGATGCGGCGAATTAGAGCAACGCAGGAGCAGTTGCCGAGCCGTCCATTTGAGCCGTGACGGGACAGGAAAAAATGGCAGGATTGCCATTTTTGATGCCGAAGGCAGCCCGAAGGGCAGAGCCACAGGGATGTGGCGAATCCTCTCACGCCACGGCGACCCTCAAAATTGCCTCGGTAGAAATTTGCTCCTGCAATTTCTGCATTCGGGCCCTCCATGGCGATTGAGGGAGGGTATTTTTGCGTAGCAAAAAACAAAAAGTCGGGTGGCCTTTCTTTTTGGTGACTTTTTCTTTACCAAGTGCATCCATGCACTCGGCCCTGCGGGTCGCTCCGCGATTAAAAATTGCTCCCGGCAATTTTTTGGCCACGCAACAATTTGCCAGGAGCAAATTGCCACAGCGTAGCTGCCCGAAGGGTGAAGGCTCGGAAGGCCTTCATGAAAGAAAAAGTCACTCGCCCAGGAGGGCGAAATAAAGGCTAAAAATCACTCGAAAAATCAGCTTTGCGCTTAACTTAATGACATTGGCTAAAGTCCTTAACCTAAAAACCTCAGTCAAGCCCGCAAAATCGCAAATTCACCCGCCGTCCATTGGGTATCACTGGGCGTAGCTGCCCTAAAAGAGTCGATAATCTTGCCCATCAACCACCGCCACGGCTCCTTGGGCTTTAACTGCGGAGCAGCGGCTTTTAGTTCAGAAAATAGTGCCGTCAAGCGCTCGTATGCTTTGCCGATTTTATTCACATCATTGTGCATGCTCGTGAGCGTTAGCGTTTTTTGCGCGCTGTGAGTGGTTAGTCGGCCAATGCTACTCAA
>CAMCXE010000244.1 GCA_945882995.1 Thalassocella blandensis | reverse complement strand
CTACATGATATTTTTCTATGGGTTGGGAGTGGCAATTTTAAAAAATTTTCAGGAACAAAGCCAGAGGTATTTGGGATAGTTATTTATTTCCACGGCCCTAGCCTGCTGAGCGCCGTTAAAAAACCCGCTCAGCATCACGCGACAGTGACAGGGCCACCCAACTTTAGTCAACGAATTGACTAGCATCTATTTGGAGGGCCCCTGCAAATTAAATTGCCGAACAGAAGCACCGCTTAAACACACGGAAATCCCGTTTTCGCAAGCGACTGCATATTGCAGTAACCGCCAGGATTTTTAGCCAAATATTGCTGATGGCAGGCTTCAGCGAAATAAAATTCCCGCGCGGGTAGTATTTCAGTGGTAATGGTTTTGCCCGCTGGCAGTTTTTGTTGATACTCAGCCTTACTAGCCAACGCCAAAGCAAGCTGCTCATCCGTGGTGGTGTAAACACCGGACCTATATTGCGTGCCTACATCGTTTGCCTGCTGCATGCCGGCTGTGGGGTTGTGGTTTTCCCAGAATAACCGCAACAATTCAGCGCAACTAATTTCCGCGGGTTGATACACAATTAACACCACCTCGTTATGACCAGCCCCCCCCGAGCACACCTCTTCGTAACTTGGGTTGGGCGTAAAACCGGCGCTGTAACCCACCGCGGTAATATACACCCCAGGTTGCTGCCAAAATAAACGTTCCACACCCCAAAAACAGCCCATACCTACGATTAGTGTAGCGGTAGTTGTTGGGTACGGGCTGAGCATGGAGCGCTTAAAAATAGCGTGATCCGCACTGGGTAAAATTGCTGTGGCGCGGCCAGGCAAAGCGTTTTCTGCACTTGGCATTTGCATTTTTTTACGTTCAAAACTCCACATTATAATGCCCTCGCTGGAATATCTAAAACCAAACCGCTGTAATTGTAAGGGTGCGGCACGGACCAATTTTCAAAAGCGTAATCAAAATGTTCGGGTAAATTTTCCACAACCTCAATAAAAGGTGGGCGCCCTGGGTCACTGACAATAACACGCAAACCCACCTTCTGCGCCAAGCACAACAAATTGTATACTGGCTCGCTCGCCTCATCCCAAAAACAAATATCGCTTGCAATCATCACATCAAATTCAGCTAGATATTGCTCGGTCAGATTTTCAAAGCGCGCAATGTGCGGTTTAATTAACACACCGTTATGCGCAGCCTGCAATTCCAAAATGG
Organism: Thalassocella blandensis; assembly: GCA_945882995.1. Lineage (GTDB taxonomy): Bacteria > Pseudomonadota > Gammaproteobacteria > Pseudomonadales > Cellvibrionaceae > CAMCXE01. The sequence goes on along the minus strand of CAMCXE010000244.1, from coordinate 4,611 downwards.
GGAATACAGCCGGGTCTATATCCAGTGCCATAACCGCCACCGCAAAATATTTTGCGCAATAAATTCCTCCCAACCCCCAGCCCGCACCCACCTCGAGCACCCGCGTTGCTTGCGGTAATGGAAATTCACTTAAATAATCCAACAGGATAGCGCTAGATTTCCAGAGCTTATTGCCGTGATGCGTGGTTTTTGGCAAGGTTTTACGCAGGCGGCGCAGTTGTGGATGCGTGGACCGCAACAACTGCAGACCAAAAAAAGGCAATTCGTGACGGGGATCTGGTGTGGCAATTAACTCGGTCATGTAATGGGCTCGCAAAAATATTATCGTCGCTGCGCTGAGCTAATCTACAGCGACCCAAGTTCAATGGTGAGCGGCTAATACAACCCGCTAGCATCCACCGGCACAGTTTCTTGCTCAACGGTAAACTGCGTGGTTGTGCTCCTCTGTACCCACACCCTAGCAAGCAGCCCAGATTGTATAGGCAGCGTGCGCGGAATTAAAGCGCCCTACCGCAAGCCTAACCTGGGTTACAATCCATGCCCTAGAGCAACAGGCGTGACATGGGAAGGGGAAGAGCCAAAAACTTCGCCGCAGGCGCGGGAATGCTTTAACCGGTGTAAGCTCAAACGCCACCTGTGGCGCCGCAACGCGCCGTCCTCGCGCAGGTGCAGTCGGTAATCGCCGGCCCGGGAGCGTTCGAGCAAAGAACTGTCGCTGCGCGTTCCGGCCAACTAGGCCCAATTCAAACGTTTCATTACTTGCGAGCCACTCTATGTCTTTAGCCACAACATTTACTGGGTTGCGCAGCAAACCCCTAATGCTGACAGGTATGTTGCTAGGTGCAATCCTATTAATATTGGGTGGCTGGCAATTTTTTACAGCCAACCGGCCGAGCAGCGACAACTATATAACCGCCGTTGCCGAGCGCGGTGATATTGAAAATCTGGTCACCGCCACCGGCATTTTACAGCCCCACGATTATGTGGACGTAGGTGCACAAGTTTCTGGTCAGTTAAAAAAATTATACGTGGAAATTGGGAGTGAAGTGAAAGCCGGTGATTTATTAGCGGAAATTGATACCACGGTTTTCAAAGCAAGAGTAGATGCCAGCCGCGCACTACTGAAAAGTCAACAGGCGCAGTTAAAAGACAAAAGTGCCCAGGCAAAATTAGCGGCCATTCAGTACGCACGTCAGCAAAATTTAATTAAGGACAACGCAACTACCGAACAGAGCCTACAAGTCGCGCAGGCCGCACTGGATTCTGCCCGCGCTCAGCAGGAAGTATTGGAAGCGCAAATTATGCAAACTGAATCCAGTTTGCGGGTAGACGACGCGAATCTTACTTACGCCAAAATATATGCCCCCATCACCGGCACAGTGGTTTCCATCACATCCCGCCAAGGTCAAACCCTGAATGCCAATCAAATGGCCCCCACCATTATGCGCATTGCGGATTTATCCACTATGACCGTGCAATCGCAGGTTTCTGAAGCCGATATTGGCCTGTTACACCCCGGCATGCCAGTCTATTTTACGACCTTGGGTGGCACCAATAATCGCTGGGATAGTCACTTGGGGAAAATTCAGCCCACGCCAGAAGTAAACAATAACGTAGTGCTTTACAACGCGCTTTTTGATGTAGCCAACGCCGACCACCGCCTAATGACGCAAATGAGCGCGCAGATATCTTTCATCACATCGTCCGCAAAAGACGCGCTTATTATTCCCGTGTCGGCACTTAGTTTTGCCGAAGCAAAGGGAAAGTCTTCAAAGAAATCCTGGGGCAATGGGTCAAAAAGTGGTAATGGAGGCCAGTGGGAAAATAAAAATAAGTCGGGTCAAACTTGGGGTGACAAGCCAACTAACCCTCAAGCCGCGCCACCACCCAAGGAACAAAAAGGGCCTAATGACAAAAAGCCCATATTTGTTGAGGTGCTGACTAAAACTGGCGAGCAAGAAAGACGCAAAATTGTGTTGGGTGTCAGCAATCGCGTGCAGGCCCAAGTTATTGAAGGCCTAGAAGCTGGAGAGCAAGTCATCACCGGCCTGCGCCCCACCAAAACTGGCACAACTAAGCCCGCCTTTGGTGGGGGCGGTATGGGGGGCGGTGGGTTTCGCTAAACTCAACAGTAGAAATGTTTGTTCAATTTCGCTCTGTGTATCCGCTTTTACTAGGTATTACCGACAGCATGTAGCAAGCCAATTTTGTCTAGGTTTAACCGGTTGTTGAAAAACTTGGCGACGGTAGGCACGCCGTTGTTTTCAACCGCCAGTAAAGTATGGGGGTGTCGCAATACCAAAATCCGCGCCTATTGCGACATCTTAAACTAACGCCTCCTCGCTGAAACCGCACATGATCAAACCACTAATAAAACTCAACGGAGTCACCAAGTCTTTTCAGACAGGCGAACTGGCAGTTCAAGTTTTAAAACATATCAACCTGGAAATTTACCCCGGTGAATTTGTGGCCATTATGGGCCAGTCCGGCTCCGGCAAATCCACGTTAATGAACATTTTAGGCTGCCTGGATAAACCCACCAGCGGCGATTATCTTTTTGATGGCAACAACATCGCCAATTTTGATGCAGACGGGCTAGCGCAACTGCGGCGCCAAGATTTTGGTTTTGTATTTCAAAACTATAATCTGCTACACGGTGTAAGCGCCTGCGAAAACGTAGCCATGCCGGCGGCTTACGCGGGCCTTGGAACACAACTGCGCAATACGCGAGCGGCCCAATTATTAACGCTGTTAGGTTTAGAGTCGCGCCTTGGGCATCACCCAAATCAACTCTCTGGCGGGCAACAACAGCGTGTATCCATTGCAAGGGCATTAATTAACGGTGGCAAAATTATTTTAGCGGACGAACCCACTGGCGCGCTAGACAGTGCTAGCGGCGCGGAGGTTATTAAGCTACTCAAAGATTTATCGGCACAGGGCCATACCATTATTTTAATCACCCACGACGCCGAAGTAGCCAAAAACGCCGAGCGTTTAATTGAAATTCGTGATGGTGAAATTATTCGCGATTCCGGTGCCCATACACAAAGCCGCGCCTTGTTACTGGAAAAGCCTGAACACCTAGAGCCCCGTCTGGGCTATGAACTACTTGAAGCGATACGCACTGCGCTGCGCTCCATGCGCAGCAATATCGGCCGCACCGCGTTAACGTTGCTGGGTATTGTGATTGGCGTCAGCTCCGTAATCGCCATGCTGGCCATTGGCGACGGCGCCAAAAAAACTGTGGTTGAAAGCATTAGTGCCATGGGCAGCAATCTACTAATAGTGCGCCCCGGCGGCCCTAATCAGCGTTTTCGCTGGGATCTATTCACCTTAGTGCCGGAGGATGTAGACGCCATTCTGCCCCTGCCCCATGTGGCGGTGGCCTATCCTGAAATATCCGGCAGCTACACCCTGCGCTACGGTAATGTGGATATTTCAACGGATGTGAATGCCACCGGCAATAAAATGCCCGTAGCACGAAAATGGGCAATAGCCAAAGGCACATTTTTTGACGCACAGGATGAAGCCGCTTTTAGTACTGTGGCGGTGATGGGGCAAACCGCGGCGTTAAAATTATTGGGCACCGAAGAGCCGGTTGGCAAATTCATTATGATCAACCGCGTGCTATTTCAAGTTATTGGCGTCATGGCGGAAAAAGGCGCAGACCCTAGCGGTAACGATCAGGATGACAAGGTATTAATCCCCATCACCACGGGCAGTTTACGTATTTTTGGCCGGCGGTTTCTGCGCAATATTACCATTTCGGTGGACGATGAAAACGCCATGACCGAGGTGCAAGAACGGATTCGCGAGTTATTATTGGCACGACATAAAACCGAAGATTTCACCATTCGCAACATGGCGTCATTAATTGACACGCTTGCCAGCACTCAAAATACCTTAACCATTTTATTGGGTTCAATTGCGGCCATTTCTTTATTGGTGGGCGGCATTGGCGTTATGAACATAATGCTGGTTAGCGTAACGGAACGCACACGGGAAATTGGAGTACGCATGGCCACGGGGGCTCGCCATCGCAATATCCTGCAGCAATTTCTAACCGAGGCGCTGCTAGTGTCCTCCTTGGGAGGTGCTTTGGGTGTGGTTTTGGGCTTGGTATCCGCTGCGGTTATCGAGCATTTTGGAACGCCGGTGGATTATTCACTGATGCCAGTTGTGTTGGCTTTTAGTTGTGCGTTTTTCACAGGTTTAATTTTTGGGTATTTGCCGGCACGCAAGGCGGCGCGCCTAAACCCTGTTACCGCTTTGGCCTCGGAGTAAACCCATTGAATATCTATTACCGCGCTGCCGCCTATACACTAAGACTACTCTTATGCGCCTGCGCGCCAGCGGCACCTAAGGTAATGCCGGAAGGCCCCGCCCAATGGGCCGAATCAACCGAGTGGCGCAATACTCACAATGCGTCCAGTGAATTAATTGAACAAAATTGGTGGCAAAATTTTTCCTAATTACCACTATCCCTAAGCCGCACAATGCTGTATATTTAACCAGCATAAGCAGCATTCTCGCAAGGGGTAATTTATGGCTCGTAACAAAATCCAGTTCCAGAAGGGGTTCGGTCTGGTCGACTTCCTGAAGGCGTACGGT
>CAMCXE010000243.1 GCA_945882995.1 Thalassocella blandensis | reverse complement strand
GACTGCGAGACACGAATTTAAGGCATAAAAAATGGCGACAAGCATCGCCATTTAATCTTTGACAGATCACACCCCGCCTAAGCAATTTCCTATAAATAAAGTACGAAACTTTCGATCAACACCGGGCTTGTCCAACAAGCCGGCCAAATAGCGGCTGCGCGCTACTTGGCCTTATTTATTATGAGATTATCTTTCCTAATTATGCCATTAGAAATGTCAACAACACGCAGACATCGAATTCCGCCATAAACACTTGGGCCAGTTTGCACTATTCCATATGAAATTGGCCGTTGACTTTGTGTTAATTCACTCAGTGAAAAAACATTCCAGTCGTTAGGAATAACTCCAACCTCAGTCTGTTTATATCCCGCTGGTATCAATTGATTTTCCATTATGCTCACCACGCTAACCCCGTTATTGTTGTGTTTAGTTTTGCCCTCACCCCAGCCCTCTCCCGGAGGGAGAGGGGGTTAAAGGCAGGTGCTCCGTTGCGTGCACGGTTAGTTCCCTCTCCCTTTGGGAGAGGGTTAGGGTGAGGGCTGTTCATTCTCCAGTCTCCATTTTCAACTCTGCATTTAATTCCGCTTGTTGCTCAAGGCGTGCTTGTACATGTAAACGCTCTTGCTCTAATTCGCGCTTCAATTCTTCTTCTGTGGGAAAATAGGCTTTGTATTTAGCGGCGAATAATTGTTGGTTGTCTGCCAGTACCGAGTACTTCACTACGGCTTCGCTTTTTTCGCTGCGCAGCACTAAGCCTATACTGGGGTTGTCGTCGTCGCTTATTTGTTGCTCATCATAAAGGCGCACATAGGTATCCATTTGCCCCACGTCTTGATGGCTAAGCTTGCCGAGTTTTAAGTCGATTAATAAAAAACATTTGAGTTTGAAATTGTAAAACACCAAGTCGATGTAAAAATCTTGGTCTTTAAAACGCAACCGCTGTTGACGCGCAACAAACGCAAAACCCTTGCCCAATTCCAGCAAAAATTGTTGCAGGTTATTGATGATGCCTTGCTCTATATCGCTCTCTTGATAGGTTTTATCTTGCAGGTTGAGGAAATCCAAAATATAGGGGTCGCGCAGGTAATCTTTTACGGTTCCCGTTAACGGGGCTAGGTTTTTACTGGCTTCGGCTTCTACGGCTGGTTTGTTTTTGCTAGCCAGTAGGCGTTCGTAATAAAGCACGCCTATTTGGCGCTCTAGGGCGCGGGCGCTCCAATGTTGGCTGGCGGCTTCTTGAGCGTACCATTCGCGGGCTTGTGGGCTTTCTATGCGAATAAGGCTGCGATAATGTGTCCAACCCAATTCGCGACGCAGTGCGTCCCGAATTGGGAAGGCCGTATAGAATTGCCGCATATTGCGCAAGTTGGTGGCATCAAAACCCTTGCCAAAGCAGGCCGTCAGCTGCTGCGAAATGTACTGCATATGCTGTTTACCATAGGCCGCGCGCGCCTCGCCCTGCTGTTCGTGCTCCACAATTAAGCGGCCAATCTCCCAATAGGTCATTACCATCGCACTGTTAACCGCTTGGCGAACTTGGCCACGGGCTTGTTCTACCAGTTGGGTAATGGGTTGCACTAGGGGCTGTACTTGGGGGGCTAGGTGGTTATTTTGCGTCATCATCTCGTGCCATTATTTACGGGAATTGGTGGTAGTAGTTTATGCACACAAAACACCACTTTTACTAACATATTGTCATAACATGCACACAAAAATGCATTTTGGTGTGCATGTTATGAATGTATTATTGCGGCCAACTCAATTTGTGCGAAGCCTTCGCACAAATTGAGTATTCTTTACGTTGTTTTAATTCCCTCGAATTCGCGGGAATTAAAAACGCTCAAAGCAACATCACCACACCAACCCCATTTTTTTGAGGTGTTCATCCACCTTGCTGCTTAGGGTAGCAACATCATTTACCAACATGGGCATGGGTGTGCTGTAACGCTCTTCCAAGGTTTTAACGCGGTTAGCGAGTTGCTGAGTAATGCGTTCAACTTCTGCCACTATGCTGGCTTGCAAACTGGCGAGCCATTTGTCATCCACAATTAAGGTTTTAATATCTTCAATAGTGAGCTTTGGGTATTTGGCAAACACCAGCGCATCTAATTTTTCTTGCGCTTCTTTCACGGTTTTTTTGTGGTCTGCTTCCAGCTCGATTAAGTTTTTTACTTTTTTAAGGGCGGCAATTTCGTCTTTTTCGGTCGCCATTTTTAAGCGCGCGGCTACGCTGGCTTTGCTAACTTTGCCGGTGTCGGTAAGTGCATCGGCCAATAGGCCATCTTCTACTGCGTGTTCTTCTATGTAACTTTCTAGCGCTTGGCTGCTGGCATCGCATTCGCTTTGCAGTGCATCTAGCGCGGTTTGTTCTGCAATAAAAAAGCGCGCAACTATTAACGCCGGTGGAATTAATTCGGCTTTGTATTTGGTTTTGCCGATAATTAAATCGGGCGTTTCTTTTTGTTTGGCTGTTGTATCTGCGCCCTTGGTATTCACCAATTCGCGCAGGGTATTGCCTGATTGCCAACCGTCTTGGGTGATGACGTATACATCGTCCTGCAGGGTTTCTGCCCAGTAATCCATGATGATTTGGTAGATGTCGTATTTATCTAACAAGGGTGACTGCGCGTAGGCGTTTAGCAGGCTTTCTGAAATGCGGTGAATGATTTCTTTAGGGCTTTCATGTGCGCCTTTTGTATCAGAACTATCGGCTGCCGTTTTTAACGCAGTTAAATTGGCTTGCACTTTCCAGCCGTGGAATAAATCAATGGCGGTTTGCGCAAAGGTTTTAAATTCGGCGTGGTTCAAAATGGTATTTTTTACCGCGTGCGCATCCACCAAGGCGTTGCTATAGCCAGCGCGAGCGGAAGAAGATAAGCCAGCGCGAGCCGGTGCAAATAAGGCCGTGCGTACACTGGGGAAGGCTTGCCAGAATTTTTGCAGCGCATCTATATCGCGGTTGGGAATGCCGCCTTGCAAATGGGCGCTTAGGTCGTGCAAGTCTTCTGCTTCGCTGGAATCTATATAGCGCGGAATATTTAGGTTGTAATCGTTGGCGGCAATTTCACTTAAGAGCACTTTGCGGCTGTAACGCTCTAGCTCTAGTTGTTTGGTGAATACGTCCACCACTTTGTGAATGTCTTGGCTGCGCAGGCGGTTTTTGTTGCCGTCTTTCATGTAGCCTTTGCTGGCGTCGATCATAAATATGTCTTTACGATTTGCGGCTTCGGCTTTATCCAACACGATAATACAGGCCGGAATGCCGGTGCCGTAAAACAGGTTGGCGGGTAAGCCGATAATGCCTTTGATGTAACCCTGTTTAATGAGGTTGGTGCGAATACGCGCTTCGGCATTGCCACGGAATAATACGCCGTGGGGCAGAATGACCGCGCCCTTGCCGGTGCTTTTAAGGGATTTGAGAATGTGCAGCAAAAAGGCGTAGTCGCCGTTTTTATCTGGCGGTGTGCCGTATTCAAAGCGGCGGAATTCGTCGTCATTGATATTGATGCCGTTGCTCCAGCTTTTTACGGAGAACGGCGGGTTGGCTACGGCGAAGTCGAAGGCTTTTAAGGTGCCATCGTCATTTCTCCACTGGGGGTTGGCGAGGGTGTTGTCCTGCCAGACTTTGGCGGTCACGTTATCGTGCAGAATCATGTTCATGCGCGCCAAGGCGCTGGTGGCGTTATCCATCTCTTGGCCGAAAATGGTGAGGCCTCGGGGCGCTTCATCACTGGCTTTTAACAGTAGCGAACCCGAACCGCAGGCAGGGTCGTAGACGGTGGCATCTTGTGGGGTATCGCTGGTAATGCCGACCACCTTGGCAACAATGCGGGAGACTTCTGCCGGGGTGTAAAACTGGCCTTTGGATTTGCCGGATTCGGTAGCGAAGTGGCGCATGAGGTATTCGTAGGCGTCGCCTAACAGGTCATCGCCATCGGCTTTGTTGCTGGCTAAATCCAGCCCTTGGAATATGCCCACCAATTTGGTGAGGCGATCCACCATGTCTTTGCCCTTGCCGAGTTTGTCTTCATCGTTAAAGTCGGCAACGTCTATCACGCCTTTTAAGTCGTTGGCTTCAGCGAGTTTGCTGATGATTTTGTTGATCTTATCGCCAATTTCTTTGTCGTTTTTCAGCGCGATCATGGCGTTGTAGTCTGCGCCTGCGGGGACTTCAATTAGGCCGTATGGGTCTTTGGCGTATTTGTCGGACACGTACTTCATGAATAACAGGGTGAGTACGTAATCTTTGTATTGGCTGGCATCCATACCGCCGCGCAGTTCGTCGCAGCTGGCCCAAAGGGTGGAGTAAAGTTGGGTTTTCTTAACGGCCATGGGGCTTCCTGGTTATTGTGTGTGGCTTATCTGCCTGAATTTTAGTCAACACAGCTATGCAGCTGGTGTTTAAGGCAGCAATTTACACCTTTGTATTGGTGGCGGACATTAGCAGATTTAGGCGATTTTTGGCATGAAATCTAGGATGAGCCCGGCTTGGGCACAGACGTTGGGGCGGCTCCAATTTAACTGACGACCTATCCACGCCGAAGATCTCTTCATGTAATCTATCCAGCGCTTGATAGGCCGCTATAGCGCTATCTATAGGCTTTCTGTTTTATGACCTTCAACTTCAATCTCTACTAGCTCTGAGGGGCGCAGCCCTGTGATCTTGAACATCCAAATTATGGGCCTGCGGCGAGCACGCAAGCACGCAAGCACGCAAATTGAACATTAAAGACAGTCACGCTGTTTTTAGAGCGCCACTTGCTGCCATCCACGGATTAGTGTCCAGCTCCGGGACACTACAAAACACTTTAACCTCTTCAGGCCAGTCCAAGTTTTCATTTTCCAAATCAAACGGAACAAACCAGAGTGTTAAAACTGCGGTGTAACGAAGGCTTGGCAGTGCCGCCGTACAACGCGACGTTTTAGGGTATATCAGCAACATGCGCCCTCGCCGCCCTTGCCAATATTTGGGACCGTAGGCAAAAAGCTGGTGAAAAACACTTTGGCTAAAACCGTATTTATTGCTTTTATCTTCATCATTTAACCGCTTCCACTGTCCATTAAGTACAGCGGACATTGATTTACCATTCATTATCATTAAATCGGACCACAACTGAAACATCTGCCCGCCCGCATGGGCAGCGCGAGGATTTAAGCTGAAGAAATAATTTTTAACAAATTTTAACGCCATTAAAACATCTGACGCGCCAGCGCGCTGATGCACTTGGGCGAACCAATGGATTTTACTCGGATGGATTTGGGCAATATTCATGTGTGCACAGCAATGCGGTTGCGGTCACTGCGAAATTGTTAACTCTCATCGTCGGGGGATATAGCTGGATAGTTAATTATGGATGTCGACACTAGAGTGTCGTTTGCAGTCTTACATTTTTGGTGCCGCAGGAAAAATTAACGTAGCAACACGAACAGCCCCCCAAGCTAGATGGGTGCAACCGATCGACACTTGGGATACCCAGTGCACGCCCAAAATGGTCTACCCGCTTTCTCACCGGATTTCGCTGTGCGCTGCACCATGGGCAATGCACATTTCGGGCAGCTTCGCGGCGGTTCGTTTTGGGTTGTCTTGGCCGGAGCCATATTGGGCACAACGGCCGCAACGATTGGTAAAGGAGCAATATCAGGGGCGGCATTCGGCGCAGCGCTGGCAATGGACTGCGGCGTCGACTTCAAAACGCCCATAATTTGCTCGCGGACGGCGTTAGGGTTATAGGTTGCCTTGGCGGCAAATTGGAAAAGCGCGAGATTGGCCCCTGCACAAATTTTCACTAGAAACGCATCCCGTACCTGGCGGCGTTTAGCTTGATG
>CAMCXE010000242.1 GCA_945882995.1 Thalassocella blandensis | reverse complement strand
GGCCTGGCTTCGAGTGCGAAAAAATAAGGGTGCTGCAGGAATCGACGGTCAAAAGACCAATGATTTTACGCAGCATTTTCGTGAGCACTGCAAAGGCATTATTGATGAAATTCGAGCGGGACGGTATCAGCCTTACCCAGTAAAACGTGTTTACATTGAAAAAGCCGATGGCACTTTGCGCGGGCTGGGAATTCCGACGGTTTTTGACCGCGTGATTCAACAAGCTATTGTACAAGTGCTTTCGCCCATTGTGGACCCAACCTTTTCGGATCATAGCTATGGGTTTCGGCCCAAACGCTCGCAACACCAAGCGGTGAAGCAGGTTCAAGAGTACGTAAAACAAGGGCGTAAAATTGCTGTAGATGTCGATTTATCTAAATTTTTCGACAGGGTTAATCACGATTTTTTGATGACGCGACTCGGAAAAATCACCGACGATAAAATGCTGTTAAAACTCATTGCACGCTTTTTGCGTGCAGGCATGGTGGACGATGGCGTATGGCACGAAACTACCGAGGGTGTACCGCAAGGCGGCCCTCTCTCGCCACTGCTATCGAATATTGTGCTGGATTTGCTGGATAAAGAACTGGAGAGGCGCGGCCACACCTTTGCACGCTACGCTGACGACTTTATAATTTTAGTCGGCAGCAAACGAGCGGGTGATCGCGTGTTGCGCAACGTGACGAGCTTTGTTGAGCGTAAGCTTAAATTAAAAGTGAACGACACCAAAAGTCAAGTTGCCCCTATAAATCAGTGTAAATTTCTGGGATTTACTTTTCACGGTGGAAGCCTTAAATGGCACGAATCTGTTGTGGGAAAATTCAAATTTCAGATCAGGCAGCTGACGGGGCGCTCGAACGGAATTTCAATGGAAAAGCGAATTGCGGAATTAACTGTGTACTTGCGTGGATGGATAAATTATTTTGGCATCGGGCAAGGCTACCAAAAATGTATCGACCTGGATCATTGGATACGTCGTCGATTACGCATGTGTTACTGGAAAATGTGGCGAAGGCCACGCACAAAAGTCAGAAATTTGCTCAAACTTGGTGTGCCACTGGATATGGCTATTGCCTGCGGCATATCGAGCAAAAGCTACTGGCGAAGCGCGAAAACTGAGGGAATTCATCGAGCATTATCCAATGAGTTCTTAGCAGAAAAAGGGCTGCTATCGTTGAGAGATCAGTGGGTGGAGATTCATTACGGTTAAGGAACCGCCGTGTGCGGAGCCGCATGCACGGTGGTGTGGGGAGGGCGAGTTAGATGCTCGCCTTTACCCGATTATGGTCACGGTGGTTTGAGCTTTTTGAAACTGCGTAAAGCGCGAGTTTAACCAAAGCTACCGATTAAAAAAACCTGCTGCTGCCGCAGACGATTTGTGTCTTAAGGCACCACCCAAAAAAGGGTGCGGACTAACCACACACAAGTACTAATTTTATATCGCTGAGTATTTGGCACAAGCTTGCCGCGGCAACTTTTTATTACCGTTCATAATCAGGATAGGAAGGCGCCTCACGACACCCCTCCTCCCACACCACTGGGCATACGAATCAGGTACCACAGCGGTGCAATTGTAAATTTAACTTATCTCGCTGCCAGGTCCGGCAGCCCAAGTGTTTAAAGTACTTTATCGGCAACGCCTGCGTCAACGCGGGCTATTGCTTAAGCGCCAGAGGCCATGCGCCGATTTGGCCGTATTCCACGCCAACCTCACGTCTACCCCGAATTTTCGCAATCGGCGGTAACCGCTGCTGCCCCACGGCTTCCACAACGCGTAACCCGCACTAACCGTAACGCGTAACCCGCATAAATTTCATTCCGTAGGGCGCTGTGTGTTTGACGCTTCGACACTCTCGATACTGCGCACCAAGGTGGCGCCCTAGTAAATATTTATTTATCGCGAGTTACGCGTTGGATTTTTCCTCACACAGAGTGGATGTTGATTTTGCGTTACACAGGGTGGGCAAAGCTTGCGTGCCCACGCCGTTCTTGCGTAACAATTTTGGCGATTTTAAATACCCGGATCACGCGTGGCACGCGCACGTCGACTCTGCATTGCCTGGGCACGCTGCGCTTTGTCCCGCCTACGGGTTGTATATCTGCTTGCGCAATGCGCAACTCGCACCCAATAGATATTTCGTGGGGCGTCGCCTCAGTGCGCCATACTAAGAATTCCAACGCATCGAAACCGCGCACTAAGCGAGGCTGGGTAGAACGCAGCGAAACCCAACACTTGAACACCGAAAACTGCGAATTATCGCCGAGCTAAAAATATTCAATGCCGCCATTTTTACTGTTGCGGATGCGTGCTGTGCTGGGTTTCGCTGCACTCTACCCAGCCTACAAAAAAACGACAATACACCATCCGGAAAATAATTTTTTCCGGACCCTTTTTAGAGCCAGAAACCATGCACCTAGTAGAGTATGGCCAGAGCGAAGGGTGTCTGGAAATATATTAATGCTGCGCTGTTTACTTTTTTCGGATTTTTAATTGCAGCAATCTGCCACATTGAATCACAAGTGCTGGGCTACGCCTTCGGCTAGCCCAGTCTACGAACCTCGCGTGCGAATAAATTCGCACCTACGCACGACCACGCGTACCAGCACCAGCACAATTTTTACACTGTAGGTGCGAATTTATTCGCATGGCAAAGCACAAGCCCGCAGGCTGGGCAGAGCGTAGCGAAACCCAACATTTAAACATCGAAAGCTGTAAATTATTGCCGAGTTAAAAATATTTACTCCCGATATTTACATTGTTGCGGATGTGTGCTGTGTTGGGTTTCGCTTCGCTCTACCCAACCTACGAAAAAATGACCACCCGCCATTCGGCAAATAATCTGTTTCGCCATATTTTTTTGGTTTGTGCCACACCCCATTGGTGGATTGTCGCTTCGCCCCGATTCCGTCCGACGAATAACCAAGAGGTGGGAAAGCAAAGAATTAGCCTCCCATCGAAAAACCAAGACTTCAACCTAGAAACCTCAGTTGGATCACCAAAGCCTGCCCAACCCCGAAAAAATAAAACCCGCCAAACCAAGCGCCAAAAAAAAGCCCTCAGATGAGGGCTTGGTTGGGGTTATTTAATAAATAACATTTCCTGATATTTTGGCAGCGGCCACAATTCATCGGAAATTAGGGTTTCCAGTGTATCGGCGTAGCTGCGCACTTTGTTCATCAAGTCCCTTAATGTGTCTGCGCTGAATTGCATGTGCGCTTCGGTGGAGTCAAAGTCGTGTTGTGCCAGGGCTTCCTGCAGTGTATTTACGGCGCTCATCATTGCATTGGTATTACTGGCTACGGCTTTGGCAACACCGGCATCTAACACAATATTCATACTAGCCATGCTGGCGGTGGTGGCGGCTAGGGTGGATAAATAGCTGATAGCGGCAGGGTAAATTGAGGTGGTGGCAATACTTGCGGTCAGTTTGGCTTCCATTTCGATGGTATTAATATATTGCTCGGCATAAACGTCAAAGCGGCTTTTAAGTTCCACTGGGGTGAGTACACCGGTTTTTTGGAAAAGGTGAATTACGGCTGGGTCATTAAATTCCAGTAAGGCGCCGGCGGTGTTGGGAATATTTTTTAAGCCGCGTTCTTCCACTGCCATGCGGTGCCACTCGGGGGAATAGCCATTGCCACCAAACACCACATTGCCGTGTTTTTGCATTAATTCTTTGAGTACGCCCAATACGGCATCGGCTTTGGTTTTACCGCTGCTGAGTTGAGCGGCTAATTTTTCCCCTACCCATTCTAGGGAGTCGGCGAGCATGGTGTTCATGGCCACTAAGGGCCCAGAAACGGATTGAGAGGCGCCCACTGCGCGGAATTCAAAACGGTTGCCGGTGAAGGCAAAGGGCGAGGTGCGGTTGCGGTCGCCGGGGTCGCGTTCAAAATTGAGGATTTGGCTGAGGCCAAGGTCCATTTCGCCGCCTTTTTCTGTTTTTACAATTTTGCCTTCTTTAATGTCGTTAAATACTTTTTCCAGCTGGTCGCCGAGGTACACCGACAATATGGCTGGAGGAGCTTCGTTGGCGCCTAAGCGATGATCATTGGCCGCGGAGGCAATGACGGCGCGCAATAGTGGGCCAAAAATATGCACACCCCGAATAACCGCACCACAAAAGAGCAAAAAGTTGAGATTTTCTTCTGGGGTGTGGCCTGGGTCTAGCAAGTTGCCCTGGGTAGCATTACCCACGGACCAGTTGACGTGTTTACCAGAGCCGTTCACTCCGGCGAAGGGTTTTTCATGCAGCAGGCACACAAAGCCGTGTTGCTTGGCGGTAATTTTTAGCACAGTCATCAGCAGTTGCTGATGGTCCGACGCCACATTGGCCGATTCAAAATAGGGTGCAATTTCAAATTGCCCTGGCGCCACTTCGTTGTGGTGGGTTTTGGCGGGAATACCCAATCTGTAGAGTTTGTCCTCTACGTCCTGCATATACACTTGCACACGCTCGGGGATTGCTCCGAAGTAGTGGTCATCAAATTGCTGGCCTTTGGCGGGTTTTGCGCCGAATAGGCTGCGGCCGGTGAGCATTAAATCTGGCCGTAGGTCGGCAAATTTTGCATCGATAAGGAAATATTCTTGCTCGGCGCCGCAGCTGGAATTCAGTGTGGCGATTTCCGTTTCCCCCATCAAGGAGAGGACTTTTTGCGCGGCCGTATTCATAGCGGCATTGGAGCGCAAAAGGGGAATTTTTTTATCCAGCGCTTCCCCGGTCCAGGACATAAATACACTGGGAATCATGAGGGTGGAGCCGTTGGAGGTATGCATGATGTAAGCGGGGCTGGTTGGGTCCCAAGCGGTGTAGCCGCGGGCGGCGCTGGTCATGCGCAAACTACCATTCGGGAAGGAGGAGCCGTCGGGTTCGCCTTTTTTTAACAGGCTGCCGGTGAACTCCGTAATGGCGCCCCCCTCAGGGTTGGTAATAATGAAGCCGTCGTGTTTTTCCGCGGTGGCATTGGTCATGGGGTAAAAAATATGGGAGAAGAATTTTACGCCTCGGGCCATGGCCCAATCTTTCATGGCGGCGGCCACTATGTCGGCGGTGGCGTCATCTAAAGGCGCGCCGGTTTGTACGGTTTTTTTCACAGCTTTGAATGCGTTTTTGGACAAAGCTTCTTCCATGGCGGCCAATGAAAACACGTCGGTTGCCCAAATTTTACTAAGCGGGTCGGGCTTAGTAACTAGCATTGGCGGGCGGTTGGATATCTCTTGAATCGCGGTTACGCGAGCGTCATGACCACTCATGGTTTTCTCCTCAGGCTAACAATTTTTAGTTGGAATAGGGGTTAGTGCGAACGATTAGCTCGCGGCTGAAAATTTAAGGGCAAGTAATGGGCCAGTTGGCTAGGGTAGCGACTTGGCCACCGAGGGGGAATCAATGGTCATGCGTCACTGATTAACCTAGAAACCTCAGTTGGGCGCCAAAAAGCTGTGCAAGCCAGTGGTGTGATTAGTGAAAGTTAAATTTGGCGGGCAACCTGGTTGGTTGTTCGCCAAATTTAACTTTTGCTAGGCGCGCCAAGGGGTTGTGCAGACTTTGGTGATCCAACTGAGGTTTCTAGGTTTAGGTGCGCGGTTTTGGTGTGGCGGGTAGTGTGGTTGCCACGCCAAGGGTGATGTTGGTTTGGCTGGCATTGGCGGCGGTGTTGTGCTCCACGCCTAGGCTGTGGCCGTATTCGTGGAGGAGTCGGAGAGCGTGTCCATCTTCCCGTTCGCAGCGGGGAGGAATTCTTCCAATGCCATTAAGTTAATGGTTGCGAGCTATTTTTTCGGGTAATTTTCTCTTGTCCAAAAATCCCTCCCCAGCCCTCCCTTTTTCAAAGGGAG
>CAMCXE010000241.1 GCA_945882995.1 Thalassocella blandensis | reverse complement strand
AACCCAAACCGGTTGAAACTAAAACGCCAGATGACGATTGAAGTTCGCGCTGGCTGTTCAGTATCAATTCGTAGACAGCAGAGACAGGTAGCTTTGGGCCAATAAATAGATCATTGACAGCTAACAGGCGCTGACCGTCGTTTAATTCGGCTTGTGCCATGGTCACTGCTTTGCACTTATGCCGATTATTCAATACTTGAGTAATTATGGCGTCTATATCTTGAACTCGAAACGGCAACAGCTGGCCGTCAAACCGCTGCGGAGCGGGATTAATGGCGATAAGCGGTTGTCCCGTGAGGTACTTGAGTGTATTGGCGACTAAGCCATCCTGGCCGCTTACCACAATTAAATCATCGGGGCCGAACAGAAAATTCGGCAAAAAACTCCGCTCAAGTCGTTGCACCCGCGCTATGCCTTTTAAGGAATTTTCTACGGCTATTAATGCAGCTTTTAACTCGCAATCCTCATCCCTGTAATCTGCGAAGCTATCTCCGCGGCTTTGAATATAAAATTCAGCCTGCCCGCGGGTGTTATGACGCCTGATTAGGCCGTCTAAACGCGTTTCGCGGTGAACGAGGATGATTTTGCGTTCAGTTACCCGCGCCATGATTAATTCCTGTTTAGTAAGCCCGTTAGCAGATCAGGCGTAATGTTCAGTTGGCCAATATTTCCAGTGTTAGTTGCCAGGGCTTTAAATGCCTGCGCAATTATCACATCGGGTTGCATGCCGCCAGCAGCAATGGCTTCGAAAAGTTTCGGATCAATTCGGTTTAAAGCATCCATCATTTTTTCGGCGCTATAGGCTTTGGTTTCCGCCTGTTTCCGTTCGTTAGCCGTAGCCAATTCCACCAATTCCTGGCGCCTATTTTCCAGCTCAACCTGAGACTCCATTTCCTCCTTGCGAATTAAGCGTTCCTTTTCCTTTACTGAGCGCTCGGCTTCCATTTTATTTTCGCGTATTTCACGTGTTTTCGCTTCAATGGCTAATTCCGTGCGTAGTTCGTTTTCTTTGATTGCGCGTTCCTGTTGGATCGCCGCATTGCGGCGAGCATAGGTTGCCTCATCGGCTTCACGCAGCAATGACTCGCGAGTGGCTGCCTCCAAAGCACGAGACGTTTCGGGCGCGGGACGAATGGCTTGTAAGGCAAGGTCCACCACCTCTACACCCAGTGTAGCTAACACATCTGACTGTTTTAGCTGTTCACGGACTTTTTCCACTAGGCTGCGCGTAGCGATTAAGGCTTCGCGCAGTGCGAGTTGTTGAATTTCAGCGCGCATAAATACCTGCACCAGATTTAGAATACGCGCCGGTAATTTTTCAGGATCATTGGACGCGTAGCCTTTGGCATTATCGCTAAGCGCGAAGTTCATTATCCCCGCTAGGCGCGGTGCATCGGTTACCCGAAATACCACTTGGCCTTGTATGGTGATCTCTTGAAAATCCGCTGTTGTTTCCTTGAGCATAAAGGGCACGTCTTGGCTCGCAATGGGTATTGCCACCAGTGAGGTGCTGGGAGCAAAGTAGAAAAAAGACAGGCCCGGCCCCTGCTGCTTAATATGCCCATTGTGGTAACGAACCACGTAAGTGGTGGGTTCAGCTTTGAAATATCGGAATTTAAACATGAGATACTCCTGCTCATTAAGGTGCGGTGCTGAATTAACGGATTAGCACAGGCAATGGGTTGACTTGCATTATTTATTGTGCGCGTGGCTCGGGGTTAACGCCACGCGTCATTTTAAATGCCAAGGGCCTTCTGGCGTACCTGTTCTAAGGTGTAATCTTTCACCAATTTTCCGTTGTTGAAAATGGTGATTAACTGATTTTCATCTTGAGTAACATTACTCAATGGTACGGTTTTGTAACCTTCGTCGTCTTTGATGAGCGCGAGACGACCTTTTTTAGAGCGTTTTCCTTGGTCTGTAATGGGATCTTTATACACGTCGCGCCATACGCCGTTGATGCATATTGCAGAGGCCTTCATGGCAAATTTTTGAGTGTCGCGATTGATTTTTTGCAACAGCTCACCACCCATACCAAAACCAAGATTATCAGCACTCAAACCACGTTTTTGTAGCTCGGCTAAAATTGCTGCAATGGCAGTTGCACAGACACCATCACCCTGAATCACTCGCACGTAGGGCGGCAAAACCTTATAGCCCTTGCTATTAACACTAAAGCCGAATTTCTTCATCAAGCGCTCTATGGCTTCTGGCACAATCTCCACGGGTTCTCCTGAGTCGGGTCTAATCACCAAAGTACCACCCGTGTGTTCTACCTGAGTTTTTAATTCACCACCCCAAATATTATCAATGGCATTAAAAAAATCGTAAGAATCGCTCACTACTGCAAGCAATTTGCCTTCGCCACCGAACTGCTTAAGCATATTCGCGTAGGCGGCTGTTTCACCGTCGCGTCCCCAGCTGGTAATGGTGCTATGTTCCGCAGCCGGAATGGAAAATCCGGCCATTTTCGTGTGGTAATAACGTCGCGCAGCCACTATTGCTGAGAGACTGTCCGTGCCCATAAAATTTACCAAATGCGCTAAACCACCAATGGCTGTGGTTTCTTCGGAGCTTGCGCCGCGTGCGCCAAAGTCATGTAATTTGAATGGCAGGCCGCTGCAATCATCGGCCGTTTCATTGAGATAACGGGCGATTATGGTGTGGCAGCTTTTGGAAAGCGTGGCTACCGTGGTGCTATACCAGATGGCACGCAACAGGGCGGTTTCTATATAGCTGGTAAGCCATGCACAGGTAGGATCCGTATTCACGACTTGCACCAATACATTGCCCACCGGTACTTGGCTGCCTTCAGCAACCGCCTCAATGTGGAGCGGAAAATAGCCTTGATGGGCCTCCAAAATATGCACCCAGCCGGGCCGATTAAATGGCACACCATGTTCAGTGCAAATCTCTTCGGCCTCATCAATATCGGCTAAGGTGATGGGCTTGGTGAGATACTGCTTTATGAACATTTGCAGTCCAAAAAATACGGTGTTCGGATAAACCCCACCACGTGATTCTATATAGCTTGAAACGTATTCAGCTCCTTCGGGGTACTGTACGAAGTGAGAAGTTTTGTATGAGTCGGTGTTTAGAATGGGGTTTTGCATTTTATACTCCTAACTGGGTTGTGACTGCCGGTCTTTCCGGCGCTTGAGAGGTTGGTTTCATGGGGCAGGTCCTGCTCCATGTGAATATATTGGCAAGTGGCCACTTATGTGTCAAGTGTTTTAGGGGCAGTTTGCCACTAAGTTTTCACCTTGGGCTAGTTGGGTTTCTGAGGTCGTCGATGGCCGATATTGCCGAGAAATATCTAGCTGTCTGGTAGCGAAGATTAGTCTGCGGCGGGCTGTTCATATTGTGCTTTACAGACTGATCTCCCTGTATGGGCTAGTCGTACCGCCATGTCGTATAGCTGCTCTTGTTGATGTAGTTTGATTTTCCAGCTTTCAGGTATCTCAAGGTACCCATAGAACGCACCGGCAATCTGTCCGCAAATGGCTGCCGTCGTATCCGCATCATTGCCGATATTGGCGGCCATTAATACAGCCTCCTCATAACTGCGTGACTTGTGAAAACACCACAATGCGGATTCAAGGCTCTCGATAACATATCCGCTACCTGACAACGATTCGTAGGGTTTATTCAAAAATTTCCCACATGAGAGCGCTTTAACTTTGTGGGTTGTTGGTTCGTAGAAACTCGATATCAATTCAGATCGTTCCGCTCCAGAAAAAGCGGCGGCAAGGAGTGCCGCGAAATAGCGGCAGGCGTCTATACATTCAGCGGAGCCATGCGTGGTGCGCGAACTTGAACCCGCATATTTGATTAAGGCGATTTGGTCTGTGTGGTAAAAAATGGCAATGGGTGCGAGCCGCATTAGTGAACCATTGCCTGACGAAAATTCGTCGATTGCGCCACTATACGGGTCTTCTGTAGCAAGATATTTATTGAGTGCCGACGCTACTGTAGAGCCTATGTCAAAACACTCTCCGGTGCTACTCATGTACCCATGATGAAACCAGTTGCAATAGCGGTTCATTTGGTCTGTCGGGTCGAATCCATTTTTATAAAGTAGACTATGGCCTAAACAAAGAGCCATTGATGTGTCATCCGTCCATTGGCCAGGTAGCAAATTAAATGGTCCTCCTCCGACCATATCCTTAACTGGTTCAAACGAACCACGCGGCATGAATTCTAGCGCGGTACCCACGGCGTCACCGCAGGCCAATCCAATGAGGCTACCAGTTACTCGATCAATAATATTCAGTGACATATTGTGCTCATATTCTCAGTTGATATTTGTGGTTCTAGTTAAATCCTTCCCTATTTCATATTTATGCTTTCTGTGTGACGACTATCGGAGCGCTCAACAGGAAGTAATTACACCGCCCCCAGCATATCCTGAATAATGAAATAGTGATCTTCAAACATGTGCATTGGGTCTAGCTCGCTCAGCGGTATCCAGCGTGCGTGTTTGGCATCGTCGCTGCCTTTTACTTTGGGTAGCGCTGAATTCGGTTCCAGCTCAATGTAAACGCCATGGGTGATGGTGCGGCCTCGGGCGGAGCGGTGTGGGTCGTCGTACACTGATTGTCGTTTCACGGAGCCTTTCAAAACGGTAGTGGGAACTTTTAATTTGGTTTCCTCCCGTAATTCACGAATGCAGGCGTCCAGTAGCCTTTCGCCCGGGTCTAAAAAGCCGCCGGGTAGGGCCCATAACCCTTTGCCGGGGTTAGCGCGGCGCTCGATCAGCAGTACGTGGCCGGATTGGACCACAACCGCATCAACCGTCACAAAGGTGGGGGCGTAGGGGGCTGCGGCCCACGCCTGCTGGTACCGAGTGATGAATTGAATTTCATCCCGCACCTGTTGGTAGCCCGTATTGTTTTCTGCGAAATTGACTAAATAGGCGCCTGTGGACTCAGGCAATTTTTCTTCCGTAATGAATTGCTGGATTGCTGCTTTAGGTTCGCCAGTGAAATAAGTTTCGCGTAGTGGGGTTGCGCTAATTTGTTGGTGGTTGTCGACACTGATGCTGTGCCACTGGGGAAATAAATTTAGGTAAAACCCAGTTTGATCTTTGTGGTGACCAATTAGGGCAATGGTTGCTGCACGATGGGGCGTGGTGTAGTGCGCCGTTACCAAACCCTGTACGCTCGATTGAACATTGCGAACCCAAATTTCGTCGTTATAGGGGGAATCCATCAGTGGCAGGCAGAGTAGGCGAGCATTTTGCGACTCGCTTAAGCAGTCTCGAATCATGGCCTCGCGTTCCTGATGTGTCCAAGGGTTGCGCGTATTTCGAGGCTGCCAGGCTGAGCCAATTAATACAATTAACTTTTCAGCTCTGCTAAGGCCTTCCTGCACCACCTTAAGGTGGCCGCTGTGAAAAGGTTGGAAGCGACCAATAAAAACGGCAAAATCGTAGGCGGTGGGCATAGGGTATAGCTCTTAGAAATTTGGCGGAGAGGATGCGCGCATCTGGCTGTGAATTATTTACGCTTGCCTTAACGCGATGCTAGTCGTATTATTGGCCAATAGCCACTAATTGACAACTATTTTTATTTTCTAGGTGTAACAGCGGGATGACCAGTACCACATCTGAACACGACTTTATTCAGCAGTACAATATCCACGATTATCCCGCGTTGCTTGTGTCTGTGGATGTGGCTATTTTTACCGTGCTCGATAGCAAATTGCATATTTTATTGGTGCAGAGAGGCGAGCACCCGCACAAAGGAAAGTGGGCACTGCCGGGAGGGTTTGTTGATCAGCAGCGAGACAAAGATTTGCAAGCGACGGCCTTGCGCAAACTCTCGGAAAAAACCGGTGTTAAAACGCCGCATTTGGAGCAA
>CAMCXE010000240.1 GCA_945882995.1 Thalassocella blandensis | reverse complement strand
TTGAACACTATATCGCCTTGCTGCTTGATACGGTGTGCGCCGTAAGGCCCGGCCGATCCTTCGTTAGATCCAATGCCAAAATTCGAAAAATACGCTTCTATATCAGTGCAAAACGAGCGCGGTAGGGCTTAACTTAATGACATTGGAGTATCCCCAGTCTCCCAATAGGTAACCCCCGTCCACGCAGCTAGGCCCCTCTACATAATCGTCGGGCAAGCCTCGCGGTGGCGACAGGCGCGTCAATTCGTACGTGTAGTTCCTGTCAGATTCTGATAACCCAAACCAACCTATAAGGTCGTAGCTGCCAGGACACTCGATTTTTTGTAGATCGACCCATCGACCTTCATGACGTTTTTGAACTACACCATACAAATCTACACCCACTAAAACCCACTCTGCTTAACGATTAATTAATTATGGCAGCGGAATCGCAATATGCGGATCCTCACGTGCGGTGCTGTGCGGCGAGCCGTCGATTTCCGCCTTTACACGCTCATATTCATATGTGGTAATTTCATACGGGTTTCCATCTGGGTCTTGAAAATAGACAGACCATGAGATTTAATGGTCGGTATGAACTACAGGCAGCCCTTTCGATATAAGATGCGAAAACCATTTTATATATTCATTGCCGGACGTAGAAAACGCAATTACTGTTCGCTGATTTATTTCAGATTCAAAGAGGGCAAGATGAATTGAATTGCCTTCGTTTGCAATTGTAAGCGGCCCTCCGTTCGATGCCCAAAATTCAAACTCCTTTACTCTAGATAAGCCCAAATTTTCTCGATACCAACTTTCAGAAGATCCACGATTCTTGACGAAGATGTGAGCATGATCTATGGCCTGCATGTTTGGAGTCACTATGCTTTCCTTCTCGTGGTGTGTATTGTTCAATGCCATTTGCAGGCGCCCTGTGTGTTGAGGTGCATCACAATGGAAGGCTGGCGTGTTTATGCTTGCTATGCAATTTTACTTTTTACAAAGCCTCATTAGAGTCGCCGTATGATTTTCAAAGCTCAGCTTCTCATAGAAGCCAATAGCGGAAGGAGCGCTATCTAAGAAAATCCATGATAATTTATTAATTTCACAATGGTTTGAGAGTATTTTAATGATCTGGTTTCCATATCCAAGGCCTCTAAATCTACCGGAAACAACTAGGTCATGTATGTGCATATGAGCTCCACGCGTAATGGTTTCCATAATTCTGTAGCCAACAACTCCAACAACTTCAGAGTCGACAACCAGTACTCTAAACTCATACTCGCCTCTTTGTACAATCGCGCTAAACTTTTCCAGCGAAAGGTCTTTTCTCAGCTCTTTTAATACTTCGAGCGTGGGCTCGATGTTAGTCCCAGACACCAACTGCAATGCTTCTAAACTCATTGTGTCAGACCCTTCCAGTTGAAATCATGGTATGCATGCAGCCTTAGGCCGCGATTGCTTGCAATTGTTAGTCATTTTTTTGCCTCATGAGCCTGATGCTACCAACTTCAGATGAAAATCCATGCTTTTCATAGAAGGGCTCAAGCTCCGGCCGGCAATAAAGTTCAAAAGTTTTTACTGAGCGGAGCTGGTGATGGCCTTTAATTAAGCCTATTAATCGGCTGCCAAGACCACTCGCACGATGCTCTGCTGAAATTATGACATCAAAGATAAACGCCTTGAAAGTAAAGTCGGTAAGCACTCTTGCAAAACCGATTAGTGAGCGATCTTCGTCAATGATGCCAATGCAAATTTGAGAGCCGGCAACACACCGCCTAGTTTCCTCAAGTGTGCGACCGGATGCCCACCACTCCGTTTGGTAGAGAGTACATAACTCTTCAATTTGATTGTCGGTTAACTGATAGATTACTTCCATGCTCGAACCTAATGCTTAGCGAGTAACTCGCACTAAATGATTATGTCGTAGGGCGTCACCTTGGTGCGCCGTAGTGAGATTTCCGAAGCATCGAGCACTGCGCACCAAGGTGCGCCCTGCAGACTGTAGTTTAAGGCGGGTGACGTGTTAGGTCTTATTTGTTGTATTTTTTTTGTGAACGTCTTTATACGCCAGCATTTCCAATAGGCGCTCTTCTTTTTCTGGTGTGAACCCGCAAGTATGCACCCACTCTTTTGGGTTTTCATAAGTGCCAAAGAGCATGTCCCACCACACGATATCTCCGTAATTATTTTTATGGCGATTATGCTGATGATGAATTCGATGCATTTCAGGGCGCTGAAATATGTAGCCAACCCAGCGAGGTGTTTTTACGTTTGTGTGGTAAAAAAACTCGCCTATTGCTGTGCAAAATGTATAAATGGCGCCCGCCTCAAGGGATAGTCCAAGCAAGGCATAAACTAACAAGCTGCCCAAAACAGAGTTGACTAGCATTTCGCCCGGGTGCTTATAGAAAGATGTGATAACTTCCAATCTTTGCGGGCTATGATGAATTTGATGGAAACCTACCCATAAAAAGTCATATTCATGGCGCCACCTATGCCACCAGTAAAATATAAATGTTGCGATAAAATATGCAATACAACCACCGGTTGCCGGTGGCACATAATTTGACAGATGGAATAACGACCAAGAGGAAAGCCACTTCTCCCACGTAATGCCGGCAAGCAATACGACGCCCAATTGGACAAAGTTGATTAGCAATACACGCAAAGGCCAAGTCTTAACATGTGGCAATTTCCAGCCGGGCATTATTCGCTCTAAAATAAAACAGGCTGCAAAAATAATTAGAATTGTTGTGATCATGGCGCCCACTTTCTTGTGTGAAGAGACTGTAGAAAAACCCTAAATACGTTAAAACCAGTCCAGAATATTTTCCACAATCCCAATCGATCATTGTTTTTGCTCTGCTGGATGGCCTAGCGAGCCGTTTTGTGTAGGTCAAAGGTATGCCAGCCAGACCCGTCCCACAAGCCAAAGTTGGCGTTTGAAGCCGCATTTCGGCTAACCGACCGCAATTTTTCCGCTTCGCGATATTGTGAATCAAACAACATGGCTGCCATTGGCCCTGCATGTTTGCGTGGCCGCACAGGCCTAAATCCTCTTAAGCCTTTTTGTCTGCCAATATTGGCCAATACCGCCTTCTCAGTGGCCAGCCCCGAGGTTAAATGGTCTGGGCTGCTTCGCCATCTACTCGCTTTGCCATCCTTTATTAGGTTGATTACCCAGCATCGGCGTAAGTCCAGACCCGCGCTAGTAGCGTATACAGCGCGTGATCCGAGCAAAACGTCAGACCTTTGTGACACTGCTATAGCCAAAGCACAGCAATTGCTGCGGTATAACCCAACAATACAGCACGCGCACATGCCGCCTAGGCAAAGCCGCGGCACCTGAATAATCGTCTATAGAGGACTGAGGTATTTATGAGTCAGTTAAATCTGTTGGGTAGTTGTACTTGGCTTACTGCGAAGCCGATTTTAATAGCGGGGCTGCCAAGGTGGTTAAATCGCTATGGCCTAAAAATTAAATACGGCATTTTAAAATTTATGTCTTGCCTTGTGTTGTGTTGCATTACGGTTGGCGCTAATGCAACCACCTGGCGCGATGCAATGCCGCGCGCGCAGTTAATTGGCAGCGGTGTTTTACACTGGTACGGTCTGCGTATTTATACTGCAAAATTATGGAGCGAATACCAACCCTTTGATGCCAACGCGCCCTATGCATTGGAATTAACCTATCACCGCAACATTAGTCGTGAGCAATTTGTTGATACCAGTTTAAAGGAGATTAAGCGCATATTTGGTAAACGCTACGATGCTGCCACACTGGCGCGTTGGCAAGGTGAAATGCAGCGTGCATTCCTTGATGTGCAGGCTAATGATCAATTAATTGGTGTGTTTGTGCCTAATCAAGGCTGCGATTTTTATAGCGCCGGCCAGCGGCTTGCCCAAATTCGCGACACTGAATTCGCTAACGCGTTTTTTGCTATTTGGTTTGATGCGCGCGCTAGACATCCCGAATTAAGCGCGCAATTACGTGGCCGCACACCATGAAGCCGCAGGGCACTTTCGGCTACGCGAGCTATGGGTTGCTCGGGCTGCCGCTGGCCATGGCGGCATTGCCAGTGTATGTACAAATTCCTGCGTATTACAGCGGGCAATTGGGCTTAGCATTGGCCATAACTGGCTGGGTGCTGTTTCTGGCACGGCTGGTTGATACAGTGCAAGACCCACTGCTAGGGCGGTTAATTGATCGCCTCGATAACAAAATGAACATTTGGCTCTGGGCGGGCGCACTGCTTTTGGCGCTGTCATTTTTGGGCTTGTGGCTTCCACCTATCGCTGCGGGGCAGCCTATTTATTTGGCGCTTTGGCTAGGGGCAATGTTAATTGCCGCTTACACCGCCCACAGTATGCTCAACATCGCCTACCTTACATGGGGCGCGCGGCTAGCTAGCCGCACACAAAAAGGTTTGCTGGGGGCTGCGGCCTGGCGTGAAGGTGCTGGGTTATTCGGGGTGATTTTAGCCAGCCTAATACCCAGTTGGATAATGAGCGGTTCAGCCTCGTCCATCAGCCAGGCCTTGGTTTATTACAGCATGGGCTTTGCCGCCATTCTGCTACTGGCGGTATTCATGCTGTTACGTTTTGCACCGGCTTGGCAGCGGCCACTTGAGGCACCCGCCCAGGTCAGTTGGCGCGACACCTGGCAGTCCATGAAACAGCACAAGGGGTTTCGGCCAGTTTTATTGCCGTATTTTTTGAACGCCATTGCCATGGCAATTCCTTCAACCTTGGTGCTGTTTTTTATTAACGACCGACTGCAAGCCGCCAGCTATACAGGAGCATTTCTGGCCACTTATTTTTTGGCGGCAGCGGTTGGCTTGCCACTTTGGGTGCTTGCCGCAAAAAGAATCGGCGTGTTGCGCGCATGGCGCTGCGGTATGGTGCTGGCAATTGTGGCTTTTTGTGGCGCCGTTACCTTGGGTGTTGGCGATATTTCGGCTTATTTTGTTGTGTGTATTGCCGCAGGGTTGGCACTGGGGGCCGACCTAGCATTACCGCCGGTTTTGCTCGCCGAAATTATTCATAAAGACGCTTCACCAGCGAGCTATTTTGGTGTTTGGACTTTGTTGGGTAAATTAGCACTTGCCCTGTCTGGCCTTGCGCTGCCTGTATTGGCGGCGTTGGATTATCAGCCGGGCACGCCAAGTGGGCCTGCCCTTGCTTGGGTTTATGCGGGCGTACCCTGCGCATTTAAGTTGGCCGCCTTTTTATTGTTAACTCGTGTCAAAACCGAAACCACAGGAGTTGTGTTATGAAAAAATTACTAATGGTCGCTCTGTGTACTCTACTGACTGCCTGCGCATCGCCCGATGTAACGCAATATGAAAAAGCTCAGCCCACGCTGGATTTAGTGCAATATTTTGAAGGCAAAACCGATGCCTGGGGCATGTTCCAAAAACGTAATGGTGAGGTTGTAAAACGTTTCCATGTGGAAATAACCGGCACGCGGCGTAATGGTCAGTTTGTGCTGGATGAACAATTTAAGTATAGCGATGGCACCAAGCAACAACGCATCTGGACACTCACCCAAGCCGCCGATGGCACATGGCAGGGTACGGCGGATGACGTTAAAGGCACAGCCATTGGCAAGGTAGCTGGCAATGCCCTTAATTGGCAATACACCATGCTGCTGCCGGTGGATGGTAAAGTTTATGAAGTGAAATTTGACGATTGGATGTTTTTAATTGACGAAAATGCCATGATCAATCGCGCCAGTATGAGGAAGTTTGGGTTTGAGCTGGGGCAGGTAACGCTGTTTTTTAAGAAGAGAGGTTAAGGCAGCTTCGGAAAAAATCAATGGAGCCCAGCCCTGAGGTATCCCCACAAAATATACAATAAATTCAATGACATGGAAAAAAATCTTTAGGATAATATCGCGAAGAGTGCGAACATGAGGGCTGGCCCCGAAAATCTCACTAATCAAGAAGCCCCCATGTCCGCGTTCGAATTATTACAT
>CAMCXE010000239.1 GCA_945882995.1 Thalassocella blandensis | reverse complement strand
GGATCACCAAAGTCTGCGCAACCCCTTGGCGCGCCTAGCAAAAATTAAAAATGACGAACAACCAACCAGGTTGCCCGTCATTTTTAACTTTCACTAATCACACCAATGGATTACACAGCTTTTTGGCGCCCAACTGAGGTTTCTAGGATAACCCGACGTAAGTGACACTATGAAAACCGGAAAAAATATATTAATGGTCGCCGCCGAAAATGATGCCTTGCCCAATGCCAAGGTGGGCGGTATAGGTGATGTGGTACGCGACATTCCGTTGGCTTTGCAGCAGGCGGGCTGTCACGTTCAGGTGGTGCTGCCGGATTATGGTTATTTGGCGAAGTTGCCGAGCACACAAAAAATCGGGCAATTCCAAGTGCGTTTTGGCGGCAAGCTTGAGGAGGTGCATTTATTCAAAGTACGTCCTAAGCACACCATGCTTGATCAGGCTTCGGCGGGTAATCAGCCCATTCAATACTGGGCACTGGGCCATAGCTATTTTTCGCCCTGCGGTGACGGCGCGGTTTATTGCAACGATGGCAGCGACCGCCCCTTTGCAACGG
The DNA here is from genome assembly GCA_945882995.1 of Thalassocella blandensis. Classification (GTDB taxonomy): domain Bacteria; phylum Pseudomonadota; class Gammaproteobacteria; order Pseudomonadales; family Cellvibrionaceae; genus CAMCXE01. The sequence goes on along the minus strand of CAMCXE010000239.1, from coordinate 5,418 downwards.
ATGCTAGCAAATACGCCTTTTTCTGCGCAGCCGTAGCGCAAGTGGCGGTGGAAGGTGGTTTTGGTGAATTGGATGTAGTGCATTTACACGACTGGCATACCGCACTTATTTTGGTGCTGCGCCAATTTGCACCTGAGTTTCAGGCGCTTAAAGCTATACCCATGGTGTATACCATTCACAATTTATCGCTGCAGGGGGTGCGTCCGTTTACGGGTGACGACTCTTCTTTTGAAAGCTGGTTTCCTGAGTTGATCTACGATCGCGCAGCCATTTGTGACCCTCGAGCCAAACATTGTATTAACCCTATGCGCGCAGGCGTTGTTTTGGCTAATAAAATACATGCGGTGTCACCCACTTACGCCCTTGAAATACAGCGCCCTAGTCAGGCCGAACTGGGTTTATATGGCGGCGAAGGACTTGAGCAAGATTTGGTTGAGGCCGCCAATGAAAATAAACTGGTGGGCATATTAAATGGGTGTGAATATCCCACCGCTCAAAAATATAAAATCAGCAATAAAACTGAACTGGCCAATATTATTTTGGAAAGTTTGATTGGTTGGGTAAGCCAAAAACCCAATGTGGCCAGTTGCCACTGGGTGGCACAAAAACGTGTATCGCAGTGGCTGCAAAATAAAGAGCGCGGCTTTTTGGTTACCTCTGTAGGGCGCATCACTGGGCAAAAAGTGCGTTTATTGAAAGAAGTTGTGAACCCTGAAACCGGCGATACCTTGCTAGACGCGTTGCTCACCATGCTTGGGCGCCAAGGCGAAATATTTTTGCTAGGCAGCGGCACTACAGATTATGAACAATATTTGTTAGAGGTGAGTAGCCGGCACCGCAATTTTATCTATTTGCAGGGTTATTCCGACGCGCTTTCCCACGCCATGTACAACAATGGGGATTTGTTTTTAATGCCTAGCTCCTTCGAGCCCTGCGGCATAAGCCAAATGTTGGCCATGCGCGCGGGGCAACCCTGCCTAGTGCATGCTACCGGTGGTTTGAATGACACGGTGGTGGACGGGGTTACGGGTTTTAGTTTTGGCGGCGGCGATACACAAAGCCAAGCCCACAACTGCATCGCCAAATTTGCCGAGGTGCTGGAGATGCATAACAACAACCCGGCCCAATTCCAGAAAATAGCCCGCGCGGCCCAAGCGCAACGATTTTCCTGGGATACGGTAGCGCAGGACTATATTTCGAAGCTCTATAGTTGATTGGCGATTACATTGGTAGTCATGAAATTTATGTCCATTCGCATCGGTCAACATGCTAGGTTCCTATGAGTGTCGGTTTTCAAATGTTGGTTGCATTTATTTTGTTTTTGGGAGCGCTAGTTGGGGGCATATCTTTTGCTGTTTTTTTGCTGAAGCGTCGCTTCCGAGCGACTAAAAATAGTTTTTTTTGTGGTTCTGATGTTTGTTGTGACATATCTCGGGTTTATGGAATATTTAAGTTATGACCACGAAAATAAATTGCTTGGGGGCAATATTGACAAGGGCGATACCGCCGTTAATTTTAGTTGCTGCTATGACCACCATGGTGATGGCACGGATGTAAATATTTATGAAGGTGATGCAGTCGAATATGCTTCGTTAGATTTGGCGAAGTTGGAATCACTTCCCGACTCTAGCCTCAACAATAATGAGTATAAATACGAGCAAAAATGGGTGCCTGTATCCGCGAAAACAGAGGTTGGCTTGAGGGCTATCGACCTCGCACGGCAGGCTGTAACCTCTGTAGATGGCAGGCAGCAGAAAAAGGCTGAAGAGATCTTTAGCCTGTTGATGTCACATGAAGGCTCGTTCTACGCATATATCTATAACGATAGCGACTCAATAGACTTTTGGGTAATCAATCCGGAACTGGCTAAGTTTGTCTCAATTAATTACTACAACTAATCCTCGCCAAGTGTCCAGCGCGGACAGTTTGCAGCGCAAAATTTTGTTCCCCGCTGGAGTCTCTCCTCTGGCGAGCAGGCTCTGTTCGGCAGGTTAAGTTGACGACATTTTTACCCGCTGTCAGTTTAAAGGTATACCCGAAGATCCGGTCACCGGCTCGGCGCACTGCACACTGGTACCCTATTGGGCGCAGGCTTTGGGTAAAACCCATTTAAGCGCGCGTCAATTATCGGCGCGGGGCGGTGAATTGTGGTGTGAGCTTAGGGGCGACCGCGTGCTGATCGCCGGTGAGGCTGCGCTGTATATGAGCGGTACGATTTACCTAGCCGATTGATCGAACCACCACAGGCAACGTGTTAGCGTTTTCTGGCGAAGGATGCAGCTCAGCCCCTATTTTCACTTCCCGCATTATTTATTCCGCAGTTTCTTTAGCTGTATCAAGTTGCCCTTAGGCCTTTGGTTATAGGCTCCATACTTCCAAATGACGTCCCGTGGAGCAGACTTTGGTGATTCCTCAGAGGTTTTTAGGTTCACGGGTCAGGCGCCGCCGGTCTCGTTTGGAACTACACTGATTCCTAGGTTCAAACTCGCCTATGAATTTCCGCCATACCCAGCGGTTAGCGGTGTGTTCTACTAGCTTTTCTGGCGTCTTTAACATCACACCCAGCAGGCACTCAGCCATTTTGGCTAGTCGTTAAAATAAAATTGGAGAACAGCATGTCTATTTTTGAAAAAATTGGTGGCGCGGCCGCCGTGGATGCGGCGGTGGATATTTTTTATCGCAAAGTATTAATCGACGATCGTATCAGTCATTTTTTTGATAGCACTGATATGGACTCGCAGCACGCCAAGCAGAAAGCCTTTTTAACCATGGCGTTTGGCGGCCCGAATGCCTACACCGGCAAAGATATGCGCGCCGCACACCAGCATATGAATTTGACGGATGAGCACTTCAACGCTGTGGCGGAAAATTTGGTAGCGACGCTCCAGGAGTTAAATGTGCCAGAAGACTATATCAATGAAATTGTGGCCGTGGCGGTAAGTGTTAAAGACGACGTGCTGAATCGCTAACCCTGTTATTGTCAGTCGTGTTTAATTGGCTCAGTGGCGCCTGACGTAGCGCGCCGTTGAGCCGCATCACGGGGGTAGTGCTGCTTGCGTGGCGCCTGTTTTCCACATGACTGGTTAGTGCCTATGACGGTTTTACATTTTAACGGTCAAGAAATTGCCATGCTGGTGGGGGAGTCGGTGCTGGATGCCTTGTTGCGCAATCAGCACGCCGTTGCATTTGGTTGCCGAGCTGGAGTTTGTCAGTCTTGCCTGATGCAGGGTGAGGCGGGCGGCATTCCCGCGTCCGCCCAGGACGGCTTAACGGCAGCGCAGAAAAAACTGGGGTATTTTTTAAGTTGTCGCTGTATTCCCGAGGCATCCTCCTGCCTACAGGTTCAGTCCATTCAGCAACAGGCGGCACGCACCTGGGCGCAGGTGTTGGATATCACCCCCTTAAATGCGCAGGTTTACCGCCTTCGCCTACGCTGTGAGTTGGACTATTTTCCCGGCCAATATGTCACCCTCTGGCGCAACGAAACCATAGCCCGCAGTTATTCCATTGCCAGTGTTAAGGCGGTCGACCATTGTATGGAGCTGCACATAAAGCGCATGCAGGAAGGTAACTTTAGTCGCTGGGCTTGTGACGAGCTCGTGGCAGGTGACTCGCTCCAGCTGCAGGGCCCTATGGGTAAGTGTTTTTATGCGGGCCCGACCGAGCAACCGCTACTGCTGGCGGGATTAGGCACGGGCTTGGCTCCCTTGTATGGCATTGTGCGCGATGCCTTGCTGCAGGGACATCGAGCCCCCATTTATTTGTTTACCGGAGCGAGCCTCGCCGAGCGTTGTTATTTGAGTGCGGAGTTGGCGGAGCTAGCGCGCTTAAATCCGCAACTCCACGTTAAAACCATTGCTCAAACTGGTTATTCAGAGTGGGTACAACAAGGCGATATCTACCAAACACTTCGCGACACGCTTCCCAATCTGCAAGGTTTTAAAGTTTTTCTGTGCGGCGCGGACAGCTTTGTGCGCAAGATGAAAAAACAGTGTTTTTTGGCCGGCGCGAGTATGGCCGACATAGCGGCCGATGCATTTTTACCCTTTGTCACACCCTAGGCCGCAGGTTGTGCGTGCGACGTTTTACCCGGTGAAGGGTAAATTCGGCGTATGCTCATCCTTGAACCTCGGTTTGGCGCCGCCGGATTACACAGCTTTTTTTGCGCCCAGCTGAGGTTTCTCGATTCAACTAAGGTTTCGAGGATTACTCCACCGTGTAAAATGCGGCGGTTCATTAGAATTTTAGGGGTTCAGCCGATGCGTAACATGACTCTCGCCGATAGCATTGTTCGCCAGTTCGATTGCGCGCTGCGCACCTTGGGCGGCGGCTCGCAAGCTGCACGGCGCAGCCCTGCCGAGCCTGTGCTCGAGGCCGAGCAAAGCGCTGCTGACAAAGGTCATGCGGCCGGTTTAATGCGGGTGAATCACACCGGCGAGGTGTGTGCTCAGGCGCTGTATCAAGGCCAAGCCGTGACCGCTCGATTGGCGCATACCCGCACAGCAATGGAGCAGGCCGCCGCCGAGGAAATTGATCATCTCGCGTGGTGTGAGGCGCGGTTACAAGAATTGCACAGTCGGCCTAGTCTGCTAAACCCAATCTGGTATGGTTTATCGTTTGGTATTGGGGCGGCTGCCGGTTGGGTGGGCGATAAGGTTAGCTTGGGGTTTGTGGCCGCAACGGAGGAGAAAGTCTGCGAACATTTACAGAGCCACTTGCAGCAGTTGCCTGCAGCCGACGCGAAATCTCGAGTGATTGTGGAAACCATGCTGCTTGATGAAGCTCGTCATGCGCATCAAGCATTAGCGGCGGGCGGGTATGCGTTTCCTGCGCCGGTTAAATTTGCTATGGGGTTGGTGGCGAGGGTGATGACTGGGGTTAGTTATCGAATTTAGCCATTGAATGGTAATAGGGCGTTGGTGTGGTTAGGTGCAGAGCTTTGGCCAACTCCGACATCCCTAGATCTAACAAAAAAAGCCGCTTTGTAGCGGCTTTTTTTGTTAGAGCGGCGCGGTTAAATTTCTAATACTTCGAAATCATGGGTGATTTCCACGCCTGCCGCACGCAGCATGATCGAGGCCGAGCAGTATTTTTCTGCCGACAGCTGTACGGCTTTTTCCACTTGGGCTGGTTTTAATTGTTTGCCGGTCACCACAAACTTCACATGTATTTTGGTGAAAGGGGAGGGCACGCCTTCCGCGCGTTCCGCCGTGAGTTCTGCTCGGCAGTCCACCACGTCTTGGCGAGCTTTTTTGAGAATGCTCACCACGTCAAACGAGGCGCAGCCGCCTAAACCTAAAAGTATCATCTCCATGGGGCGAATACCCATGTTGCGTCCGCCATGATCGGGCGGGCCGTCCATCACCACGGCGTGGCCGCTGCCGGATTCCCCTACGAATAAGGTGCCGTCCACCCATT
>CAMCXE010000238.1 GCA_945882995.1 Thalassocella blandensis | reverse complement strand
GCCATGGGCTACCCCATTTTATCCATGCGCTCCATCCCCAAAGATAAAGAGTATTTGGCCCCTTACTTCGCCGAGGATTTGCGTTTAAAGCATATCAATTCGCCGCTGGAAATTCACGATGTATGGCCAGAAAACTACAGTGTAAATTCCGTGCAGAAAGTCTGGGCAGCAAAATTTGCGGCGCGCCACCCCAATGTGGCGGTATTGGATTTGTCCAGCTTTAAATGCGGCCACGATGCTCCCACCTACGGGCTTATCGACCGCATTATGGGCGCTAACAATACGCCCTATTCCGCCCTGCACGACATAGACGCCAACAAACCTTCCGGCTCCATAAAAATTCGCGTTAAAACCTACGGCTACACCTTAAAACTCAATGAAGAAAAACTCGAAGATAACGCCAAACAAACACGGGAATTAACACTGCTAGAAATTGAAAAGCGTTTACAACTTTTGGAAGCCGCACCGGAAAAAATCAAACAGGATGCTGTGTATATTGCCGAATTGGAAAAATGGCGCGTTAGAAAATCCCAGCTGCTCGGCCAATACGCCGCCAACGACGGTGTGCAGGCCTTCACGCCCCATAGTGGTCAGAATTCTCGTCATAAAACCAACGGTGCCGCACCCGCGCCTATCGCCCAAGGCATTATTGCCGCGTCACTCATATCCGCCGTCGAAATAGATTAGGAGCTAAGCATGCAATCCACCGCCCAAGATACCGCAAGCAGCGTTGAGGATTTTTTAAAATCTATTGATGCACAAGTGGCCAGCGAGGCAACTCTAGCCCGCGCGGCATTAACCGCACCCACACCGCAAAATGCCCATTGGTTTGACGCAGTGCCCAGCACTTTTACCGCCGCGCAACGGGCGCACACCACCATTTTGCACGCCGGCCTTACCATGGCGCACGACTTATTTATTCAATCCGCCTTTCGCGGTTTGGGTTATAAAGTGCAGGCTATGGATGTGCCCGACACCGAAGCCCTGCAATTTGGCCGCGAATTTGGTAACCGCGGGCAGTGCAACCCCACGTATTTTACGGTGGGCAATTTGGTTAAACAGCTCAAAGCCATGGAAGCCTCCGGCATCCCCAAAGCGGATATTATTGCCAATTATTTATTTGCCACCGCCGGCTCCTGCGGCCCCTGCCGTTTTGGCACCTATGTAACCGAATACCGCAAGGCCCTACGCGACTCGGGTTTTGAAGGTTTTCGAGTCATTCTGTTTCAGCAAGCTGGCGGCATTAAACAAGCCACAGGCCAGGAAATGGGCCTAAAAATTGATGCGCAATTTTTTATCACCATGATTAAAGCCATTGTGCTGGGCGATATTTTAAACGCCCTTTGCTACCGCATTCGCCCCTATGAAATTGAAAAGGGCCGCACCGATGCGGTGATCCACAATGCCAAACAGCGTATCGCCCAAGCCTTTGAAACACGCCAAGGCTTACTAAAGGCACTCTGGCAAACCCGCAAAGAAATAGCCGCCATCCGCGTGGACCGCACCCAAGTAAAACCCAAAGTGGCGATTATTGGCGAATTTTGGGCCATGACTACGGAGGGCGATGGCAACTACAAAATGCACCGCTTTTTAGAGCAAGAAGGTGCAGAAGTGGATATTCAATTAGTGGTGAATTGGGGGCTGTATTTATTGTGGGGCGCGCAATATGACACCCGCCAACGCATGGCATTAAAAGGCGTAGACAAAGGCGGTAAAGAAGGCAGTAAATTTGCGTTAGAAAATGTGAATGCTGGGAAAAAATTGTGGATGTTGCGCGGCGCCGAAGCCTTTATGCGCGGCATTTTTCACGGTTATGCCAAAATCCTCGGCCTGCGCGATCATCATTTACCCGACATGGAACAGATCGCCAAAATTAGCCACGCGTTTTACGACAACAACCTGCGCGGCGGCGAAGGCCATATGGAAGTGGGCAAATTAATCCACAATGTGGTGGACCAAAAGGTCAACATGACCCTCAGCATTAAACCCTTTGGCTGTATGCCGTCCAGCGCGGTTTCCGACGGGGTGCAATCGCTAATTACCGAACTCTTCCCCGCCGCTATTTTCTTACCCATCGAAACCAACGGCGACGGCGCGGTAAATGTGTATAGCCGCGTACAAATGCAATTATTTAAAGCCAAACAAATGGCCGAGCGTGAATTAACCGAAGCCTTGGACCGCCTAAACTGGACGCCAGAAGATTTTAAAAACTTCGTACAACAAAACCCTAAATTAATGTCCGCCAGCTATCGCAGCGCCCACGCCGGTGCCGGCACCACACTGGATTTACTGGCCGACGTGCAGCATCAACAACAGCCCGCCATTAAACGTGTTGGTTTGTTTTTTAAAGGTATTTTCACCAGCCCCACCTATACCCCCGAAAAAACCCTACAAGCGGTAGCCCGCGCTGCAAAAAGTTTTAAAGAACGCAAAGCGCCGAGTGTGGAGGGGGTGGTGCGGTTTGTGGAGGCGGGTTGAGGCGGGTTTTTCTCAAATCGGCACTGGGAGACACTACGATTTGTGAACTACTGAGGGCGGGCCGGTGAGTAAAATTCATGTCGAGCACGACCGGCTAATCATCAAAAGCCTTTTTAGCTCGCGGGAAATACCCTACAACAGCATTCAGCGAATGGTGGTTTCAACAGTTCTATCGCTATGTGACGAGCTAGGGCTATTTTTATACTGCCCAGACCAAATATTGATTGATGAACTTGACCCGAAATTTCCCGCCATTATCAAAGCGCTAAATTTCCCCGCGCTTTTTGGCCCAAACTGGTATGCGCGAGTAGAAGCTGGTGAGGTGCTTGAGTGGATCAAACCAAAACAGTGAATAAAATCTCGCGCATGTATAAAACCCAGAGCAGGTGACGCAATCCCTGCCTCGGCGGGGATTGCGTCTATGAAATTTTGGTGGACCACTGCAAAACGAGTAGCTAGAAAAGTTTGTCTGTCACTAGTTTGAACTTCGGTAATCACTCGCTAAACACAACAGAAACTGCCTTCCTTGCTGTCACTGTGTGCGCTATTTAACCAAAAACGGGCCGTCAGGCACACCGTCCCCGTATATCAGATCGGTACTAAATCCCCACGCGACCAATGAGCCGTCGGCTTTTAAGGCTAGACTCCCTGAGCCTGCGCTGACCGCCACGACACCACTGTTAGGGGGGAACGGCGTTGTGGCATCGCCGCCGTCATCCACGCCCCATTTCACCACCGAACCATCGGCTTTTAAGATTAGGCTGTGGGTATAACCCGCGCTCACCGCCACCACACCGCTTAATGCGGCAAGCGGCACATTGGTGAGTCTTGGAGAACTGCCTCCCCATGCCACTACAGATCCATTCGATTTTAGAGCTAAATTAAAGTCACCATGCGTGCTGATGGCGACAACATGGGATTGTGCGGCTTCCGGCATAGTGGTCTGACCAAATTCGTTATCGCCCCACGCTAATACGGACCCGTCAGTTTTAAGAGCGAGGTTGTGTTTAAGACCTGCGGCTACTGCCACAATGCCGCTTTGCGCCTCTGCAGGCACATCGGTTAGGCCATAATCGTTCGAGCCCCAAGCCAACACCGATCCATCAGCCTTAAGGGCTAGGCTATGTTGAAGGCCTGCGCTAATGGCAACCACGCCACTAGGGGCATCGCTAGGGACAGTGCATTGTCCCCAATTATTTTGGCCCCAGGCTACAACTGAGCCGTCGGTTTTGAGGGCGAGCCCGTGGTAACTCCCCGCACTCACCGCCACTACGCCGTGAGTCAGTGGCTTTTGTGTGTAGGTTGCGTGATTGCCAGACCCTGCCACAGAGCCGTCCGGTTTAATGGCTAAAAACAAGCTCCAACCATAGGATATAGTTGAACCTTCTGGGTGGCTGGGTGTGAAGAGCCGACTTTTAGTTTTATCGAGCGGAAATACATCGACAGCATCATAAACACCATCATTGTCATCGTCTTGATCGGCATTGTTGCCCATTCCATCACCATCGGTATCGAGGGTTTCGGACCGGTCTAACGGGAAGGTGTCGATGCTATCGTCGACACTATCCGTGTCAGAGTCCTTAGCCAAAAAGGTGCCGGCGGGCAGAAGTAATAGGCGGATTTCGCCGTTACCATTTTCCCAGGACACAAGCGAGCCATCAGTTTTACGGACCATCGCATTGCTCACCTCCGCTACACCGCTTTGCGCGGAAAGAGGCACGGCATAGGCAGCATTACCTCCCGATGGTAACGCCATCACTGAACCGTCTGCTTTGAGGACTAGCAACCCGCTTACAGCTACCACACCACTTTGGGCGTCCGGTGCCGCCTTGGTGCCAGTCTTATCCCACGTCACCACCGAGCCATCGCCTCTAAGGCCTACGTTCGCGCCGCCTAACGCCACTAAGCTCTTAGGAGCGTCATAAATCGGTTGACTCCCCCAAGTCACCAAAGAACCGTCTTCCTTGAGAGCGAAACAATTAAGGCCAGCGCGCACGGCCACTACACCACTCTGCGCAGCAATCGGTACGTCGGCTACCACAGAGCTACCCCAGGCCACCACCGAGCCATCGGCCTTAAGGACTAAGTTACACAGGAAGCCGGCACTGATAGCAACTACCCCGGTCCGGGCAGCAATAGGCAAGGCCGGTGTGTTGCCCCCCCATTGCACAACCGAGCCATCGACTTTAAGGGCCAGGCTGTGGTTGCTGGCGGCGCTTACCGCCACCACACCGCTACGCGCTGCGAGCGGCACGTTCAATTCCCCAAAATTGAAGCTGTCAATGGTATGGTTGGCCCAGGCAACTACCGACCCGTCTGCTCTAATGGCTAGGCTAAAGTTGTCGCCAACTGCTATTTTTGCCCCTTGCGGATGGCTAGGCGTGAACAGTCGACTCTTCGTTTTATCCAGAGGATAGGCGTCAGTAATATCCGGAACACCATCATTATCATCGTCCTGATCGGCATTATTGGGTATTCCATCTTGGTCCGAGTCTACTGATTCAGCCGGATTAAAAGGGAAGGCGTCTAGACTATCGTCGACACCATCGCCATCAGAGTCCTGCACCAGATACCGGCCTTGAGGCACGGCGGTTACGCCGCCGTCGGAATCGCCCCATGCAACCAAACTGCCATCGGGTTTTAGCGCCAAACCATGGTAATGGCCAGCGCTTATCGTCGCTATCCCGGATTGACCGGCTAAGGGTAAGGTGCTTACGCCGTAGGTATTTCGGCCCCAGGCCACCACCGTGCCGTCGGATTTTAGGGCAAGGCTGTGTTGGTAGCCGGCGCTAATTGCCACAACGCCGCTTTGTGCCGCTAGGGGCACTGTGAGCGTGCCGGAACTTGTGGCGCCCTGAGCCCGCACGGAACCATCGACGCTTAGGGCGCGACTACGGCCATTACCGGGGCCTACCGCCGCAACATCACTGTTGTTTCTATAACCCCATGCCACCACCGAACCGTCGGCCTTTAGCGCGAGGTTATGGTCCACACCGGCACTAATGGCCACCACCCCGCTTCGGGCCGCCAGCGGTACATCGGTTTGTCCAAAATCATTATTGCCCCAAGCCATCACTGAGCCATCGCTTTTGAGCGCAAGACTGTGTAAAGACCCTGCACTTACCGCCACAACCCCACTTTGCGCTTCGAACGGCACAGTAGTTTGCCCATCCCTATTCTCGCCCCAAGCCACCACAGAACCGTCAGCTTTCAGCGCTAAACAGAAGTCGTCACCGGCGCTCACGGCCACCACACCGCTGTTAGCGCTTGGCGGTAAATAGCTAATCGCCCCCCACATCACCACGGAGCCATTAGCTTTGAGTGCTAGGCTGTGCCGTCCTCCCGCACTCACCGCGACCACACCGCTTTGGGCGGCCATCGGCACGGAGGTTTGTTGGTAGCCGTTAAAACCCCAAGCCATCACGGAGCCACCGGCTTTTATAGCCAGACTAAAACCCCAGCCCGCCGAAATTTTCTGTCCCTGCGGCATCTTGGGTATCGGCAACCTGCTGGAGCCTGAAGAGCTTGAAGAGCTTGAAGAGCTTGAAGAGCTTGAAGAGCTTGAAGAGCTTGAAGAGCTTGAAGAGCTTGAAGAGCTTGAAGAGCTTGAAGAGCTTGAAGAGCTTGAAGAGCTTGAAGAGCTTGAA
>CAMCXE010000237.1 GCA_945882995.1 Thalassocella blandensis | reverse complement strand
ACCCCACCCTGTATGTTTACCCTCCAGCCCCTCTATACTTACCGCTCAAATCGCCCAGCCTCGAGATACCCCCCCAATGCATTTTCCCCGCTCCGCTTGCCAACTCCTGCTGGCTGCCATCTGCGCGTGCAGTTTCGCCCTTTGCGTCCAAGCGGCCGACGCGCCCGCTGCCGCTACCAATCAAGGCGTTATGGTCACCACGGTCACCGCCAATACCGCCAACTGGCCGGTGGCTATCAGCGCCCAGGGCGAGGTGTTGCCTTGGGAAGTGGCGGTGGTGAGCGCCAAAACTCAGGGCGTGGGGGCTGTGGAGGTGAAGGTATTAGAGGGGGATGTGGTGCGCAAGGGGCAGGTGCTGGCGCGGTTTGATGACCACCTGCTGCGTGCGCAGTTGAACCAAGCCAAAGCTAACCTTGCCGTGGCAGCCGCGAATGCCACCTTGGCCGCAAGCAATTTAAAACGCATGGAGGCGCTGAAAGCCAAGCACGTACTGAGCGCGCAGGAATATGAGCAAGTGGCCAACACCGCTGCCACCGCTGAAGCCATGCAAACACAGGCAGCGGCGGCGGTAACACTGGCGGACATTAAATTGGCTGATGCCACACTGCAAGCGCCGGACGACGGCAAAATTTTGTGGCGCAGCCTGGAATTAGGGCAAGTGGCGCAAGGCGGCGAGCCGCTGTTTCGCCTATTGCGCCAAAATAAATTGGAATGGGTGGTCCAAATTGATGGAGCGGACCGCACGCGGGTAAAAGTGGATATGCCGGTGCAAATTCGCTTGGCCAATAATCAAACTTGGAGCGGCAAAATACGCAGCATTTCACCGCAGCTTACCGCCAATTCCCGCTTGGCGCAGGTGCGGGTATTGCTGGATGGCACACCGGATATTGCCGTAAATACCTTTACCGATGGCCATATTTTAGCTGGCAACACCGCTGCCATAGTGGTGCCCGCAAATTGTGTGGTGGTGAAGGACGGTAAAACCTGGGTATTCAAAGTGAAGGATGGGCAAGCGCAACAACAATTGGTGAGCCTTGGCCGACGCGACAAAAATGATGTGGAGATTACCAGTGGTCTAGCCGCGGGGGACAAGCTGGTGCAGGAGGGCGCAGGATTTTTAAATTCCGGCGATAAAATTCAAGTGCCAACCATTGCACCGGCGGGGGCCGCTAAATGAATTTAGCCACTTGGTCTTTACGCAATCCTAGCGCCGCTATTTTAATTTTTATTTTATTAACTCTTACCGGCCTTTGGGGGTTTCACAAATTAAAAGTGCAGGATTTCCCCGACATGGATTTACCCATGGTGAATGTAACCCTAAACCAACCGGGTGCAGCGCCTTCTCAATTGGAAACCGAAGTAGCGCGCAAAGCGGAAGACGCCTTAGCCAATTTAAAATTGCTGCGCCATACCCATACCACCGTGTCCAGTGGCAGTGTGGCCATGGTGGTGGAATTTGAATTAGAAAAAAATATTACGGATGCGGTAGCCGATGTAAAAGCGGCTTTAGATTCTATTCGCAGTGACCTACCACCCACAGTATTAGAGCCGCAGGTGAGCAAACTCGAGGTGGGGTCGGACAATCCTACGGTAACCTATGCCGTAGCCAGCAACACCATGACCGAGGAAGAATTAAGCTGGTTTGTGGATAACACCATCGCCCGCAAAATTATGGCGCTGCGCGGTGCGGGGCAATTTACCCGGCAGGGCGGCGTTAACCGGGAAATCCAAGTACAAGTGGACCCATTAAAATTAACGGCGGTGGGTTTAACGGCGACGGATATTTCCCACGCCATTAAAGAAATACAACAGGAAAACTCCGGCGGGCGCAGCCAATTGGGCAACACCGAGCAAGGCGTACGCACCATTGCCACGGTAAAAACCGCCGACGAATTGGCGGCTTTACCCGTCAGCCTACACAATGGCGAAACCCTGCGCTTAGGCCAAGTGGCCACAATTATTGACACTCATGCCCAGCGCTTGCAAGCGGCGTTATTGGATGGCCAGCCCGCCATTGGGTTTCAGGTGTTGCGCACCAAAGGGTTTGACGAAACCCATTTAGCCAGCGCCATTGCCACAGCCATTCAGGAATTACATACGCAATATCCCGATGTGTCGTTTCATTTAATTCGGTCCAGCGTGCCGCGCCTTTTGGACCAATATCAAGGCTCCATGGATATGCTGTATGAAGGTGCGGCATTGGCGGTATTGGTAATATTTTTATTTTTGCGCGACTGGCGCGCCACATTAATTGGCGCCATTGCCCTGCCCTTATCCATTATTCCCACCTTTGCATTTATGTCTTGGGCGGGTTTTTCCTTAAATACCATTACCCTGCTGGCCATGGCGGTAGTGGTAGGCGTATTGGTGGACGACGCCATTGTGGAAGTGGAAAATATTGCCCGTCATCAGCAGATGGGAAAAACCGTAAAACAAGCCACTATTGACGCGGTAAATGAAATTGCTTTGGCCGTTATTGCCACTACCGCCACCCTCGTGGTGGTATTTTTGCCCACGGCTTTAATGAGCGGCATTCCCGGCTTGGTGTTTAAACAATTCGGCTGGACGCTGGTAATCGCCGTGTTAATTTCCCTGTTGGTGGCTCGAATTATCACCCCCATGGCGGCCATTTTTTTACTCAAACCCCTTGCACCAGATAAATTTGGCAAGGCCGAAACCACCGGCAAATTAACACACCATTATTTACAAGCAGCTAGATGGTGTTTATTGCACCGTAAAACCACATTAATCGCGGGAACCCTATTTTTTATTGGCTCCGTGGGCTTGGTTAATTTTCTACCAGCGGGTTTTATTCCGGCTTCCGATGAAGGCATGACCTTTGTACATATCGAAACACCGCCCGGCAGCAATTTGGCGCACACTCAAAAAAAAGCCGAAGAGGCGCGTAATGCGGTGCGCCATGTGCCCGGCGTTACCACCATTTTTACCACCATAGGCGCCGCAGGTGCGCCGCATATGGGTAGCATCCCCGTGGGTGAGGTGCGCAAAGCGATTTTATTGGTAGTGTTCGAACCCAAACCGCGGCCTACACAAACTCACATTGAAAATGCCATGCGCGCACAGCTGGCCAAAATTCCCGGTATAAAATATTCCGCCGGTGCGGGCGCTCCCGGGGAAAAACTGCAAATTTTACTCACCGGTGAGGATTCCCAAGCACTGGCCAGCAGTGCCCGCGCCCTGGAGCAGGATATTCGCCATTTAGCCTATTTAAGTGGCGTAACCTCAACCGCCAGTTTAGAACAACAGGAAATTCAAGTAATACCCGACGCCACCCAAACCGGGGAGCGCGGCGTTTCCACCCAAACCATCGGCGAAACCCTGCGTATTGCCTTAGCAGGAGACTACGACCAAGCCTTGGCTAAATTAAATGCCGATCGCCGTCAATTAAATATTCGCGTAATGCTGCCGCCCGACATGCGCACCGACCCCGAAACCTTAGGTAATTTGCAGGTGCGCAGCCAACAGGGTTTAGTGCCGCTAAAAAGCCTTGCCAGCATTCAATTGCGTAGCGCTCCTTCACAAATTTTGCGCATCGACCGGCGACAACAAGTGAGTATTTCCGCCGATTTAGGTGGCTACGCATTAGGCGCGGCACTAGCCGACGTAAAAGCTCTACCCAGCATGCAAGCGCTACCCAGTTCCGTGCATTTAATGGAAGGTGGTGATGCAGAAATTATGGTGGATTTATTTAGCGGTTTTATTATTGCTCTACTTACCGGCGTAGTCTGCGTGTATTCCGTATTGGTTTTATTATTTAAAAATTGGCTGCAGCCTATAACCATTTTATCCGCCGTGCCCCTCTCGGTGGGCGGTGCCTTTGTGGCTTTATTAATTGGCCATGCGGAATTGGGTTTACCTGCATTAATTGGGTTGGTCATGCTGCTGGGTATAGTCACTAAAAATTCTATTTTGCTGGTGGATTTCGCCATTGTGGCTTTGCAACAACCGCATAAATCCAAACATGAAGCCATTCTTGAAGCCTCTTCAAAACGCGTGCGCCCCGTATTAATGACCACCGTGGCCATGATCGCCGGCATGTTACCCCTCGCCTTCGGTTTCGGCGGCGACGCCAGCTTCCGCCAACCCATGGCTATTGCGGTAATCGGCGGCTTAATAACCTCAACCGCCTTGAGTTTGTTGGTGGTGCCGGTGGTGTTTTCTTATATGACGGGGGTTGAGGGGCGGTTGAGGCGGTGGTTGAAAATGGATGCGGATGCGGCGGAAATTGTTTGAGATTAGTTTGTGGCGCGGGTTGATTAAATTTGTGAGCGGTGATTTTCGGATCCAAAACTCAAGCAAGTACGGTGGAGAATTCAACGCGAAAATAGCGAAACCACAGAGTGCTATTAGTTTCAGTCACGCCCCTTCGGGCGCAGGGGGTTTATCTGACAATATATTTGACAAGCGCCTAGGCCAACCGGCTAAATGCGCTTGCCTTTACGTTGGCAAAACAATTCAACAAAATGGAGTGGTAAATGCTTAATACTAGACCCTGTAAAACCCTGCACCTGGGTGCAATTTTTCTGTTAACCACCATAGTCGTTTCGGCCTGTGGGGGAAGTAAGACTAAATCTGTGCTTCCTAGCACTTCTAGCTCGTCGTCCAGCAGCTCCTCGGGCATGTCTCTGACTCTGCTTCCCATACCAACCAAACCTGGTGGCTCAAAATTGTCTGCCGGCGACGGATTCAGCTTGGCCGTGAAAGCAAGTGGTGAAGTGGTTGGCTGGGGGGAGTATGGGTTTGGGTGTACGGGCCATATCCCGGTGGCCGCGCAAACTGGTGTGGTGGCGGTAAGCGCTGGTCGTCTTCATTGTTCGGCCCTTAAGGCTGATGGCACTGTACTGGTTTGGGGTGACGGCCCAAGCGATATGCCCAGCCTAACCAATATCCCGCTAAGCGCTCAAAGCAACGTGGTGGCGCTTAGCGCCGGCAGTGACTTCAGCTTGGCACTAAAACCCAATGGTTCTGTGGTTGCCTGGGGCTCCGATTTCTGGGACCAATGCAAAGTACCTACTGCCGCAGGCAGTGGTGTAGTGGCCATAAGTGCCGGCTATGACCACGGTTTAGCGCTCAAAAGTAATGGATCGGTGCTGGCATGGGGTCGCAATGATCATGGCGAGACTACTGTGCCCGCCGCCGCACAGAGTGGCGTAATAGCGATTAGCGCTGCGGGCTCCTATAGCCTTGCCCTCAAAGCCGATGGGTCAGTAGTGGCCTGGGGCTCTTTGGACGACACAAACGTCCCAGTTGCCGCCAAAACCGGCGTGATTGCAATAAGCGCGGGATTGGATTACGCCTTAGCGATTAAAACCGATGGTTCTGTAATCGCCTGGGGGCGAAAGTCTTTTGGCCCTATCGACTTGCCGGCAGACGTTAAAAGCGGAGTGGTAGCTGTTAGTGCTGGCTCTACACATAGCCTAGCCCTTAAAGCCGACGGCTCAGTAGTCGCTTGGGGCGCAGATACCAGCGTGCCGGTGGTAGCCCAAAGTGGTGTGATCGCTGTAGCTTTGGGTGCTTATAACTACGCGCTCAAGGCTGACGGATCCGTGGTGGCTTGGCTATCGCACGGGCTAGCTCCAGTGCCTGCAGAGGCACAAAGCAGTGTAGCTGCGATAAATGCGGCGCCGCTATTCCTTAAAACCGATGGCACTGTGGTGGGGGATCTGGCCCCCAGCGTCGGGCCGCTAACGGGTATAAAATCCTTGAGCCTTGCCGATTATGGAGTGAGCTTCGGTTTGGCTCTAAAAACCGATGGTTCTGTTATAGCCTGGGGAGATAATACCTATGGCCAAACCACATTGCCGCTTGACGCCAAAGCCGGCGTAACTGCGGTGAGCGCTGCTGATGGGCACTCCTTGGCCCTCAAGGCCGATGGTTCCGTAGTAGCATGGGGGGACAACTCTCATGGTGAAAGCACCGTGCCACTTGCAGCCAAAAGCGGTGTTGTGGCCATAAGCGCGGGGGCAATGTCATTAAGTTAAGAAAAATCCCTTTTAAAAACAGCACACTAAAGGCATAATCCACACCAGACTTTATTGGAGCCCCCCCCATGAACTGTACACAAACCGCCCCAAATTGTACAAAATTTGTACAGCCGCCTAGCTCACC
>CAMCXE010000236.1 GCA_945882995.1 Thalassocella blandensis | reverse complement strand
GGCAAGTGGCGTGTAACCGCTGGTTGGATCATTGGATGGACGCCAATGCGTGCCAACCTATATCTTGGTTTTGCTGCGGCTTCCCGCCCCTGTTTCTTGCTGGCAAAGCGGCAGCAGTATTTTTTTTGGGAAATCAATGCTGGATTCTGCGCGCAGGGAATCAATTAATCCGCCAATGCCGCCAATTGATCCGCCTGGAATTCATTCACCAAGGGTCCAATTACATCACCCAAGGCACCACCTTCCATAATTTCGTCTAATTTATAGAGCGTTAAATTAATGCGGTGATCGGTGACGCGGCCTTGGGGATAATTGTAGGTGCGGATGCGTTCCGAGCGGTCGCCACTGCCCACTAAGCTTTTGCGCTCATCCGAGATATCTTTTGCGGCTTTTTCGTCGGCGGCGGAATTAATGCGGGTGGCCAGTAGGTTCATGGCTTTGGCGCGGTTTTTATGCTGGCTGCGTTCGTCTTGGCACTCCACCACTATGCCGGTGGGAATATGCACAATACGTATGGCGGAATCCGTTTTATTGACGTGCTGACCGCCGGCGCCACTGGCGCGAAAGGTGTCCACACGAATATCTGCTTTGTTGATGGCAATTTCGTCAGTTTCGTCGGCTTCGGGCATTACGGCCACGGTGCAGGCGGAGGTGTGAATGCGGCCTTGGGATTCAGTGGCAGGTACACGCTGCACGCGGTGTGCGCCGGATTCAAATTTTAATTGGGAATACACACCATGGCCCACTACGCGGGTAATAATTTCTTTGTAGCCGCCGTGCTCGCCTTCACTTTCGGAAATGACCTCCACCTTCCAGCCGCGTGTTTCGGCGTAGCGTGAATACATGCGAAATAAATCGCCGGAAAATATGGCGGCTTCGTCACCGCCAGTGCCGGCGCGAATTTCCAAAAATACGTTTTTGTTATCCCGTGGGTCGCGTGGCAAGAGCAGGCGTTGCAGGTCCATTTCCAGCGGCGCAATTATGGCTTCACTGTGGTTGATTTCCTCCATAGCCATGGCGCGCATTTCGGGATCATTAAGCATTTCCCGTGCGTCATCTAAATCGGTGAGCACTTTGCGGTAATCGCGGTAGGCGATAACTACAGGCTCTAATTCCGCGTACTCTTTGGATAATTCGCGGAATTGATCTTGTTTGCTGATGATGCTGGCATCGCTGAGTAGTGCGCCCACTTCTTGGTAGCGCTCACTCAGGCTGTCTAATTTATCAAGGATGGAGGCTTTCATTCTTTCTCGCTTGTTGGGGCTGTGTCGCCCGTGTTGCTGATATCCAATTCAAATAGGGTTTGAAAATCACTAATCATTTGAAAATTGCCTTGGGCGCTGGCTTTTTTTAATGCCGCAGTAGGCTTGTGCATAAACTTATTGGCAAGGTTGCGCGCCAGTGCCGCTAGAATTTCTTCGGCGTTGCCACCCGTGCGCAGCAGCCGCAAACTTTTGGCTAGTTCGGCATCCCGCGCGGCTTCTACACTTTCGCGGAACGCGCGCACACTAGCTACCGCGTCCAGTGATTTTAATTCCTGCTCATAATGCAACAGGCTTTCTTCAATAATTTCCCGCGCAATTTGCGCCGCGGCTTGGCGCGAGCGCATATTTTCGTCGATGACGACTTTTAAATCATCCACGGTATATAAAAATATATCGGCGAGTTCTGCTACCTGGGGCTCGATGTCGCGAGGTACGGCAATGTCCACCATAAAAATGGGTTTATGGCGGCGCTTCTTTAGCGCGGCTTCCACGGCGCCTTTACCCAAAATGGGCAATTGGCTAGCAGTGGAGGAAATGACGATGTCGGCGCGATGTAGATGGTCGGGGATATCGGCGAGCACTATCGCCTCGCCGCCAAAGGGTGCGGCCAGTTCCAGCGCGTTGCTCAATGTGCGGTTGGCTATAATCACTTTGCTGATGCCCGCTTCCACCAAATGGCGCAGCACCAGTTCAATGGTTTCGCCGGCGCCGATCAGCATGGCGGTATCGCGTTTGAGGTCGGAAAAAATTTGTTGGGCGAGGCTCACGGCCGCATAAGCCACCGAGACCGGATTTTCACCTATGGCGGTTTCCGAGCGCACCCGCTTGGCCACGGAAAATACCTTGTGGAAGGTGCTGTGGAGACGGCTGCCGAGGCTTTGTGCGGCATCGGCCTGGGCGTAAGCGGTTTTCATTTGGCCGAGAATTTGCGGCTCACCCAGTACCAAAGAGTCTAACCCGCTGGCCACGGTCATCATGTGGCGCGCCGCATCCATACCTTGATATACGTAGTGGCAGTGCGCTAGGGCGGCGGGTTCCGTGCTATGAAAACCTGCCAGCCAGTGCAATAACGCTTCGGGTTCGCCGTCTAAATCCGCATAAATTTCGGTGCGGTTACAGGTGGATAAAATGGCGACTTCACGCAGGTTGGCATTGGTACGGGCGTGATCAAGGGCATGGCGCAATTGCTCTGGGGCAAAGGCCACGGCCTCGCGCACATCCAGAGATGCCGTGTTGTGGTTAATACCCAGTGCAATTAGTGTCATAACCGCTTGTGTGGTCCTAAGAGCGCTATGTCAGGCGCTAATAAACGTGTTCAATTTTGGAAAGGGTGTTTGTGTTATTCCAGCATAGACAGCTCCCGACAAGCTGCTTGGCGGCTAGGTATCGCCGTGCGCTGGGCAAACGCGGCTGGCGGCGTCGCCACTGGCCAGGTATGGAGCCAACGACTATGATGACGTGCTGTGTCCGGCCCTGTGGCCCCTGTCGCTGCGCAGTGACGGGATTATAGGCGCGCACCGGTGAACATCATAGCGCCCCGCTTGTCACTGACCAGACAAGTAATCCCTCGATTCCCTAAAACGTGACCGACTTTGCCATGACGCTACCTTTGCTTCGCTTATTGCCCAGCCATCGCTGGTTGCTTATGGCCTGCCTTGGCTTTACCGGCTGCGGGTTGCATCCCGTCAAATCCGCACCCAGCACCGAGGCGCCAGCGCCGGTGGCCCCCGCACCGAAACCCACATATAAGCCTTTCGAAGCCAATACGTTCTACTCATTATTAGTGGCCGAAGTGGCTGGCAGCCGGCAACGTTACGATATTTTGCTAAGCAATTATGTGCAGCAGGCCCAACTCACCCGCGACCCTGAGATAGTGGCGCATGCAACACAAATTGCGCGGCGGCTCAATATGGGCGATGTGGCACTGCGCATGTCCCTGCTATGGGTGGAGGTAGCCCCAGACAAAATCGAGGCGCATCAAGCCGCGTTGGTGGAGCTGGCGCGCGCCAATCGCATCAGCGAAGCCTTTGCCCAAGGACAGTACTTGCTGCAACGGGGTAGCGAGTCAGGTTTGGATATTCTGGCGGCCCAAGTAACCCAAATTGGTGCAGGGCCCGCTGCGCCCAGCGGCCGCACTCCCTTACCCGAAAATCAAAGCGCCTTGATGTTGCCGCTTTACCAAGGGTTACTGGCCCAACACCCCAAAGCACCCGCTTTGCTGCTGGGCACCAGCTACTTGTTGCTGCATGAGGGTCAAAAAGCCGAAGCCTTAACCTTGGCCAATCAAGCCGTGGCGATTAAACCCGACGACGTTAATGCCCTAATGCAGCAGGCGCGCTTGCTGCAAGTGCTGGGGCGGGGGGCTGAGGGGCAGGCTAAAATTCAGCGATTGTTGGACTTACAACCGGACAACACTCGGTTGCGCCTTTATTATGCCAAAGGTTTAGCGGCGCAAAATCTGCCGGCGGCGCAGGCGCAATTTGAGATTTTGTTGAAGCAGGCCCCGCAGGATCCAGACCTCAACATGGCCATGGCTCTGGTCTTGATCGAGCAAAAAAAACTACCCGAGGCGCAGGCATACCTCATTAAGCTATTTGATGACCCCAGCCATGGCAGTGCCGCGCACTACTATGCAGGGCGCATCGCCCAGCAAATGAAGCAAATTCCCGAGGCCATGGAACATTATCGCCAAGTGAACGCTGGCAATGAATTATTACCGGCCCTTGCACAATATACTCAGCTGCTGAGTAGTCAGGGCCGAGCACAAGACGCTCTGGACAGGCTGCGCAGCCAAGCTCCGCTAGCGCAGGGCGCACAGGTGGGCGGCATCCACCTGCTGGAAGCCAATTTGTTAGCGGACCTCCAGCGCTATCTAGAGGCGGAAGCGGTGCTCAATCAATTACTGCAACAGCACCCCGACGCTACCCAAGTACTCTATGCTCGGTCCCTGCTCTATACCCGTTTGGGGCGCAATGCCGAAGCCGAAGCCGATTTGCGCCGTATTATCAAGATTGAACCTAAAAATAGCGTGGCGCTTAACGCCCTAGGTTATGGCCTGAGCAGCCAGCCCGACCGCTTGGCCGAAGCCGCGGACTACGTGCAGCAGGCGCTGTTGCTCTCGCCGGACGAGCCGGCCATCATGGATAGCTTGGGCTGGATCTATTTCCATCAAGGCAAGCGGCGTGAAGCGATCAAGTTACTGCGCACCGCCTTTGACCGAATGCCCGACCCTGAAATTGGCACCCACTTGGGGGAAGCCCTATGGGTGGCCGGCGACACGGAGGAGGCGCGCAAAATTTGGCGACAATGCCTAGAGCTTAGGCCGGGTAGCCTTGTGGTCCGTGAAACACTTAACCGCCTGTCGGTCACTTTGGATTGATTTGTGTTGTTATTGCGTTGTTTTCAGTTTGCTGTTTTCACTCTGCTTTTAGGCATTGCGGGTTGCGCCTCTCATGGTCCGCAAACGCAGCCGGTGCAGACCACGCAACTTGCCGTGAAGCGCTACTGGCAAGCCGAGGGCAAAATTGCCCTCGCCGCTAAAAACTACCAAACCAATGCCTCTTTTGACTGGCAGCAGAGCGGCGACAACTACAAATTGCGCTTTTTCGGCCCCTTCGGATTAGGCTCCGCATGGCTGGTCAAAAGCGGCAAGCAGGTGTCGTTTGAAGATCAAGAACATGGCAAGCAGGTGGCGGGTTCGCCTGAGCAGCTCATGGCAAAAGCCCTGGGGTGGCAAGTGCCCATCACCGAACTTCAACATTGGATTAAGGGTGTGCCGGCCCCCAGCGCCGCGGTTAGCGCCAGCACTCAAGATGCTCAAGGCAATCTAGCCTCCCTCGACCAGCTCGGCTGGCACATCCTCTACAGTGACTATCGCCAACAAAATGGCTGGCTGCTGCCGAGTAAGCTGGTTGCCACACGGGACGCCGTTAAAATCGTCATGGTGACCAAAATCTGGACCCTAGACGCTCCTCTTGCGCACTAAGGGCCACACATGCTTACTCTCATCCTGCCATGTCCTGCCAAGTTAAATCTATTCCTGCACATCACTGGGCGTAGACCTGACGGCTACCACAATCTGCAAACCGTATTTCAGTTGCTAAGTTACGGCGACACGCTGGAGTTGACCCCTAGGGACGATGGCATCATCAGTCTTACCCCCGAGTTACCGGGCGTGCCGCTTGAAGCCAATCTTATCTATCGCGCCGCGCGGCTATTACAGGAGGCCAGCGGCTGCTCCTTAGGTGCCGATTTCCTGCTCCATAAACGCTTACCCATGGGGGGCGGCATTGGTGGTGGCAGCTCGGATGCCGCCAGTGCGTTAGTGGGCCTGAATCATGTGTGGCGGACCGGCCTGAGCCTAGAACAACTGGCTGACCTCGGCCAGCGCCTCGGTGCCGATATCCCCGTATTTGTGTGCGGCCAGAGCGCATGGGCTGAGGGCACTGGGGAGCAGCTTACGCCGATAAGCCTTCCCGAGGTCTGGTACCTGGTTATTACCCCTCAGTGTGAAGTGCCCACAGGGCGCATTTTTTCCCACAATAAATTGACAAGAAATTCTAGCGCCATTACTATGCGCGCCTTCCTTGAGGAGGGCGGGCGGAATGACTGTCAACCATTGGTTGAGGATCTTTTCCCCGAAGTGAAGTATGCGGTTGATTGGCTCAACAGTTTTGGCTCAACAAGCTTATATCCAGCAAAGTTAACGGGAACCGGTGCGAGTGTGTTCACGGCCTTTGCTGCTGAAGATGAAGCCTGTGCAGTATTAGCCATGCGGCCACACAAGCTGAAAGGCTTTGTTGCCAAAGGCGTTAACGAATCGCCGTTGCATTCCTACCTCCGCAAAAGTCAATAAAGCTACTGGGGTGTCGCCAAGTGGTAAGGCAGC
>CAMCXE010000235.1 GCA_945882995.1 Thalassocella blandensis | reverse complement strand
CGCTACCGTCTTTACTTGATGATATCCGGTCAATTGTTGAACCCACCGGACAAACTGACCCGACATTTCGTAGCACACGCACTTACACACCTATAACGGCCGCTTCTGTTCGGCAACGTTTAATTCAAGATCATTCCTATCGAGATGCTTTTGTTTTCTGCTGAGCCGGAGGCGTTTATACCCGTCATTAACGATTCGGCAGACGTAGCCAGCTGGGTTTTTGCGGAGCCTGTAAATGGCCGTGTGGTGTTATTCGCCACTAGCCAAGCCAGTTTGCATTACAGCGCCACGACTGGCACCTATAGTTTGGATGGCAACTGGCCAGCACCAATAGCTACTTTTGACACATTTAATTCATTGCTGATGAGCTTGCGAAACATGCCAGGCACACTGCTGAGCATTCAGAATTTTGAATTTTTACCCTACTTAGAAGCCATTGCGCCGGTTATGGCAGCGCTGGAAACTGTATGAACCCGCTGATGATTTTTGCCATTACATCAGCCCGCAAAATTTGGTGGCCAACATGACCCCATTCACCGCGGAGCAACGCAAAGAAACCTTCGAGCTGTTATGCAGTATTCGCCAACAAGCCGGGGCAGAAGCCAGCCCGCCACTACAGCATCTATTAGGCTGTTCTGTTGGCAACCAAACCTACTGCATAGTGCGGGACGCCTCTGGCGTGCCTATTGGGTATTTTGCCTGGGCCAAGGTTATCCGCGAGACGGTTGCGCGCCTGTATCGCAGTCAGGAGCTGCCAGCCTATTCCTGCGAATGGCATGAAGGGCATATTACCCTGTTACTGGATGTGTGCTTTTTACCCGGTGCACCTGCGCAGGCTCGGCAACCATTTTTCGAATTTGTGAAAGCCCAGCGCGCCTTGGCCTACGGCAAAGGACGT
The DNA here is from genome assembly GCA_945882995.1 of Thalassocella blandensis. GTDB lineage: Bacteria > Pseudomonadota > Gammaproteobacteria > Pseudomonadales > Cellvibrionaceae > CAMCXE01. Next base: position 5,280 of record CAMCXE010000235.1, on the reverse strand, counting down.
AAAGCGAATTTGTGGCTAAGGCGTGCAGGCCAACGCCGCTGCAGCCCTAAACATTTTGCGTAATGGAGTATTCACCGTGAATGGTAATTTTTTGCCTTGGGTCCGCCGGCCTACCTACCGAAACTTTAAACCCTTGCGCGAGGTGCAACCAGCGCGGAACGGATTAGCCTGTGCGACTATGCTGCTGAATTATTTTGGCAAAGATGTGGGCTATGAGGCACTGCTTGCGGAATGCGCAACGCGTCAACAAACCGGAAATTTGCGAGATTTAGTTAGCATTTTTGGGCAGTATGGCTTAAGCCCGCGCGCACTTGGCGGCACAGCCAACGATGTGCCACGCTTAAAATTACCCTGCTTAATCTTGTGGAATAAACACCACTTTGTAGTGCTCACCGACATTATTGGCGGGCAATATTATATCTACGACCCAGCGGCGAGTGCCCGCATCATTAAACTCGACCCAGTTGTTTTTGAGTGCTATTTCGCGGAAATAGCTGTGGAGCTGTACTACCCCGACGAGCCAAGGCAGGAACTGCCCGACGTAATTAAGACTACGCCACCGAAAAATTTAACGGCGCTACCTCACATTTCCGTAGTGATACCCACGTTTAACCGGCCCGCCGAGCTAACCCGTGCATTGCAAAGCGTGTTTAACCAAGACTATAGCAATTTGCAGGTTATCGTCATTAACGATGGTTCGCAAAGCCAATACGATACCATACTGGCTGATTACGGAGCCAAAATTACCTATTTACAACACCCCATTTCCTTAGGTGTTTCCGGTGCGAGAAATACCGGCATACAGGCGGCTACAGGAGAGTGGGTGCTTTTTTTGGATGATGACGACGAACTGGCTAACAACTATATAAACGCCCTAAGCCTCGCCATACGGGACAACACGAATATTGCGTTTTTCTGGTCGAACGTGAAGGAAGCGCATTATGTGAATAATCAACTCATGGGTTACCGCTTGCGGCGTTACAGCGTAAAAGCCAAAGGTACTTCGCTAATGTGTGCTGCCGCCACCATTGGGGCAAGTTATGGGTTTGCGGTGAAGCGCCAAGTTTTATTGAATGTTGGCCTGTTTAACCCAAATTATTCGGTGGGTGAGGATACCGACCTGATTTACAAACTCTTGTCCCACGGCCACCAGCCGCAACCACTGGACGTAATTGGCGCAATCAAACATCAGCACAATCAAGACAGGCTAACACTCAATTTTGACGCTTACTCCGCCACCAATATCTTTGAGAAAATAGCCGCTAGCTACGCAAATTTTTTGCAGCAACACACGCGGCTATATTTTAACTTACTGTTTTGGACGGCACGGGTGCACTATTCTGCGCAGAACTTTGACGCTGGAGATAGTGCGACGAATCGTTTGTTAGCCTTTTGGTGGAAGCGCCCTTTACCTACTTGGTTAGGGTATAGGCAATTGGTGCGCATTAAACGCGAGGCCTGCGCGGCGGTGGCTGTTGGCGGTGATGAAGTTTAGGGGTCCTGTGGAAGAACCGACAAATCTGTAAAATTTGCGGCTTTCACCATGTGAGGTCAGTCCAAACCTCAGTGAAGGGGTAAGCCCAAATCCACGAAATTTTTAGATTTCCACCGACTCGATTGAAGGGGGCGCTGTAGAAAACGGAATTTAAAGCACGCTAAGCCGTTGAGGTCCCTGGAAGCGGGTGCAGCGGCGTGCGCTTTTAGAGCCCCCAATTGCGTTAGCCATCGCGTCCGCAAGAGGGTCGTTCAGCGAACGATTTTATTCCCTTCGAAAAAGAGCCAAAAACAGAGCTAACGCCGTCTCATTTAGATGGTACGATTTGAATCTCACTCACGCCCCCTTAATCGTACACCCGACCCATGGCAAAAACACTCATTGGCTATGCTCGCTGCTCAACAGACAAGCAAGACCTCGCTGCCCAGCAAGCCGCGCTCATTGAGCTCGGCGTTCAGCCGGAAAGAATCTATACCGACCGAGGATTAACCGGAACAAATCGTTCCCGCCCAGGTTTAGATCAAGCGATTGCCGCCGTGCGTGCTGGTGACACCTTAGTGGTGGCCAAGTTGGATCGGCTGGCGAGATCCGTTCCCGATGCCCGAGACATCGCGGATTCGCTGATGGCGCGCGGGATAAAACTGGCGCTGGGTGGCAGCGTTTATGATCCAACGGACCCAATGGGGAAAATGTTCTTCAACATTCTGGCCACCTTTGCTGAATTCGAGGCCGATTTAATTCGGCTACGGACACGAGAAGGAATGGCGATTGCGCGCGCAAAAGGCAAATTGCGAGGTAAGCAACCCAAGCTATCTAGCAAGCAGCAAAAAGAACTGTGCCGGATGCACGACGCTGGCGAGCACTCGATTAGCGACCTTGGCGAGCTGTTTTCGGTATCGAGAGCAACGGTTTACCGCACACTTGAGCGCCGCGATAACGCCAAATAGCATCGATAAATTACCGCCATCTCGCGTTGAAGATCACTGTTCCAGTCGTCAAAAATTGTCACGTAACCCGTAACCTTAGCGTACGTTTTCGTTCCACTGGACTTCAAACCCCATTTACTCGTCGAACAAATCTACATGCCGCCCTACCCGCTCAAATCTAACCACGTCCCCAATTATTTTGTAGATTAGCAACCAGTCTGGTTCGATGTGAGCATCTCTAAACCCACGCCATCCGCCCTTCAGCGGATGATCGAGGTAGATTGCCGGCAGTGGCTTTCCCTCGATAAGCAACCCCAGCAAGACCTTGAGTTTGTCCATGTCCTTGCCGCGCTTCTGCGACTGTTTCACATCACGCCTAAATTGGCCGGAATAGTCTGGCCGACGCATTAAATACCAAGCTGCCCGAACAGGTCATTCGCGTCTTTAGCGTGGTGCACATCCTCACCGCGTTCGCTTTTGGTCATTGTTGCTGCCGTTAGTGAGTTAGGGTGCCGCATCTCAAACGGCAAGGTCTTTTCCTTGGCAATTTTGGTCAAGGCAATACGCACAATATCGGAGACGGTCAACCCCATATCTGCCAACACAGCGGCAGCTTCGTTTTTTAGCGCTTCGTCAATCCGCGCTCGGACAAATGCTGTTGCAGCCATGATTTATCTCTCCGGTTAAAGCATGTATTGTAGCTTGATTGAGCTACAAAGTACAGCGCAAGACGGGGGCGCTGTAGAAAACGGAATTTAAAGCACGCTAAGCCAGCATAACGATTGTTACGCGGTAACGCCAAAGTACTCGGTCCATTCTGCCGTGTCTGGGTCGAGGGTTTTTAATATCTCTTCGTCCGCTGCGGTGAGTAGCTTTTCTAGAATTTCTCGTCTCGTTACGCCATAACGCTTGGATAAGCGACCCAGTGCGAGCGCGGCGGAAGTCGAAACAAACGAGCTGATGCGCCGCTCCCCATTGCCGTCTGCGCCAGCCGTGGCGCGGGCCTTACGGTATTGTGCTTGTCGTTGTGAGTTCGTTTTCGCCATTATGCACCTTTTTTGTTTTCGTTATGAGGTAACGAAAACATAGCAAAAGTTACGCAGTAACACAAACACTATGTGGTGACAGTCTCACAAAATTGGCACACTGGCGCTAAAGGTCGAGGCCTAGACGATTCCTTGGCGGTGTTAGGGCACCCGGAAAGTCTTAGCGTACGATTTGTTCCGTTTCGTGAGCTGACCCCATTTTCCGTGCGGAAAAATAGTTACGCAGTAACACTATCGCTCCCGGTCTATTCCCTTCGATTTTTCGACTACTTGCGCAAGCTCCGCAATCCATCTTCCAATCCCTCGAGACGCGCTATTAGCTCGTGCTGCCAGCCCAGCGATTGCTTCACGGACGTGCTCAATGAGTCTATTTGCTGCTGGATGTTGTCCATTCGCGCTTGCGCGCTCCTGTGCTCCCTGTCGGAATCCACTAGCGATTGCGCCAATTGTGCTATGGAAAGGTCCTGATTTTTCTGAATGCTGACCAATTGCCGTAATGAGTTCATCAGCGCGTTTTCTATCGAGCTCCCACTTGGTTTTTGGTTTTCGTTTTGGCTCATCTATTTCTTGCTCCCAGTACAAGTCTTTTTGCCCGCCGGCGTGCTGCAAAACTCGGTCGTCAATTCTTGAATCCGTTGTTTTGCCTGTGTCTCTTCCACTTCGGCTGACACCATTTGCTGGTTCGCTTCTGTGATCGCCCACCAGCTCCAGCTCCCGGCTCCTAACGCGATCAGTAGGCATAAGCTCAGGAATATCCAAAATGGCATCCAGAGCAACTGACTTAACCACCTGTCCCTCTTCGACACGCTCACTTTTAGGCGCGTCAGGCTCTCGTTCATAGCGACTTCTATTGTATTCAACGCGGCGGTCGATAGCGCGTTGAAGCTCGCTTCGTGCTCTTTCAGCAGCCGCGCGGTGTTCTCCGCTATCGCGGCCTTGTCGGTCTCTAGCTGTTCGATCAGCTTCGAGGATAGCGCTGACATTGAATTGCTCTTCATAAATCGACCCTTTGAGTCTGATGGGTTTTTTTTCGCCTTCAAAAATTACGGAAATGTACTTAGGGTTTATTCGGTTTATTGTGCCGACGCCTCTGAGGGCTTCTAAAACGCTGCGTCTATCGCTTATCAGCCCATGGCGCATCTGTGCTGTTAGCCAGTCGGTGATGGCCTCTTTGGGGCTTTTTGTAATGTCTAGATGGGCTTCTTTAACGTTGGGCGTGAATTGCCTCGCCCGCTCAGGATCGTCCGGCCGTGCCCAGCCCTTCTCGTAATTCCACGCATCACGCAAGTGATAGAAGGTGCGCTCCCAGCCAGGCGGGGCTATGTTCATGCTTTTGCCGGTTTGCAACTCGACGCGGGCAGCGATTACATGGACATGACAACTACCGGGATCATCGTGGCGGACGGCTGACCATGCGTATTGGCTAGCGTTTAAACCGGCAAAAGCCACCTTTTCAAAGTCGTTGAGCAGAGCGTCCACATCCTCTCGGGTCGGCTTGTCCTCCGGGGCAAAAGCGATCACTCCCGACGTGTAACGGTGGACAAAATCGAGGGAGTCGATCAGTTCGCCGAGCAACTGAGGGTTGCCGCGTAACACTTCCACGGCCTCGCGCTTCTCGCCTTTGTGATCGTTTTCACCCATCAAGTAAGTGACGGCGGCGACCCCCGAGCCAGCACCGTGGGGCATGAATTTAATCAACATGCTTTCTGCCAAGGGAAGATAGCGTTTGCTCTACATGACATAGGGCTAGCAATAGTTCCGTCTTCGTGAAGCCAGCGTCACCACGGTTAACGACCATGGCGATTTGGTTGAG
>CAMCXE010000234.1 GCA_945882995.1 Thalassocella blandensis | reverse complement strand
ACAACCAACCAAGTTGCCTGTCATTTTTGCCTTTTGCTAATCACACCAATGGATTACACAGACTTTGGCGCCCCACTGAGGTTTCTAGGTTAACTATTGGGTCTAAAAAAGTTGGATAGCTCATACATCAGCCAGTCAACTATCGACTCTTCCTTGATACGCTCGCCAATATATTTGCGGATTTTTTCGCGATTGGCGGGCGTCAATTCGGTGAAGGAAACACCAAATTTTTGCCCCGAAACGTGCAAAATGCGGCCTTTGACTTGCACGCATTGCTTGGTGGTTTCGCCGGGCAGGTCAATAATAAATGACACCTGCTGGTTGAGTTCGCAGCCTTTAAACTCATGGGGGACTTTTAGCCCAACGCCTCCAACGCTGATATCCACAGCATTAAAAATGTCGATAAAGTCTTCACCATTCACATTCACCCGAATCGGTTTCCCGGGCTTGGGCTGAATGCGTTTGTAATTGCGACGATCTGATCCGTTAGTTGTTTTGCTCATAACCAAATTTTAGTTAGTCAGTGGGTTATCCCAGTATAGACAACAAATTAAAAACGGTAGTGGTTAAGTAAATTGCAGGGCTGGGTTGTGCGGCGGGGGGGGCAAAGTTGCTGTGAGGGGGCGTGGGAAATCAATTGCCCTACGCAGATCGCAGGGCGAAGAGGCTAGCAAGGCGCTAGGCCCGCAAGCTACAGCGCAAACTTTACGGTTTTACTCTTATCCAGCCAGCTGTCCACGGCATCAACATCCGCTTTATTCAATAGGCCGGCGGCTTCTTTGAGCTGAAGGGTGTTGAGCACATAGGTGTAAAGCGCATCGGAATAGTTGCGTTGGGCAAGGAATACGCGTTGCTGGGCGTTCAGTAACTCCACCAGGTCGCGAGTGCCTACCTCATAGCCGGCGCGTGTGGCGTCCAAGGCGCTTTGGCTGGAAATAATGGACTGTTGCCGCGCTTTAACACTGGCCACGCCGGTGACGACGCCCAGATGCAATGAGCGCGTGGCTTGGACGATGTCGCGTTGGGCCTGTTGTTTGGTTTCTTCGCTGGCGTACTGCTCCTGCTTAGCTTGTCGGCTGCTGGCGGTGGTGTAGCCGCCAGCAAATAGCGGAATGTGTACATTAATGGCAATGCGGGTGTTAGCTGACTCGGTATCTGTATCGCTTGCGCTGGTGGGGAGGGTACTATCACCGGTTTGCCAGGTTTGCGACCTGCCCAGGGAGCCGGTGACCGTGGGAAGGTGGTCAGCCTGTTTGGACTTGGCATTAAACCGCGCGGCATCGGCTTGCAGGGCCGCAATTTTGAGCTTGCTGTTGTTGCTGAGTGCAAAGTCTACCCAGTCTTGGCGCGGCTCTGGAATTGGGTTTTGCACGGGGAACTTGGGCTGCAGTGGGCTTAGCCCTTGGTAGCCGTTCCCGGTTAACACTTCTAAGGCTTCAGCGGCAATACCCACCTGGCCTTGATTTATCAACAAATTGGCTTTGGCGGAATCATAAGCCGCTTGAGCTTCATGGACTTCGGTAATGGCAATGAGGCCCACCTGAAAACGCTGTTTGGTCTGCTCCAGCTGGCGCGCCAATGCGGCTTCTTCGGCTTTGGCGGTATTGTAATTATCCACCGCTTTCAGGGCCTCAAAATAGGCTTTGGCGGTGCGTATGATCAGGCTTTGTTCGGCGCTTTTGAATTGCTCCTCGGCCAAGTTGCCTAAGCTTTGGCTGCGTTTGTAGTTGTTCCACAAGGCCAAGTTGAACAGCGGTTGGCGCAGGCTAATCCCCAGCGACTTAGTGGTGCCGTTCACATTGCCGGAATTTTTTAGGCGCGGCGGCACGGGTTCCATATTATCGGTGACTGACGTATCCGATTTCGCGAGGTCAGCATCCGCCGCTATTTGAGGCAGCAGTTGCGAGCGCCCAAGAATTGGCGCCTCGCGGCCCGCCTCCAAGGAGGCTTGTGCGGCTTTGTATTGATGATCGTTTTGCAGAGCCTGCTGATAAATTTCGCTAAGGGTGTCGGCGCTGGCAAGGGCTGGCACAAGGCTGGGCGCGAGCAGCAAACAAAACAATAGGCTTTTGGCGGGCGAGAAAGAAGGCGTGTGCATGATGATCCCAAGTGTGAAAAAGCGTTATGGCAAACGCGTGAAATAAAGTAAGGCGATGTCTTTGTGCCTAGGGGCATACAGGAGTGCAGTATTTACGACCCAAGCATAGCCAACGAACTGGTCGGTACTATCTGAACACAAAGAACGACAAAAATAAAACATAAAAACGGTGCGCGGGGGTGTATTTGGGCAGATCTACTATGGAGACGTCTTGCGTCAACGGGTTCCCCCCTAGCCAAGGTTAACCGGTGTTGTCTTCCCCTTCTTGCAGAATCGCCGCGCAGGCGGAAACTAAGGTGGGGTACAGCTCAAATACCCCCGGAATGGGCTGAGTGTTGGCTTCGTTCAAGGCGCGTAGCGGTTGGTACTGTAAATCGGTTATCAACAGTTGGGTTTGTGTGGCTTGGCAGCGGGCGATTAATTTATGCAGAGCAGCAAGGCCGCCGCTGTCTAGCAGGTGTACGTTGTCCCAGTACAAAATCATCCCGGTATTTGGCGCGCAGTAGGCAGCCAATTGGCTAAACACCTTGTCGGCCGCTGCAAAAAACAAGGGCCCGGTAATTTTGTAAATTTTCCAACTGGCGGGCAGGGCATGCGGCACTAAGGATTTGTCTTCGCTGATGTCCAGCACGCGTGTCATGCGGGCCATGTCCTTCATGAACAGCAGTGCCGCTAAGACTATGCCGGCGGTGATGGCGATGACCATGTCGAACACCACGGTGAGCAAACAGCAACAGGCTAATACCAACCGGTCGCTAGTTTGCGCGTGGCGCCACAGGTGGAGTGCTTTCGGCGCCTCGCTCATATTCCAGGCCACCACCATTAAGAGTGCGGCTAGGCTCGGCATGGGTAAATACCCCAACAGCGGCGCTAGCAGCATAAAGCCCACCAGCACCACAAGGCTGTGCACCATAGCCGCTACAGGGGATTGGGCGCCGGCCTGCACGTTGGCAGCGGACCGCGCAATAGCGGCTGTGGCCGTGATGCCGCCAAAAAACGGGGTGACAATATTGCCGATGCCTTGCGCTAAGAGTTCGCTGTTGGCGCTATGGCGTTTGCCGGTCATACCGTCCAATACCACCGCGCAGAGCAGCGATTCAATAGCCCCCAACATGGCAATGGCAAAGGCGCTGCTCAGTAAATCGTTAAATGTCGCCCAAGTGAATGCCAGCGGTGCGCCCTCCGCCCCAGGCTGTAACCAAGGCCAGACCCAATGTGGCATAACCGCTGGAATGCCTTGTGCCAGTTCACCATTGGCAAGGGTATAGCTAAAGCGTGTGGCGATAGTGGCCACGGGCAGGCCCCAGTGGTTAAGGGCTAAGGCAGCCAAGCTGCCTGCCGTCACCGCAAGCAAGTGCGCCGGCACGGGTGTTTTAAGGCGTGGCCAGAGCAACATAACCGCCAAGGTAACCATGGCCACTGCCAAACTCGGCCAGTGGGTGTTGGGTATTTGGGAGACGAGCAGTACAAGTTTGCCGACATACTGGTCCGGCAAGGTGGTCACTGGTAGGCCGAAGAAATCCTTCACTTGCAAGGTGGCTATCACCACACCAATGCCAGCGGTAAAGCCGAGGGTGACGGCTTCGGGAATATATTCGATGAGCCGACCCAACCGCAGCAGCGCCATCAGCACCAGCATGACCCCCGCCATAACACTGGCCATTAACAAGCCGCCCAGCCCATATTTTTGGGTGATGGGGTAAAGAATAACCACAAAGGCCGCCGTTGGGCCGGAGACACTAAAGCGTGAGCCGCCGGTAAGCGCAATCACAAAGCCCGCTATGGCGGCGGTGTACAAACCGTATTGCGGTGCCACCCCGCTGGCAATGGCCAGCGCCATGGCCAAGGGTATGGCGATAATACCCACGCTCAAGCCGGCCAACAGGTCTTGGCGCAGTCGGCGCAGGGAATAGGGTTCCACCCAGCAGCTTTGCTTAAGGGCGTGGCCAACTTCTAATGAAAACAAATGGGCGCGATGAGGCATGCATTAGCTCTCGAAATGATCGTAACTAAAATGCAGTTAAACTTGGACGTCGCTGTTGGGCCACACGGCTTCTGGGCTTTCAGCTGGGTTTAACGTTCAAATCGGTTTGACCACTAATATTTCTGCCTAGGTGCGCGGTGTGTTCCCTAGCTGCACAATACGACGCCTGACGAAGAATTGCCTGAATTTAAATAGGCAATTCGCGCCCAAGGCTTGTTCACCCCTCGGATAAGTTTACAATCGCAGCACAACTAGGACAGAGGTACCCACAACGCACCATGAAAATCCCCTCACGCTTACAGCCGTTGGTTTACGACGGCTTGATAGACGAAGTGCTGTTTCAACTCATGAGTGGCAAAGAAGCCCAAGTATTTGTGGTACGCAGCGGCGACGAAATTCGCTGCGCAAAAGTCTATAAAGAGGCTAACAAACGCAGCTTCAAACAGGCCGTGCAATACCAAGAGGGCCGCACTGGCCGCAACACCCGCCGCAATCGCGCCATGGCCAAAAGCAGTAAATTCGGGCAAAAAGAACAAGAGCAGGCTTGGCTCAACGCCGAAGTGGTCGCCCTTTACCAGCTGGCCGAAGCCGGCGTGCGTGTGCCCAAACCCTACGGCTACGAAAACGGCGTGTTGTTAATGGAGCTGATCACCGACGAAGACGGAGGCCCCGCGCCGCGTTTAGACGACGTGGCCTTCGAGGCCGACATGGCGTTGGAGTATCACCGTCACATGATGAGTGAAATTGTCAAAATGCTGTGTGCGGGCCTAGTGCACGGCGACCTGTCTGAATTTAACGTGTTGGTGGATAACTACGGCCCCGTAATTATTGACCTACCGCAGGCCGTTAGCGCCGCGGGCAACAACAGCGCCCGCGCCATGTTGTTGCGCGACGTAAACAACATGACCGCCTATTTCGGCCAATACAATCCCGCCCTTTTGGGTACGCGTTACGGCGAAGAAATTTGGGAATTATACGAACACGGCAATTTGCACACCGAAGTGGTATTAAGCGGTGAATTTGTAGAGTCAGACGTGGAAGCCGACATCGCCACCATGCTACAAATTATTGAACACGCCAAAGAAGAAGAAGCTGAGCGTATTGAACGAGAAATTGCTGCGCGGAATGGCGAGTTTTAGGGGCGCTCCTGCGTTTCCTCTTAACGTAGGGCTATAGGAGAGAAGCTAATGAGTACATGGCGTAGAAAGGCTATTGAATTTCTTCCTCAATTCCGGAATGAGATCGATAAATCGGCTAGAGCATCCTATTTGTGGGTGGAAATTTCAGAAAAATTTTGTCAAGCCGTTGAAACTGAGGATTTATGGTTCATAGAGGGAACCCTTAAATATCTTGTTTGGTCCTTTAGCGACGAGGCAGGGTTGGAGGCGCAACAAGCTGTTAATTGTGGATTTCTAGAAGACATCGCCAGCAATAAAAAGCTCTGGAATTGTTTTTCAAAATGGTTTTCGCCAGCACAATTTCGCCAGTACAAAGGTTCGTTCCAGTATGCGTTGTCAGCGGAAGACTTTAGCAAATTAGAGGCGGTTTTTTATGAGAATGGGCAGGCATATAGCGAACGCAACTAGGACGGAATAAATTCGCGTGTTGCGCGTGTTAGGTGCTTGCTAGTCGGTAAAGTCCTTGAAAAAGCGATAATGGAAGTCGATGTATATCAAAAAATAAAGGTGGATTTTGGTGAGGGTGCAGCAGATGCAAGAAAACTCAATGAAGAACTTGATGCTAAAACTAAGGGTTTATTTTCTAGCAGAGTTATTAGGGCAATTATCTATTTAGCAAATGGAAGCGTAGATCAATTGAAATCAACGATTGAGTTAGCCCGTAACGATTGGAGAGATGTACTGCTGCAGGCGGAATATTCATATCCAGAAACGCAGAGAATCCGTGACTTTGAAAAAACATTTCATGAGCTTAATCTTGTCAAGACGCTTACATAATAAATAAGGCCAAGTAGCGCGCAGCCGCTATTTGGCCGGCTTGTTGGACAAGCCCGGTGTTGATCGAAGGTTTCGTACTCTATTTATAGGAAATTGCTTAGGCGGGGTGTGATCTGTCAAAGATTAAATGGCGATGCTTGTCGCCA
>CAMCXE010000233.1 GCA_945882995.1 Thalassocella blandensis | reverse complement strand
CCTACCAAGGCAAGTATGGTCAAGCCATTTGAAGCGCTAGGGGACCCGCCAGCCTAATTTCAAATTGTTCTTAACCAAAAAACCCCGTGTTTTATAGGTTATTTTCGCACCACACTGGAGCGTAGCCGCTAGAATGTGGCGCACTGATGACTCACGAATTGGCGCGCAGCAAAACACAGTGCCGGCCTTACCCGCACCTCAGCAACGCTCACAATGTTTTATCCTGCGAGCTTGGCTGCTAGAATGCCGGCCCTTGCATGTTCCCGTAGTTCAACGGATAGAATGAGGTCCTCCTAAGACTTAGATACAGGTTCGATTCCTGTCGGGAACGCCATTTTCGCGCTAACGCGCCGGCCGGCAGCTATTTGCGCTGCCGCAACTCACTTTAAGCCCCTGTCATGAATACAATTATTCTTTCCCCCTCTGACTTTATTGGGCCCGCACAAGCGCGCCTGATAGGCCGACGCGCAGAACATTTGTGCAACGTTCTGAAAGTCGAGGTCGGCCATAGGCTAAGTGTGGGGCAACTTAATGGGCAGCTAGGTGAGGCTTCGGTCACCGCCATCGGCGCCGACTTCGTAGACGTCACGGTGGCGCACTTGGGCCAACCCTCGCCAGCGAGCTTGCCGGCAACGCTAATTTTAGGCTTGCCCCGCCCGCGCATGTTGCAACGCAGCCTGCAAACCATCGCCACTATGGGCGTACAAAAACTTTGCCTAATTCACAGTGCGCGGGCGGAAAAAAGTTTTTGGCAAACGCCCTTGCTTAAACCCGAGGCGATACACGAACAGCTGATCTTGGGCCTAGAGCAGGCTAAAGCCACACAATTGCCGATCATCGAATACTGCACCAGCTGGCGCGAATTTATCGACCAGTGGCTGCCGGGCCAACTGCCGCAACACACGCATAAAATTTTGGCGCACCCAGGCGATTATCCCGCAGCCCAGCCTCTGCCGGCTGGGCGCAGCCTTATAGCCATTGGGCCAGAGGGTGGATTTATAGAATCCGAAGTAACAACCTTGAGCAACTTAGGATTTAACAAAGTCAGCTTAGGCGACCGAATTTTGCGCGTGGAAACCGCTGTGCCGGTAATCCTTGCGAAATTATTTTAATTTACCCGGGCAGGAAAATTGTTTGCCAACCGGCCGCCGCCAAACATAAAAACCTGTGAGAAAACAAAGCAATTACCTCCAAAAAAATGCAACTATTCAGCACATTTTTCATTTTCTTACGTCATCCCCGCGCAGGCGGGGATCCAGATGGCAACCACTCTGCAGCGATTGCGAACGTCACTCAAATAAAAACTGCCCATTTGCCGCTGGATCCCCGCCTACGCGGGGATGACGGGGAAAAATGCTGAATAGTTACAAAATATTTAGCACGCCTTGCTGAACTTAATTTGACGATTCACGCCACTAAACAACGCCTTTATTGCTGCCGCCACAATATTGCGGTCACGCCCCACACCATAGAGCGGCTTTTCCTGCCCCATTTTCACTTCCACATAGCACATAGCGAGGCTTTCTGAGCCCTCACTCAAGGCGTGCTCGTGGTAATCCACCACTTGAATAACCTGCCCGCAAAATCGACTCAACGCATGTGCCGCTGCATCAATGGGGCCATTACCCTGCCCGCGAAACACCTCAGGCTGTTGGCGAAATTGTCCATGAATTTCTATGACCACAGGATCGTCAGCATGGCCTTGTGTTTTAATTGTGTTGAAACTGTAATTAAACGGCTTTTGTTCCGCACAATATTCCGCATTAAAAATTTCCACTATTTCGGCACTTTTAATTTCTTTGCCAGTGGCATCGCTAATACGCTGCACTATACCGCTAAATTCTATTTGCAAGCGGCGTGGCAATTCCAAGCCCGCTTCTTGTTGCAATAAAAAACTCACCCCCCCCTTGCCGGACTGGCTGTTTACCCGCACCACGGCATCATAACTGCGACCGAGGTCGGCAGGGTCTAGGGGCAAATAGGGCACCTCCCAATACGCATTGGCCTGCTGTACCGCAAAGCCTTTTTTAATAGCGTCCTGATGCGAGCCAGAAAATGCGGTAAACACCAATTCCCCGGCATAAGGGTGCCTTGGATGCACCGGCAAGGCAGTGCAACTTTCAACTAACTGTCGCACGCGATCCAGCTGCGAAAAATCTAAGCCTGGGTGTACACCTTGCGAATATAAATTTAACGCCAGTGTTACTAAATCCACATTACCGGTGCGTTCGCCGTTGCCGAATAAACATCCCTCCACACGATCGGCGCCCGCCATCATCGCCAGCTCAGCAGCGGCTACCGCCGTACCGCGATCATTATGGGGATGGACACTTAACACTATGCATTCCCGATGATTTAAATTTCGGTGCATCCACTCGATTTGGTCGGCGTAAGTATTGGGCGTGGACATTTCCACGGTGGCAGGCAAGTTAAGAATCATTTTGTGCTGAACGTTCGGCTGCCAAATGGCGGTAACCGCATCACACACCTCTTTCGCAAATTCAAGCTCCGTACTCGAGAAAACCTCCGGCGAATATTGATAAGTCCAGTACGTCTCGGGCTGTAAAGCCGTCAATTCTTTAACCCAGCGCGTGCCCTGTTCTGCTATGGCTTTTACTCCGGCTTGATCGGTGTTGTACACGATGCGCCTAAACGCCGGTGCAATAGGGTTGTACAAATGCAGAATTACGCGGGGTGCATTTTTTACCGCCGCGAGTGTTTGCTGGATCAAATCAAAACGCGCTTGGGTTAATACCTCAATGGTCACATCCTCGGGAATATGATTTTCCTCAATTAACAAACGGGCAAAATCAAAATCAATTTGCGAAGCCGCAGGAAAGCCAATTTCAATTTCCTTAAAACCAATGGCCACCAACTCCTTAAAAAAACGCAATTTTGTAGCCACGGACATAGGGTCAATCAGCGCCTGATTACCATCGCGCAGATCAGTGCTCATCCAAATTGGCGGTGCAACCAGGGTACGACTGGGCCATTGACGATCAGGCAAATCGGCTCCTACAAACGGCGGGTATTTGCTGGCGGGCTTAGCAATCATGGCTGAACACTCTGTCAGGGCTTCTCGAAACCACAGTATAGGCAATAGTCTGCGCAATAATCTGCCGATTATTGCTCTAAAACAAAGCTATTCAGCAATAAAATTGCTAGCATCATATAAAATCGAGTTACTTATGCCGCATGGGGTGCCGCATGATCAAAAGCCTTAATAAGTACGATCGTTTGATTTTGGAACAATTGCAGCAAAACGGCCGCATGAGCAACCAGGAGCTAGCCGAAGCCATCAACCTCTCGCCGTCGCCCTGTTTGCGGCGCGTGCGGCAACTGGAAGAGCAGGGCCTTATCGAGGGCTATGTGGCACAAGTGAATGCTCGCAAGCTGGGATTAACCTTGGTAGCGTTTGTCCAGATCAGCATGGACCGACATACGCCAGAACGCTTCGCTCTGCTCGAAACCACGCTGGCGCAATTTCCCGAGGTATTGGAATGCCACCTGATTACAGGGCAGCAGGCGGATTATTTGGTGAAGGTGATAGTGGCCGACATGGACGCTTATCAGCAGTTTCTGCTACAAAAACTCACGCGGATAGACGGCGTGAGTGGCGTGCATTCGTCATTTGTATTGAAGTCGCCGATTAACACTCGGGCCTTGCCGATCGCTTGACATTCTTCCTGTCAGCCCAAACATCCTGAACATCCGCCGCCACGATTGCCGCTTGCGTTTATGGATTTAAGCGACTACATTTACCGTGTTAACTGTAAGAATATTTCATCTCGCCATTTTGCACCCGCTCCTCGCATCAAATAGCACAACAGTGTTGTCGCCAGTATCCCTGCTGGCTTCGCGCCTCGCTAAACGCGGCGCTGTTCCATCACCATTTTTTCCGCATATACGACCATTCACAATCCAATGACGTTTCATGCCCACACTGGCGTCAAATTGGTTTGACACAAAAAACTAGCGTCGCGCCCAGCATAACCGTTGCAGGATTAGCGGATTTATTCGGCACTGCGTTGTTTTACCGAAGAAACCATTTTTCCATGCATCACTTATCGCTACTGCACCACGGAGCAAGCCGAAAATCCGCCCAACAGAGTAGGCACAGCTAATGTAGGAGTGTGAATAATGATTATCGAAAAAGCCGCGCTACAAAATCCCGCTGATATTTCTGTCCCACCGAAAGGCGCAAAGGCCGTGATTAGCGGATCCGATGATTGGTACGGAGCCTATAGCCTAGAAACGTTTTCCAGTGCTTCGAGCCTAACCTACACGCACGAAGACGCCAATGGATTCCTCGACTACCCAACATCGTTCAGACCGGCCAATTTTTGGGGGAAAGATGCTGGCGTAAAAGTCTGGGCTTATGAAGAGGCCAATGACAACTACCTAGACACCTACGGCATGGATGCGGTGACCGTGTTTTACCATTCCGGTCACGGCAATATGGACAGCAGTGGCATATTCCAAGCCCCGCTGGGAGGCAAATGGGATAATCGAGACTGGGCATTTTCCAACAAAATGGCCTTCGCCAATGAGGAATTGCGTTATTTGTTTTGGTCCACCTGTTTTTCACTACGAGTATCTGGCCCTGACAACCCTGTGCGCACCTGGTGGACTCCAAACAAAGGTGGCTTACGCATGATGTTCGGCTACGAAACCACCAGCGTGGACCATCCAGGTTATGGCAAATTTTTTTGGGAGGAATGGAATAAAAATAAACCCTTCGCACGCGCATTCTTGGACGCCAGCTGGCGCATAAGTCACCATCAGGTACCGGTGGTTATGGCCTCAGGTAAAGATCGCGCCACGGCAATTTCCATGCTCAACAATGAGCGCCATTTTTCCCGAACTCCAAGCGCCCGCAACTGGTACCAATGGCAGTGGATTGGCACTCTGCCGTCACGTGCTTTAGCCAATGAAATCATAATGCCCACGGCGCACGAGGCGATCTCACTTGGCAATAAATTCACCGACGATGAACAGCTCAGCAAGATTGCTTGCCTTGTGGGCGCGACACGCAAAGAAGCCGAAACGTTTTTGATTGACGCGCATGGCAACCGCTTGTCAACATCCAAAGAGGTACACACCACCGTTAGCAACACTGGCGCCCTGAATTTATATTTTGGCAAATCGAATATGGCGAATGAAAACGCCATCGACGAAGCCAAAGCCATCAAGATCGCCGAGGAACTCATAAATAGTCTAGATTTAAATAAGGGAATTAAATTAGAGCGTGGCACCACACGCTATAAATTTACAGCAGGTGGCACACATCAGGGCAGTGGTACGCTGGAAGCGCCAAAAATTGTAGAAACCATTATTCAATTCCGCCAAGCACACCAGGGCGTCAAGAGCGTCAACTCTGATCACGGACTCATTGCCATCACTATCGACAACGATGGTCGTGTGGTCAACGCTTACGACTCAACCCGAAATATCATGCCTGCTGCAAAAAAACGCCCTGTAGTGGTGTCTCCACCCGATCCAAAACAAAATGAAGGCGGGGAAATTGATGCCCATTTCACAAAAAAACTGAATAAAATTATTGCCGATGGAGAGAGTCGATCCACCCTGCTGTACGAGGCCATAGGCTACGATTTTTCCAGCAACATCGGCACACTGGTGCACCACAAAGAAGTTGAGGTCTATTTCGGCCACAATCTCAAAAAACGTTATATTTTGCGCATTCCTTTGCAATAAAGCGCAAGGGCTTACCGCACCATCACAACAGCCGCTCGGTCATCGGGCGGCTGTTTTACGTGCAGTGGTTTGTCTCCGTTTGACGCCCAGAACTTGTATCAGTCGTCGGCGCAACCAGTCAAAGTCACAAGTGGCGAGCGGTTTGGCTGGGTAGTGCGCCATTTGTGATTTTTGCTAGGGGCACGGAGGAGCTTCGCTGGCGCGAGCCCTCCAACGAAGGCTTCTAGCTTGAACCTAGAAACCTCAGTTGGGCACCAAAAAGCCGTGTAATCCATTGGTGTGATTAGTGAAAGTTAAATTTGGCGGGCAACGGGGTTGGTTGTTCGCCAAATTTAACTTTTGCTAGGCGCGCCAATGGGCTGCGCTGACTTTGGTGATCCAACTGAGGTTTCTAGCAGCCTGTCGGACTTTCCTGGCCCGTCGTTAGGCCCCATGAGAAAATAGGCCTCCCACACCACAGAATGCCGCCATGTCCCGCTTCATAACCATTGATCGCA
>CAMCXE010000232.1 GCA_945882995.1 Thalassocella blandensis | reverse complement strand
AATGCCAAAATTCGAAAAATACGCTTCTATATCAGTGCAAAACGAGCGCGGTAGGGCTTAACTTAATGACATTGGTTGGGGTGGGGTTTCTGGATGAGAGGAAAATTCCCTGGAACAATACCTCGAAACCCTTAACTTAATGACATTGCTCCCCAGCCCTCCCTTTTTCAAAGGGAGGGAGTTACGCCCTGCTTTGTAGCAAGTATGGGCGGGTTAGCCAAGGTTGTAACCCGCCAATTTTGTTTCAAACTAAAAACCTCAGTTGGGCACCAAAAAGCTGTGCAGTCCATTAGTGTGCTTAGTGAAAGTTAAAAATCACGCGCTACCTGTTTGGTTGTTCGTGATTTTTAACTTTTGCTAGGCGCAGCCCCGAGACTGCGCAGACTTTTGTCGTCTAACCGAGGTTTTTAAAATTAATGCTTCAGCAAATTAGCCGGTACAAATTGATCGGTTAATACCTTCGCGCTTTTGTCCCAATTGGCGGGTTTTTCTGAGGTCAAAATGGTTGACACCTCTATCCCATAAGGCGAAAACCGCGTTTGCCATTGCGCCAAGTCCACATTCTGGGCCGGCAAAGTAAAGGGTTCCTGCGCCGCCAACAAAACCCGATTGCCACTATTATTGCTACTGCGCAACATTTTAAGTTGGGGGAACACCGCTGCATAGGTGACGGATTCGTGGTCATACAACCGACTACTTGAAAACGTATTCGACACGACTAATCCGCCAGGCCGCAGCAGGCTGCGCACTTCTTGCAAAAATTCCTGTGTCATTAAGTGCTCGGGAATATAGTCACCATTAAAAGCGTCTAGCACAATAAAATCCCATTTTTCGTCGCCACGCAGGGCGCGTTTGATATACACGCGCGCATCCTGAATTACGGTATTCATCCGTTTATCCTCTTGATAGCCAAAATAGGCTTTAGCCGCTTTAACTACCGCTGGATCAATTTCAACAGAGGTAATCTGCGCATTGGGCAGTAACTCACGAAAAGCTATAGGCAAAGTGCCGCCACCTAATCCCACAATCAATATTTTGTCTGGGTTGGGTTTCGCCAATAAGGCACCGGTCACCACTTTCGTGTAGTCGAACACCATTTTTTTGCGGTTTTCTAAAAAAATGCACGTCTGATTATTATATGCCCGCACCTTCACTACAAAACTCATGCAGCGCTGTCCCACGGCTTCATTAATAATAATATTGCGATACAACGAGCGCTCCTCGTGGATAACATCGGCGTGAGCCGCACAGACGCACAGCGTCAGCATGGCGCCAATTGTTCCATAAAACACAGAACCCAAATTCACCATTACACACTCCTCACACCTACAAAACGGGAAAACGCTTATTAAGCGCTATTAAAATTGTGCCATTAACAAATAAAACACCAATGGCCGTCAATAAAATTTGGTTAACCTCCAGCCAGGCGACTAGGTAAAACGACGTAACCAATGAGCCCAACGCACTACCCAACGTGGAAATAAAATATAAGTTGCCCGCCGAAGCGCCGCTCGATTCTTTTGCCTGTGTTAACAGCCGTACCGAATAAGGCGAAACCATGCCCATAACAATTGACGGCAACAAAAACAGAGCAATTGAAGCAATTAAGGAGCCGTAACGCGGGTCTTCACAGCGGTCAAAAATTGCGGCCATTATTGGGTCTGCCACATAAATGACGGGCAACATTAACAAACCTATAGCCCAAAAAAGGCCGCCGTAGCGCTGTAAGCTGGCCCGCTGTAAAGACCACTGCCCGCCCAGCCAATAGCCTAAACTGAGTGCCAGCATAAACACCGCAATAATGCTGCCCCACACATACACATCGCCGCCAAACCAAGGCGCAATAATACGGCCGCCGAGCATTTCTAAAACCATAAGCACAAACCCGGAAACAAAAGCCGAGCCAAACACCCAATTACGCATAATAAATAAACCCTAATAACATTCATTGGTATACATAAACACCGAGCACCCGCGCCTAAGGAAGCGCCGTTACACGCAGTGCGCGACTAGACCTACAATAACCCACCACAGGACTTAACAGCGTGCTGAATATAATCACCAAATGCAATGGCTCCTCGCTATTCAGCTTGGGTTATAGGGTAGATTTGATGGCCCAGATACAGGCATCCCGTTGGATCACCCGTCTGCGCAACCCCCAGACAGCGCGTAGGGGTGCTGCTTGCTGCACCCGAACTGCGCCAAAAGCCCTATAAAACCTGTTGTTTTTCCCATCCAAGACGGGGCAGAACAAGCCGCGCCCTTACCTTTTCTCTTAATTTAGCCCCGCCGCGTATACTCAGCGAAACTAGACGTTGTGGATTGGGTTAGGCACCTGCCAGCCAACGAAAGGGGCTAGCCTAAGGTCGAGCCGTATAAATGCAACGCAGCAAGCCAAGGCCGCTTCACTATCTTTCACCCACGCGGTGTTCTATGCTTCCCAGATTAATAATTATTCGAGCACCCCATTTGAAAAACATCCTCCATCATAAAGCCGTGGCTATTGCAGCACTCATCATTTGGCTCATTGCCGGTTGGAGCGGGGCGCATGGTCATTTGTGTTTTGATGGGCAGGAGCCTCCGGTATCTATCCATTTGGATACGCTGAGCGAACATCCGGAGCATGCTACTGACGAACAACATGTAGATGTTGATCTAAGCCACCCACTTTTAGCAAAACTCACCAAGATTGATTTGCCTCTACTCCTAGCTGCTGCGCTCTTATTAGCCGTGTTGTTTGAAAAAACATTCCATATTGTCTCCAAATATTCCCATACCGACTTTTCTCCCCGCGCGGGTTTACGCCCGCCGCTACGCGCTCCCCCCTGTTCTTCAACCTAGAAACCTCAATTGGGCGCCAAAAAGCTGTGTAATCCATTGGTGTGATTAGTGAAAGTTAAAAATAACGGGCAATCGGGTTGGTTGTTCGTGTTTTCAACTTTTGCTAGGCGCCGCCCGGGGGTTGAGCAGACTTTGGTGATCCAACTGAGGTTTCTAGGTTCAAGCCTGATGTTTAAAAATTTACGTTTTTAACATGAATCGATAATTCACCCATGTTTTACACAAAGAATGGCGGCTTTAGCTGGAGTACTTCATGAACACTTTTCACAAGGTGATGGCGTTTAGCGCTATTACGCTCTGTAGTTTTGTGGCACACGCCCAAGGGGAAAATTCGCTGAGGTTGGAAGATGCCATTAAATCGACGCTGCAACACAACCCGCAACTTGCTGGCTATGAGTTTCGCACTAAAGCTTTGGCCGGCGAACAGCTAACAGCTGCATTAAAGCCGCAACTGAAACTTTCTACCCATGTGGAAAATATGGCGGGCAGCGGTGAATTGGCAGGTGTGGACGCCGCAGAATTAACACTGTCCTTATCATCTGTAATTGAACTGGGTGGCCAACGCGATGCAAACCTTGGCTTAGTCACGGCCCGGCAACAGCAATTAGCATCGACCCAACGCGTGCTAACTTTGGATTTACTGACTCAAGTAACGCAGCAATTTATCGCGATCGCCGCTGCGCAGGAGCAACTTAAATTATTGCAAAAAAGCCAACAGCTCGCGCAGGAAAATATCACCTCACTAACGAAGCAAGTGAACCTTGGGCGCACGCCTGAAGCAGAATTATTGCGCGCCAAAGCGAGTTTGGCGCGCGCAACAATTGATGCGCAAAAAACGCAGCAGCAACTTAAGAGCGAGCGCGTAAAACTCAGTGCATTTTGGACAAGCACTCAATCAACAGGCTCGCAATCATCATTAGAGCAACCGACTTTCACCAACGTAGACGCCGATCTCTTTGCACTACCACCGCTCGTGCCGCTAACCACGCTCATCAGTAAGTTGGATACCAACCCAGACCTGGCAGTATTGGGTGATGAAGTGCATTTGCGCGCAGCAGAATTGAAGCAAGCGCAAGCGCAACGCAAAGCCAGTGTTGAGTGGAGTGCGGGTATACGCCGTTTACAAGTAAGCGATGATTCGGCGTTAGTGCTTGGCGTCACAATGCCGCTAGGTTCTGCCAACCGCGCATCTGGCGCTATTGCCACCGCCAGCGCCAATCGAGCGGGGGCGGAACAAGAACAAAGCGCTACGCGCTTAAAACTTCACGCACAATTAATTAGCTTACACGGCGCTTATGAACAAGCCTTAGGGGAAGTCACTAGTTTGCGTAGCCAGGTGTTGCCTTTGTTAAAACAAGCATTACGCGCAACCGCCGAGGGTTTTCAACAGGGCCGCTACAGTTATTTGGAACTCAACCTTGCGCAGCGTGAATTGTTAAATGAACAACTCTCGCTCATTGATTCCGCTGCGCGCGCCCACCAACTTAGCACCGATATAGAACGCATTACGGGAGAGCCCCTTCGACCGCAGCGCGCTCGGGGTGAGTGGGAGTGATTGCGTTCAGGGTGAGTCCCTTCGACTGCTGCGCGCTCAGGGTGAGCGGGAATGGTTCCGTTCAGGGTGCGCCCCTTCGACCGCTGCGCGCTCAGGGTGATCGGGAGTGATTACGTTTATGGTGCGTCCCTTCGACTGCTGCGCGCTCAGGGTGAACGGGAATGGTTCCGTTCAGGGTGAGCGGGAGTGGTTCCGTTCAGGGTGAGCGCGCAGCAGTCGAACCCCGTTCATGGTGCGGCCCTTCGACTGCTACGCGCTCCGGGTGCGCGGGAGTGATTCCGTTCAAGGTGAGCGCGCAGCAGTCGAACCAAAAATCTCAATCATCTTACTGAGAAATTTTTATGAATAATCTTTTTAAAAACCTATCCACCAAACACTTAGTCATCAGCCTGCCAATTGCCGTATTAATGCTCCTAGGCGCTTTAAGCTATGCATCAGGCGATCACGATGAACACGGACACGGACATGAAGAAGAAAGCGAGCATCAAGAAATTGTTAAAGGCCCCCACAATGGTCGGTTATTGAAAGCTGACAGCTTCACTCTAGAACTCGCTATTTTTGAGAAAGGTGTGCCGCCGGAATATCGCGTATGGGCTAAGGATAACGGCAAAATTATCGCACCAAAAGATTGGCAGCTCAGCGTGGAACTCACCCGTTTAGGCGGCAAGGTGGATAAATTTAACTTTGCGGCACAAGACGATTTTTTGCGCAGCCAAAGCGAAGTGACCGAGCCGCATTCGTTTGACGTCGCCGTCACCGCCACTTACAAAAATCAAAAACACCAATGGAAATTTCCCTCCTACGAAGGCCGCGTGCAAATGAGCGCAGCCATTGCCAAAGCATCGGGAATTACCACCGCTGTGGCGAGCGCGGGCAAATTGCAGCAAACTTTAAAACTGTACGGCCAAGCCCTGCCCGACCCGGTGCGCGTTAGCCATATTCAAGCGCGCTACCCCGGCGTTATTCGCGCGGTAAAAGCCACCATTGGCAGCCAAGTTCGCGCGGGTGAAATACTTGCTAGCGTGGAATCTAACGAAAGCATGCGCCAGTACAATATTACCGCGCCAATCAGCGGCACCATTATTGAACGCCACGCCAACCCCGATGAATTCACCGGCGAGCGAACCCTCTTTACCTTGGTGGATTACTCGCAATTGGAAGTGGATTTACAAGCCTTTCCCTCCCACGTTAAGCAACTTAAGGTCGGTCAAAGCATCGCCATTACCGCCGGTGACCTGAGCGCCACCAGCAAAATTGACTATCTCACCCCTAACGGTGAAGGCGCTGCCACTGTAGTGGCCCACGCGCCGCTGGATAACAGCCTCGGCCATTGGACCCCCAACCAAAGCCTTGAAGCCGCCGTCACCATCGCACAAATTCCCGTCGCACTCATGATCGACAACCGCGCCCTACAAACCTTCCGCGATTGGCAAGTGGTGTTTATTCAAGTGGGCGACACCTATGAAATTCGCCCCCTCGAATTGGGCCAAAGTGACGGGCTATTTACCGAGGTGCTCGGCGGCTTAGATCTTGGCGCCCGCTATGTGGTGGATAATTCTTATTTGCTCAAGGCTGACCTGGAGAAATCCGGTGCCAGTCACGACCACTAAGCAGGAGCAAACAACATGATTGAATTGCTATTACGCGCCGCCATTGCGCGGCGCCTGTTAGTCCTGTGTGCGGTGCTCGGTGTGGTTATTCTCGGTGCCTGGAGTTACCAACACCTGCCGATAGATGCCGTGCCCGACATCACCAATGTGCAAGTGCAAATTAATACCCAAGCACCGGGCTATTCGCCGCTAGAAGCCGAGCAGCGTATTACCTG
>CAMCXE010000231.1 GCA_945882995.1 Thalassocella blandensis | reverse complement strand
GTAGGTGTCGAGACTAATGGGGCCGGGGTAGCCGCTGGGTTTCGGAGTCGGAAAGTCACCCGCTGGGTGAGCGGGCTGAGAGGGATAAATCATTGCATGCCTCTATTTTGTAAGGGATTTAATGACTTTAACGGCTTCTAACTGAGGTTTCTAGGTTGAAACGTTACGGTCAAACGCTGCAGCCGTTTAACAGATGTTTTCCGTTAAATGTCGCTCCAATGCTGGCGTTTGTAAGAATGATTTAGGTGACGCAGGGAAATTTCCCTTGTAACATGCTGAACACCGTTAATAGTATCCCTCATTCACATCAGGAGAAAATAGTGAACTTAACTCGCCTTGGTTTGCGTCATGTATTGGCCGCCGCTGCCCTGCTTGCTGTCGCAAGTGTTTCAAGCCATGCCACGGTTACCACGGGTAGCCTAAAGGTGGCGCGTGGTCTACATCAAGCCAGCACCTTGCTGGATGGACGAATTTTAGTCAGCGGTGGTGTTGCTAAAAGTGGTGGGGCAGCCTTGAGGAGCGCAGAAATTTATGATCCCGTGACCGGTACCTTCACCGCTGTTGGCCCCATGCAAGATTATCGTAGCGAACATGCAGTGGTTACCCTCAACGATGGCCGAGTGTTAGCCGTAGGCGGCTATTCGGCAACGTACCCTTCATTGGTGGGTGTCCGCCACGCAGAAATGTTTGACCCCACTACCGGGCAATGGCTTGGCATTGGTAACACTCAAGCACAACGAGCCCGCCCTTTGGCGCAACGTTTGCCAAACGGCAAAGTATTTATCATGAACAAGACAAACAATAGCATTCTTGATCAAAGCTATTTTGCTGAAGTCTATGATCCGCAAACATCAACGTTCACCCAAACTGGAAGGTTTGTAAAAGCTACCGAATGGCATGGCATGGTGGCGCTGCCCGATGGGCGTGTTTTAAAAGTGGGCGGTGCAGTTTCTCGCCTGGGAGCGAGCTCGGTCGACGCAACGAGCAGTGTCGAAATTTGGAGCCCGGCCACCAATCAGTGGACGGCAACCGGTTCCATGCTCGAAGCACGAAAAAATATCATCCCCGTTTTGCTGGCTGATGGCAAAGTGTTGGTCGCCGGTGGAGGCGACAGTTACGTTGGGAGAAACACCGCTGAAATCTATGATCCGAGTACCGGGCAGTTTAGCGCCACCGGGTCAATACCGGACTATGCCTACATGAACATCGGCAGCGCCACACTAATGGGTAATGGCGATGTGGTGTTAACCAGTCGTAGTTCCAACAGCATGCTGCATTACCAAACCAGCACCGGGCTATGGAATACCACGGGCGTGATGCCTGGTGCGCTAGAAGGCAGAAGTGTTTCACTTTTACCCAATGGCAATTTGTTGTTGGCGGGCGGAACGTTTTTTGACTCAACCAAGAACGCAGCTGTGTGGGATCAGGCCTGTGCCCCACAACGCATTATGCTACTGAATACCACGGAAAACTTGGGCAGCGATGGCGGGCAAATCAACTTTAACCTGACGGCAGCGCCCGGTTGCCGCTTTGAAATAACCGGCGTACCCGCTTGGCTCACATTAACAGGCAGCACATTGTTGCAGATGCCCGATTCCGGAAACCTGGTGGTGAGCTTGACGGCCGGCCCCAATGCCAGTGGTGCAACCCGTTACGCCGCTTTTGTCATCGGAAACAACGTGGCTCATAGCAACCAAGTGTCTAGCCCAGTTTGCTTGGCAGCACCGACGGTAACGCTTAATCCGACAACCTTGCCCTATACTGGCGGTAACGGCACGATTAGCGTTAAAGCCAATGATTCGTGTCCCTGGAGTGTGAGCGGACTGCCTGTTTGGGCAACCCCCACAGCAAATCTCAGCGGCAGTGGCAACACCACTATCAGCTATACCGCAGCGGCAAACAATGGCACGGGTCGCGCGGGTGCGGCCAAACTCGACGCTTTAGGCTATAGCGTTGGCTTTACGCTGAATCAGGACGCCATCCCCCTATGCCCAACGGCCCCGGTTTTATCGCCAGCGAGCATTAGCGCAGATTACACCGGTACCAGCGGAACCATTAGCGTAACCGCCCCCGCAACCTGCCCCTGGACGGTAGGTAGCTTACCAACGTGGATGACGCTCACCACCAGCATGAGTGGCACTGGCAATGGTAGTTTTGGCTTTACCATTGCGGCCACTTCCGGCGGTGGACGCAGTACCTCAACCAGCATTACCGGGCCAGGTGTGTCGACAAACCTGGACATCCGCCAAACCGGCTCTCCCTGCTTCACTTGGAGCATCAGCCCGAGTAGCATCAGCGCGCCAGGGGCCGGTAGCACGGGCAGTATCAATGTTAGCGCTGCGGCATCGTGCAGTTGGAAACTGACCAGTTTGCCTGCATGGATGAGCGTCAGTTCGGCTACCAGTGGCAGTGGCAATGCCAGCATTGCGTATAGCATCGCCGCCAATACCGGGGCTAGCCGCAGCGCGACGCTTTCACTTAGTGGTTCCGGCCCCAGTTTATGGCTCACTGTCAACCAATCGGCGTATGTTGCGGCTTGCGCTGCACCCACAGCCATTAGCAGCGGTGTGCTGGCCAATGGCAGCTTGCAATCCTCTGACTGCATCACTGGCGCGCGTGGCGCATCGTATTACACAGATCGCTACAGCTTTACCAGTACTCCAGGGCGCGCGGTAACGATCTTGCTCACCTCCATTGCCTTCGATAGCTACGTCTATTTGCGCGCACCTTCCGGGGTGGTCATTTCGTCGAATGATAATGGCGGTGGCCGTACCAATTCGCGCATTCCGGCGGGCAGCGGCAGTTTTATCTTACCTCCCGGCACAGGTGGTGTGTATACGATTGAGGTAACCAGTTATTCAGCCTTTAAAACCGGCGCATACACGTTACGTTTCAGCCAATAAACGGCTGGGTAAGGCATCAAGCCGGTTTGCTGTTCTAAGCGCCGGCTCAGGAAACATACTCGCGGGACAGCTAGGTAGCCAAGCTCCGACAATTATGGGTGTCCCGCTTAATGGCCACAGTGTTTGACCGTAACGTTTCAACTGGTTTTAGTGCAAAACCATATCCAGAAAACCCTGTCGAATTGAGTTTTCATACGGGAAGCATGTATGGTCGATTTTACGACATCAATTTCTAAAAATTTCGTGGATTTGCGCTTAGAACTTAGAACCCCATAACGGAGTTGTAAGCCCACAGTCAATCGCTGATTGCCAGCGTCGGAACGTCACCGGACATTGATGAATTAAATGCTTCACCGGTGCCGTTAGCTCGTAAACAATTTTAATGTGATCAAAAATTCCAAGGGTCCCGGCTTACAACGCCCATTTCGCGTCAATTTGTAGCCTCGCTCCCAATGGGCAAAGTTAGAAAGTTTGGTTGCTCATTTTAACTTTTGATTCCGCGCACCAAGGCCCAGTGCGCACAATCAAAACCCTAGCCAGGCGTGCCCTAAAAACCTAGCGCACGTCTGGCTGGTTTTTAAGAGGCACCGATAGGCTATCGCGAGCCATATCGACTATAGGTAAGGTAGCTCCTTCCTTTTCAAGCGCCCAAGACGAGTATTGTTTATTTAACTTTCGGTATTTCAGCGCGCTAGAAATTTGAAGCGGCGATATGGCCCAACTTGGAATATCAAATTCGAACGTTGCTATGTCGGAACCGCCAGCTGGCACCGAGTTTCGGTAGCGATCACCGACCATGTTGAACAGATCGTGCCGCCACACATCGTGGCCCGCCCGGTCCACGGGTTTTGATCGATAGAAATACGCGTTGGGGTCGACGTTTTTGGTCGCGTCAAGCGCCCCGCTGCTAAAAACCTGCCTGCCCTGCGCATCAGTTATTATCAATTCTATCCAGGCCTCGTTAATGTCAATTGTGCCGCCTGGAAAGTTATGGCCGACCCCAATATTGCTAACGGTAACATTCAGTTTGGCCTTTTCGTTGAGATAATAGAAGTAGGGTGCTGTGGCTGTAATGCGTTGTTGATTTTCAAGCGCCGTATAGTTTTGGGTGGCAGTATCACGGTTAGGTTTGTCGATGCTGATGCGCATTTTATTCGTTTGCAAAAAACGTATGGTTTCCTCGAGTTGAGTGGGAGTATTACTCAGCATTGCGGTTAAGGTGTTTGCCGCCACAAATCGATGGGACTTAACCTTTCCATCGAAATTAGCCGCCGGGTCTTTAGCGGCTGTGCGCGGCATATGACACTGCTGACAATTTACCGGTTCGGCAATGTTGAATCGCGGGTTCTGACCTGAGTATGGGCCATTAAGCCAGGCGCTGTAGTCGTCTTGCATTTTCACCCAGCCCCAATTGTTCATTTCTTTATCCATAAACTGGGCGTGGCAAGTGGCACAGAATTCGGATTTCTTGATGAAATCCCGAGCCATATCGCGCTTATGTTGATCGGGTGACATTCGTATAGAAAGCCGATTAATGGACCGTAAAATTAGATTGTCAGTCCCGTCAAAGAGATATGCGGTAGGTTGACCAAAGCGATAGCTCCCATTGCCCTTTAGGTGTTCAATACTTTGAATGCCGTGACAACTTAGACAATTTACGCCTTCGCGATTTGCGGGTGTATTGGGCTCACCACCGTGAAATCCCCCTGGGCTTAAGGATCCAGTAAGTAGGGCTATCGGGGCGTGGCAACCTTCGCAATACCGTGTTGCAGAAATACCTTTTTTATTTGAAAGCAGATTGATGTTGCGAACGTACGTGGGATCCGATGAGGCCTTTTTGTGCGTGGAGTCGGCCCACTGATCCGCAATGTCTTTATGGCAAACCGCACACTCGGATGCAGTGGCTATCTGCCGAGGGTCTATAAATGTGTTGTGATAGGTTTCGGATTGGCTTGGTCTAAAGGGATGCGAACCATAGTCGTACTTATAGGAGCCTGCGGCTGGCTCAGTTGTGAATTTCGGGTTAAATGCCCAGGCAGCGGCCAAAAATGCAGCGAAAATAGAAAGGGTTGTGGCAAGAGTGACCCAAAATGCACGCCTAGTTTTCCGATCCAAACTTGGAAAAAGCTGCCCCCCCTTCTGGCTCATCCCCACTATCCAGTAGTAGGCGGCAATATGCATAGCAACGAGAACTAATGACGTAAGCACGAAACCGAGATGACCGTTATAAATAATCGTGTCAGTTTTCGTCCTTCCGTTCCAGAGCATTATCAGCCCTGTGTAAATGACGCCAAGCAGGACGAACCACGCGAATATTCCTACCACCACCGTCATTGGTCGTCTGAAGCCGATGGTCCGCCTGAAATGGATGATTCCGAAAATAAGCGTTGAAAAACTAAATACGACTCCGGCAATGCCGTGAAAAATGCTAAGCCACAACAGGGCCAACGAGTGGATGCTCGTGGCCCAAGTGATAAAACCGGTAAGACATAAAATCGAAAGGCTTGCCCACAGAATTACATTAATCCGTTTTTCAACAAGTAAGTAGAGCTCAAGCTTGGTCATCTAGTGGGTCTCTTTTGTAGCGTTGGTGCTCAGGCCATTTGCGTAAAATTGAAGCGCAGGATGTTGCCTGATTAATGATAGTGTGCTTAGCCATTGGGTAAAAATCGTCCTTGTACATTGCGTCTCGATATGGCGCAACGCTGCCAATTGCTCTTGGGGGCCATAAGACGCGAGTGCGCTAGCCATTGCATCAAGGTTTGAATCGCTGAAGAAGAAATGCTTCAACATGAATAATTTTTCCGGCGAACGAATCATTGTATCGCGTAATAGCAGGTTGATTACCGAGGCGTAGCTGCCCGATACACTTAGCATGCCACTCGCAATTGTTGCGTCTTCATACTTGCCGCTATTTAGCAAGGCCTTCACTTGCTCCGCGACGTCAGATGGCGCCGTGTTTTTTGCTTGCACGCGTAGCCAGCAGAGCCCGGTGTGGCTGGCCGAGAATCCATTGGTTTTACATAATTCGCTCCCAACATTTGGATCCGCCCTGAAAATAGCCCCCTTCCCTTCCATTGACAGGTTTTGGAAAAGAGAAGCTTGTGTCGAATTATCGAAGCGAGAAAATAGTGCGACCTCTTTGACTGGGTCGTTTGCCTTAAGCAATGCTGAAGTCAGCAATTCAGTGTGCAATGCACCAACCTGTTGGGGTGTTGTTGCGTTGGCGGTGATAGTTTTGGTGGCTTGGCCAAGGGTCTCGTAGGCATAAGTCAATTGCCTCAATGACAAAAACTCAAGAAATTCGAGCTGTTTTGGTAGGGCAGCCTCTCTCATTTT
>CAMCXE010000230.1 GCA_945882995.1 Thalassocella blandensis | reverse complement strand
CCAAGCTTTTTGATGTAAATCCCAAAATACCCACAGCCGCACAGCGTCCTGCCTTTGTGCTAAAAAATAATCCCGGGCGGTGGGGGTTTGCCACCAGTTGCCTTGAATGCGCTCTGGCCCGCTAATTAATTGCACAATGCCGTGCCAATATAAATTGTTGCCGCGCAGGGTTATGGGTTCCGGTGTTGGTAATAACCAGCTGGGGCACAAGGCGTGTTGGTGGGTGGGGGCAAGTTGTTGTTGGCAGGGTTGGTTAAGGGGGATAGGTGTGGTGTTGGCTTCTGGAATGTGGCTGTTGTTGTAACTTAATTTGTACATTGCCGCTTTGCCTAGGCGGGCTGTTAATTTTGCGGCGGTGAGTGTGAAGTTTTGGTTGTTGGTTGGGCGGCTGTTGGTAAAATTTAATGTGGGGTTAACTGGTGTGTGTTGTAGCGTGTGTTCGCAACGCAAAACAAGCCTGTCCACTGCGAAGGGTAATTCGCGGTTTTCCAGTTGAATGAGGGTTAGGTTGTACAATAAATCGCTGTGGTATTGAGGGATATCCGTATACACATTTAGGTTGTGGGTGTGCTGGTAGATATCCGCCAGCGTCCATTCTATTTGTTGCGTGGCCAATTGTTTTTGCCGTAAATACTGGGCGAGTTTTGTTAGTAAATGTTGTAGGGGCTTTTGTAGTTGATCAATTTGTTGGATGGGGTATTCAAATTGCAGTTGCTCGGTAAAAAATTCGGCGGGCTGATAGGTGGAAAGCGGTTTTTGAAACAGTTGCGTTTGGTTAAAATTTTGCTCAATATCAAAAATGGCGCATAGCAGTTGGGCAAATTCCGCCCCCCAGCGTTTTTTTAAGCTGCTAATGGATTGGGCTTCAATTTGCCGTGCTACATCGCCTAGGGTGGTAAAACCGGTTTTTTCTAGGGCATCTATTTGTTTTGGGTAATCGTGCAGCCAACATAATGGCACTTGTTTTAAGCGTTGAATAAATAGCTCTGGCGTTTCGTCGCCGCCTATGGGGTAGGGCGTAAAGGATAATAGCCACGCGCCCTTAGCTGTGTGTGCCAAGCCCATGGCTAGGTTGTAACCCTGTGTTGTGAAGTGCGTGTGTATGTTGTGGCACAGGGCTTGGCTGCCGCCAAACAGTTTTAGGCAGCTGGAGATTTCTAATAAATTGCCGGCATGTGGCGCCTTAGCCGCGCGGTAAGTTTCGATATGCGGCGTAAATTGGTATAGCTCGGCGGCCAAATTGTCGAGCAGTGTTTGTTCGCTGGCGCGGTGGCGGGGCAGCACTAGGCCGTGGCAAAGCAGTTGTGCGGTGGTGGCATCCATGCCTAGCGTAATGCCTTGTGCTTGCGCGGCGGGGTTGGCCCAAATAACCTGGCGTTGCTCCGTTACCATGCAGGCCTGTGTTGCCAGCTGTTCTTTGCTGAACACTTGCCCGGATAGATCCGGCCAGCGAATGGCTAACCACAGGCGGTTGTTTTTGTACTTGGCCA
This sequence comes from Thalassocella blandensis, assembly GCA_945882995.1. Lineage (GTDB taxonomy): Bacteria > Pseudomonadota > Gammaproteobacteria > Pseudomonadales > Cellvibrionaceae > CAMCXE01. Next base: position 4,803 of record CAMCXE010000230.1, on the reverse strand, counting down.
TTCACTAGCGCGCCAGTGGGTACTCACGCAGGTTGTTGGCCTGCGTGGGCAGTGATGGAGATGCCGCGGTTTTTATGGTGCGCCAAGCTTGGCCAAGCGTTTGCCAGTTGCTGGGTAGGGGTAAAAGCACGGGGTGCATGCTGGCTTGAAGCTGGCCTTTTTGCTTGATGATGTTGAGCTGTAGCGCATTGCCGAGTAGCGCCGAGCGGATGCGTAATACGGCGGGCGAGCTTTGTGCAATTGCGGCGCCTGAACTGAATAACAGGTATAAACCCAGCCCTTCGCTAGCCGCTAATAGGCATTTGCGTTGGTCGGTATAACTCAGCGATTGTTTGGGCTGCCACGCCAATACACCGGCGCATTCTGTGCAGCGCGCCAGTTCCTTAAAGCTGGCTAAAAATTCTGTTTTGCTGCCGGTTTCCACAATTAAAAGCCGTTCTAAATCTAACCCAGCTTGTAGCAGTGCGGGGGCAAAGGGTGTGTGGGGTGGGTTAAGTAGCACCCAATAACCCTTGCGGCTTGCCCGTAGCGCCGGCGTTAATAGCAACCATTCCGTACGCCCTTGGCCCTGTTGGCACACGTCAATTAAGCCACCCAATGGCCAGCCGCCGTTAAGCAGCGCCTGATTAAGCGGGGCAAAACCCGTATCCAAGGCTAGCTGCGGTGGGGCGCTGCGCGACTGCCCGCGCCAAATATCGGCGCGGCAGAGCAGTTGTTCCAAGGTTGTGGCAGGGGCGGAAGCTGGGGTAATGCATTTCATAAGGCTAGTCTGCTGTGCTGTATATGCGTACAGTATAGCAGCTAGGTTAGTGCTAATGGCTAGGTAGATTTTTGTGGTTCAGTCGTAGTTTCTCGATTAAAGGTGGAGCGCTAAAGCCTAGCGCCTCACGTATTCTCTGGAGCCTGCTAGAATCTACCTAATGTGCCACTGTAAGTGATTAAACCCTAGATATTTATGAGTGGTTGCATAGAACCCCGGCAGCATCTGCCAGAACATCCAATGAATTTTTAGTGCATCGGGTAACGCCGATGCGGGTTATGCAGGCCGTGCCAGGTGACAATCTGCTTGAAATTATGGGGTTGGCGCCGTGCTTCAATAAATGTTTGTTATTAAGTTTCAAGCAAGAGCGTTAAATTTAGGGGCAACTGAAATGCAAGAACCCTTGATGGTTAAAGAACGCCAGCCGCGAACTTTGCCTCAGCTGTTACCACTCGCTTTTTATCTCGGTTCCATAGGCGGCCTAGGGGAGCCTATGCCGTGAAAATCCCCGCACGCGTAATCGCTTCCTTATTCACAACCCTGTTGGTAACTGTCTTATTGGCAGCCCAGGTTCTGGCCGCACCTAACAGCAATATGGGCTTCCAGCGCCTTTTAACCGGCGACACGGCCAAGCTACAAACCATAGGTGGTATTAACGCTATTGTGCAGGATAAACAGGGATTCATGTGGTTTGCTGGTGAGTACGGCGTAGCGCGTTATGACTCTCATAATTTTAAATTCTACAATTACGACCCTCTAAATTCCGCCTCACTGTCGTCGAATAACGTTGTGGCATTGGCGTTGGATAAAACCGGTGATTTATGGCTGGGTGCCGTGAATGGTTTAAACCGATATCAAGCCGAAACCGATAGTTTCGTCCGTTATTCCGAAAGCCTGGGTCTTGACGGCAAGACAATCACGGCGGTATGCGTTGATGAGAATAATAACCTCTATGTTGGCACTACAAACGACCTCACGGTTGTTAATTCCTCGCGCAACGGATACAAAAATTACAACAACATACCCGGGGATGCCACATCCATAGGCGGTAACAGCGTGCGCACGCTCTACATAGATTCGCACCAAAAAGTGTGGGTGGGCGTGACCGGTGACGGGCTGAATTTTTTTGATCCATTAACCGAAAAATTCGAGCACTGGCGGCACCAACCGGACAACCCCAATTCTTTGCAAAGCGGTGATGTTGAATCCATATTTGAAGATCATCTCGGGCGAATTTGGGTGGGGTCCTATTCGGGCGGGCTCAGTCGTATGGGCGCCGATCGCCGCACATTTAAACATTATCGCTATGACCCAGATAATCCGCGCGCATTGGGTAGCAATGCTATTCGCGATATTTATGAAGACCACGCACATAATCTGTGGATAGTTACCGATCACGGCGGCTTAGCAAAATACCACCTACAAACGGACGATTTTAGTGTGCAGCGCCACAGCGCAGCAGACGAGCGCAGCCTACGTTCGGACCAGTTGCGGTCAATTTATGAGGATCGTGATCACAATTTGTGGATTGGCGGTTTTCCCGATGGGGTTAATTTGTACGACAGTAGCAAAATGCGTTTTATACCGCATCAAGCCATTGCCGACATTGAAACCTCATTACCGCTAGATAGTATTACGGCCTTGCTGCAAGACAAGGAGGGACTAATTTGGATTGGTAGTGAAGGTGGATTAGCGGCATTTAATCCGGTTACTGGCGCTACCAAACGTTACTTTGCCAACCCCAAAGACCCAAAAAGTTTACGCTTTAGTGCGGTAACCGCACTGGCCGAAGATGCAGACCATAATCTATGGGTGGGAACCTGGTCTGGCGGCTTACACCGCTTTAACAAAACAACGCAAGAGTTTAAAAATTATTACCCTGATCCTGAGCGTCCCGGTTCTTTAGCGGGCCCCTACATTTCCCAAATTGCGCTAGATCACCAAAATAATTTATGGGTGTGTTTTTTGGAGAGTGGTGGTTTAGCCCGCTATTATCCCGAGACAGACTCCTTTCAAAGTTTCAGCCACGATCCCAACAACAGTAATAGTTTGGCCCGAAATTTTGTAAAGGCTTTGGTTCCGGATTCTAAAGGCAATTTATGGATTGGAACCTTGAATGGATTGGATAAGTTAAATATTGCCACCCAAACATTTACACATTATACGCATGACAAAAATGACAGCGGAGGCATCGCCTCCAATCACATACTGGCTGTATTTGAAGATAGCAAAGGAAATATCTGGGTAGGTACAAAAGGCGATGGCGTGAGTATTTTTAATGTTAATACTGGGCACTTCACCACACTCACCACGCATGATGGGTTGCCGTCAAATGTGGTGAGCACCATTATTGAAGATACTTACGGCAAGGTGTGGATGGGCACAGTTAATGGTGTGGTGAGTATTGACCAAACCACTAAGCGTATTGAAACCTACCGAAAAAGCGACGGCCTAGCGGGTAGCAACGTCAATCGCAATGCATCGCTGCGCGACCGCCAAGGGCACCTGTGGATAGGCAGTACCGAAGGTGTCACTGAATTTGATCCATTCAAAATTTCCAACAAAATCACCAAAAATGCTACTGAAATACCCGCACCACCTAAAATTGTCTTAACGGGTTTGCGTATTGCAAATATTTTGCAAGTGCCCGCTTTGGCTGGGTCGCGACTGACCAAAGATTTAAATTACTTAGACACGCTAGTGCTTAATTATACGGACACCATGTTCTCCATCGATTACGCCAGCCTGAATTATGTGGCATCCGAGCGGTATGACTACAGCTATAAGTTGGAGGGCTTTGATCAGCGTTGGCTTCCCGTGCAGGATGCGGGTACGGCCACTTGGACAAACCTAGACCCGGGGCATTATGTATTTAAAATACGCGCGCAAGATAGCAACAACAGTGAGTACTACAGTGAAACATCACTCAACATCACTATTACCCCACCATTTTGGGAAACGCCTTGGGCATGGTGCCTATATCTGTTGATGCTAGCGGCACTAGAATATGGCCGCAGACAATTCGTTGCGCTTAAGAATAAAACTGCAGAGTACAAAACTCTGTCGACCATTGATAAGCTAACGGGCATTTATAATCGGCATGGGTTGCAGCAAATTATTGAAGGTTTATTTCTTAATAGTGAAATGAAAAAAAATGTCTGCTTGATGATTTTTGATATTGATCACTTTAAGAAAATTAATGATCAGCGCGGTCACGATGCAGGGGATAGAGTTATTCAAGATGTAGTAAAAATTGTTGGCGCGAATATACGCTCCGGCGATCACCTTGCGCGTTGGGGTGGCGAAGAGTTTGTATTACTCTGCGCCAGCTCGACGCTAGAGCAGAGCACGGCATTTGCTGACAAAATACGTGTGGCAGTGTACCAACATGTATTCGAGGCCGAAGTGAGCCCGCTGGGCGTAACAATTAGCTTAGGTATTGCCGATTGCCGCGCCGCAACTGATACCTTCGACCAAATGCTAAAGCGTGCGGATCTGGCGCTTTACAAGGCCAAAAACTCCGGCCGTAATTGCCTCGCTACAGCGGCGGAAGAGCCGCATGGTCAAGATTGATACAGGTATCTTTTGCTTTAACAGCACGGGAAAATACTGTAGGCGGTTGTCTCGCCTAGCCTAACCTAACCAGGGTGGTCCCGCCGACAATTGTTTAATCTGCGACTTTCTGGTGCATCTTCTGCCTAACTGGTGATGCAGTTCACAAAAATAATCCTATTGAGCGCCCGGGACTAAGCTACAGTTGCGCCAAATTTTTGTATGACACTGCCATAATCCTAGAAACCTCAGTTGGATCACCAAAGTCTGCGCAACCCCTTGGTGCGCCTAGCAAAAGTTAAAAATCACGAACAACCAACCAGGTTGCCCGTGATTGTTAGACGACAATTACCCTGTCCGGTCGACGACAACTAAGATGGCCGGTTGATCTGCTAAATTCAGGCACTTTCCTCTGAGGATGGACCAGTGCCTGGTAAACACCTGACAGATCAGCAAATTAGGCTCTATATGCACACACGCAAACAAGGTCA
>CAMCXE010000229.1 GCA_945882995.1 Thalassocella blandensis | reverse complement strand
TCACGCGAATTTTTAATGAGTACTAAGAGGTGAAGGTTACTTACTTAAGTGTTCTTCATCTCCGCTCACCCTGAGCGCGAAGCAGTCGAAGGGTTTAGGCCAGATCCTTCGACAGGCTCAGGATGAGCGGAAATTTTAATATGGGGTTTTTACATTCACACAACCGTTTATTGCGGCAGGTAGATTATGCAAATTCCAAGACGTCATTTTAATTTTCTTATGTTAGCGAGCGCCGCTCCCTTTGCTTTAGGTGTTAACCCCGCCATGGCGAAGTCCAGCAGTGCTGGTGTATCTGATTTGGCGTCGCTGAGTTTAACGGAAGCCGCGGCAAAAATTCGTGCCGGTACCATTACCGCAACTCAATTAACGCAAGCTTGCCTCGAACGAATTGCGACTTATGACAAAAAATTGGATGCGTATATCACGGTCATGCACAAAGAAGCCTTAGCGTTGGCTAAACAATTAGATGATGAACAAAAAGCGGGAAAATTGCGTGGACCTTTGCACGGTGTGCCTTTGGCCATTAAAGATATTATTGATACCAAAGGCACACGTACCACGGGCGGTAGCGCCTTGTTTGCGGACCGCGTGCCCGAGGAAGATGCAACAGTCGTTACGCGTTTGCGTGAGGCGGGCGCCATCATTATTGGCAAAACCAACACGCAGGAATTTGCAATGGGTGGTGGTGAAACGTCTTATTTTGGTCCATCGCGTAACCCATGGAATCTTGCGCACAATACCGGTGGCTCGTCTTCAGGTTCTGGTGCTGCCATTGCGGCTCATCTCGCTTTCGGTGCGCTGGGTACAGACACGGGCGGCTCGGTACGTATGCCTGCATCCTATTGCGGCATTGTCGGTATGAAAGCGACTTATGGCTTGGTTCCTATCAAAGGAATTTTGCCGTTAACCGTATCGCTTGATCACTGCGGCCCCATGACGCGTACCGTTGCAGATAACGCGCTTATGTTGAATGTGATGGCCGGTTACGACAAGTACGACATCACCAGCGTAGAGCACCCTAAGGAAGACTATGTGGCGCAAATGGCGCAGCCGGTTGCTGGTTTTAAGCTGGGTACACCTGCAGGCTATTTTGATGATCTCCACCCAGAAGTGGCGCAAGCCGTGGAAACGGCCATTGCACTCTTGGCCAAACTCACCAGTGGTGTTGAAGGTGTAAATTTACCCGCGGTTACGCATTTGGGTAATTTGGGTGGCTTAGGCGAAACCTTGGCCTGGCACGAGCAGTACTTTAAAAATGCGCCTGCAAAATACATGCTCGCCGAACGTCGTCGTTTGCAAAGTATTATGGACGCCAATCCTAGGGCGACAGATTACATTCGCGCCAAATGGGAAATAGAAACCATTCGCCGCAAAGTGGATGACGCTTTTACTAATTTTGATTTAGTCGTGTTGCCAACCCAACGTATTTTGCCGCCCACATTGAATGAATTGATCGCCAAAGTTAATGATCCTAAACCGGCGAGTCCGCGCGTTACCTCCAACGCCCAGCCCTTCAATGTTATGGGTATTCCAGCGCTGTCCATTCCCTGCGGTTTCAGCAAAAGTGGTTTGCCCATTGGTTTAATGATCGCAGGCCCGCGCTTTTCAGAAGGCAAAATTTTTGCACTCGCTAAGGCTTATGAAAAAGCGACCGCATGGCATAAAAAGTTGCCACCACTTTCACCAGGCACTGCCAAGCCACCGGTAACGCCTTACAGCTAAACATTAGCGCGCTAACAAATTGTTAGCGTTGTTTGTCTCGGTCGACTTTGGAGGCTCTATGAAACATCGATTTTCGCACATGACGGTGGCAATGTTGTTTATCGCGGGCAGCGCCAGTCAGTTTGCTCTTGCAAAAACCCATGAACTCAAAGCCTCCACTACAACCGTTCACCGCAGCTTTTTCGATGCAAGCTTACCGCCGGTGCTCACCATAGATTCGGGCGATAAAGTTAAACTTGAAACGGCTTCGGGCAACCCACGGTATTTTGAAAACCTCGGCGTACCTAAAGCAAAAATCCCTGCTGAACTTTACGCGGTTTACGAAGGTGTGGAAGGCGCGGGGCGGGGCGATCATACGTTGAATGGCCCCATCGCGGTGCGCGGTGCCGAGCCGGGCGATACCTTGGAAATTCGAATTCTATCGGTAGCTGTACGCTTACCCATTGCAGGTCAAGGTTTTCGCCCTGGGCGCGGAATTTTGCCGGACGAATTTAATTATCAGAAAGACCGCGTCTTGTGGATTGATCTTAAAAAGCAAAGCGTGGAATACGCCCCGGGTATTAATGTTCCAGTAAAACCTTTTTGGGGGGTTATTGCGGTAGCACCACCCGCGAGTATGGGCCGCGTGGCCAGTGGGCCGCCAAATTTTTTCGGCGGCAACATGGATAACAGTGACTTGGGTGAAGGCAGCAAGGTGTTTTTGCCCGTACAAATTGCCGGTGGATCAATCTCCATTGGCGACGGCCATGCGGCTCAGGGGCATGGTGAGGTCTGTGTGTCGGCCATTGAAACTTCGCTAAAGGGCGAAATTCAGGTGATTTTACACAAACAACAAAACCTGAAATGGCCACGGGCGGAAACGCCGACTCACTATATGACTATGGGCTTGAATCCCGATCTGGATGAAGCCGCAAAAATGGCGACCAGCCAAATGCTGGACTTTTTAGTCGAGAAAAAAGGCATGAAACGCGAGGACGCCTACATGCTATCGAGTGCGGCCATGGATTTGCAGGTCACTCAAGTGGTTGATGGCACTAAGGGTGTCCACGCGATGATGCCGAAATCCATCTTCAAAAACTAAACCCACTATTTGTTGATTGGGTAGTGGTGGGTAGGGGTGGGCAGGAGGCGAGCGTCTTAGAGGTAGGTGCCAGCGTTTGGCTTTCGTAAATGCTGGCAAGTCCACCTTGCTCACGCTGAAAGAGGTTTTATGCCAGTAGCTCGTGCCCTCGTTGTTTTTGGATTAGCGTTAAGTAGTTGGGCGGCAAGTGTGTGTGCTGATGAGGCCGCCATCCGCAAAAATTTAGCCATTCGTTTACCTTCCCTTGCGCCCATTGATGAAGTCACCAAAACGCCCGTAAACGGTTTGTGGGAAGTGCGGATGGGCGCTGAGATTATTTACAGCGATGAGCAGGGCAGCTTTATATTTGAAGGCAACCTGATTGACCTGCAAAAGCAGCTCAATGTCACCCAAGACCGCGTTGCCAAATTAACGGCATTTGATTTCGCCAAGTTGCCATTAAAAGATGCGGTGGTGTGGAAGCAGGGTACTGGTGCCCGCAAGTTAGTGGTCTTTGCAGACCCCAATTGTGGCTACTGTAAGCATTTTGAGAAAGAGCTTAACGGCGTTAAAGACATTACGGTCTACACCTTTTTAATCCCCATCCTGGGCGGTGATTCGCCGGAAAAATCAAAAGCCATTTGGTGTGCAAAAGACAAGGGCCTGGCCTGGCGCAACTGGATGCTCAGCGGCACAGAGCCACCCGCGGTGACGGGCGCCTGTGATGCCAGCGCGCTAGATCGCAATCTAGCGCTCGGGCTTAAACACGCTGTAAATGCCACGCCCATGTTGGTGTTTACAGACAGTAAACGTATGCCCGGCATTATGTCTGCTGCCGAACTCGACAAAAAATTATCCACGTTAAACCCTGCGTTATAGTCCCTCCCAGACTGCTTCGCCTTGGCCGGCGAAGCAGCCCTTCCTTCAGCCCAAATCCAACTGCAATTGGCTCAGTCCAAGATCTGTATCCACCTCCCAGGGTTGGTAGGGTAATTTGGTTAATCAACGTCCACTAACGAGTACATTTAGAGCCTTCAGCCCGCTCTTTGTCGCTCGTCACCGCTCGTCCAAATAATTTGCGAGGAAGCTCCTATGATCATGCCAATGTTAGTGCGTAGCTTGGGCCATTTATGTTTTTTGACGACCCTAGTTTTTGCAGCAAGCTCGGCTCACGCAGCCGAAAAATTTAAACTTGAAGAAGCCAGTATCGATAGTATTCACGCCGGAATTCGATCGGGTGAAGTCACCTGTACACAAATTGTTGAGAATTACGTTAAGCGCGCCCGCGCCTACAACGGTACCTGCGCTGCGCTGGTGACCAAAGACGGCGGTTCTGTGAGTACGGCGAAAGGTCAGGTCAGGGGCGGCGCGCCCATCACCTTCCCCACCAAAACCGTGGCCATCAGTAAAGTGGTGCCGGACTTTGACAAATACAAAGGCTTAACGCCCGATTACGGCAGGATGGAAGCCACCATGTCTGACCCCAGCGTGCAGCAACAGTACGGTATGGTGGTGGGCATGCCCAACGCCAAACAGGTAAACGCGCTGGAAACCCTCAACCTACGCGGTGAGCGCTCGGTATCCTGTAAAGCCGAGTGTGATGCGGCCACTGGCCCATTACCCGCCAGCTGCCCTGCTGCTTGTGATGCCTTCCGTAAAAATCCCGATGCGCTGGAATATGCCGCGTCGCTAGATGCCAAGTACGGCAAAAACCCAGATACCAAAGCCATGCCGTTATATTGCACACCTATGTCTTTCAAAGCGGTATTTGATGCGAAAGATATGCGGTCAATCGGCGGTGGCGATGTTAACTACGCGATGGATGCGCCACCGGTAGACGGCACTATGGCAGAACGCTTGCGTAAAGCGGGCGCCATCATCTATGCCAAAGCACACAACTCTGAATACAACGGCGGCAGCGGTGACCCTTCAGGCGACGCAAAACTTGAGCACCCACAATTTGGTGCTGGCGGCTCCCGCGAATCTTGGGGTGGCCAAACCTGTAACCCCTATGACACCACCCGTGAAACGGGCGGTTCGAGCGGTGGCTCAGGCGTATCTGTGGCGGCCAACCTAGTTGTTTGTTCAATTTGTGAAACTACAGGAGGTTCTTGTCGTAACCCCGCGAATTTTAACGGTGTGGTCAATTTGGTTGCCACCAAAGGTATGACTTCCTTCGGCGGTGGTATTGGCGCAAACCCCTTCCAAGATCGCCCTGGTATCAATTGCCGTAGCGTTAAAGATGCCGTCACTGTGTTAGATGCTTTCCGCGACCCAATCAGTAATTTCTTTGATCCCCGCGACCCCTACACAGCGCTTAGCACCATGACCGCGTTGAAAACCCCATACGCCGCCGCCTTGAGCGATCCATCGGCTAAAAAGCCCTTGGCCGGTATGCGTATTGGTATCGTTCGCGAGTTTATGGTTAAGCACAGCATGGGGGATGCACCGGTTAGCGATGGCATTAATCGTGAAATCAAAGTGCTCAAAGAATTGGGCGCAGAGATTTTTGAAACTATTGACCCTGAATATCAAGATGATCCGAGTATCCCCAACTTGGCATTTGGTTACCAAGAAGCTTTGGCCGAGACTGTTCCCTTTCACATGCCCGAAGTTCTCTCGTGGAAAAAAGACGGCAAGCCTGAATTCAAGGTGGATGGTTGGGACGTAACCAGTCGCGATTATTTGGTCAGCGCCTCTGTTCACAAAGCGCCTTGGCCAAAAAATCTGGATATCGAGCGTATGGTTGGCAATCCACCCGCAAACCCTGATGACATTACTGGCTACACCTTCGCTTACGACATGGCAAAATATTTGATGTTGCGTGGCGATAGTCGAGTCTATGATTGGGCAACCTTAAATGCCAATGCTAAGTACTTTAGCGATGCCCGCCGCGTAGCCATGAAAAACTGGGAGAACAAAGCCATGGATATTCGTACTGGAGCCGTGGATTTCACTATGAAGCGCCGTTATGTGCTGCAAATGGCAACGCTTAAAGTTATGGCGCAAAACAAGCTCGATGTATTGGTTACCCCATCGGATCGCAAAATGGCGAATAGAATTGGCTATGCCAGCAATCCTACTCGCTGGGGCGCCGGCCATGGTGCAGCAATGGGCACGCCTGAAGTTTTCGTTCCTGCTGGTTTTACCGACACCGTCTACGATCCTACTTACGCGCTTTCTGCAGATGGCACCAAGTACGAAGGTGTTGATGCAAGCAAAGCTACCAAGCTGTCTAGTCCGCTACCTTTCACCATTGGCTTCTTTGCTGGGCCCGGCAGTGAATCAGTGGTGATTAAAGTGGCATCGGCTTACGAGGCGGCGACTAAACATCGCAAACCGCCTAAAGATTTTGGTCCGGTGAAAGGCGAAATTTAACAACAAATCCCGCCTAGCCTCCCTTTTCAACGGGAACGGCTAGGCGTTACACATTTCCCCCTACAAAGCTCGACGTTTCACCTCTTTGTCAAAGAGGGGCAGGGGGAGATTTAACACAGTTGTTCTTACCAGCAAATCCCTCCTAACCTCCCTTTTCCAAAGGGAGGGACTGGAAGTTACACATTT
>CAMCXE010000228.1 GCA_945882995.1 Thalassocella blandensis | reverse complement strand
ACCCTGGCCTCTTTGCCTAAGTCTACGAATCGCGGCAATGCGGTAGCAGCCAGCATTCCCAGAATGACGATCACCGCGATCAATTCGATCAGCGTGAAGCCCGCCGCCTGGTATTGCCCAATTCCCACGCGCGGATGCCCCTGTGTGGGCATTCCCAGTGGCTTTTGGGCATTCGCCTTTCCGTTCATATGTTTCATCCAGCGTCAGTATGGATAGGGCGGGCCGAATGGCGTTGTTATTTTTTAAATTTCGATTAACCGCATTCATTGTGTCGCCACAACACGTTTAGAAAATGGCGACACATTTTTATTGTAGACGACATTTTAGGTGCTGGTCAGCACACTTCAAACATCATCCATGGGCTCACCGGAAATCGATGGAGCAGGCCGCGTAGGCCTGCTTAACAATTCACCGGCATTTTTTTAGCCACAGCCCAAAGCCATACAGCGCCCCAGCAAACAAGCCCGCCACCAAACCACCAAAATGCCCCGCGTTGGCCATGGGGCCTAACACCCCCAAAAATCCGACCAACATGAATGCCAACATAATAATGAATAGTATTTTAGGCAGCGCCAATGCGGGTGCGGGATCAAACCGCTGCACCACAGCGATAAAACCAAACAGCCCATAAAGCACGGCGGAGACACCACCGAATGGATTTTGGGGTTCATACCAAAATTGTGCGCAATTACCCGCAACAGCCAAAAATAGAAATAACACCAAAAACCCAAACAGACTTAAATAACTTTCTAGGCGTTTGCCAAGCTCAATAAACCAGAGTCCGTTGAAGACTATATGCAGCAGCGTCCAGTGTAAAAATGTGGGCGTGAGCAGGCGCCAATACTGGCCGCTACTGTGCCAAAAAGCCCACACAGATTTAAAGTCGGCGTGCGGCATCACCGCAGGCAAAAACGTTAACCGCTGGTAAAGCACAGGGAAAAAGCTACACACATAACCCAGCACGCAGAGCGCTGCCAACACCCAAGTTACGGGCGCGTCGGCAAATGCCGGCAGCGCCAAGGGGCGGGTTTGCTGCTTCGGCGCCGGCGTAGTGGCGGCAAGATTAGGATTGTCAGCTAGACGGCGCATGGCTTCTTGCGCGCGCTGTGCGGTTGGCGCGTCGGGCACCCAAAGAACCTGCTCATGCAATTCCTCAGTGAAATGATGGGGCAGCGCTAATTTATCTAAATAGATATGCAGCGCGGTTAAATCCGCCGCTGGGGGGAAAGTTTGTAATGGAATCCAAGTCACAACGAATGATTATCCTGAGCAGTGATTACGGTGATTTGTAGCGCCCATGGCGCACCCTAATAAGCATTCTATGGCGGCGAAAAGACCAACTACCCATAATGCCGCGCTATACCGCGTTAATCATCCCGTTGCGGATCCACGTACACCCATAAAAACTTATCATTTTCAAGCCGGTGTTCACCGTCATAACGATAAGCCACTAAACGCCCGTATTTCACAGCGCTGTAATCCAAGCAGGCAATATTCGGCATGAGTATCCGCGGCCGCCCTTGCAACCAATAGTGCCCTACGAATACCGGGGGTTGCTCTTCGCCGTAGGTGATTAACCTGGATTTTTCCTCATCGCTCAGGGGGGTATACAACATGTAATCTGGCAACGGGTCGGGTTGGAAAACCACATCCGCATAGGTGTTGGCCGACTGGCTCCAGAATTTCGTGCGAAAACGGTCCCGGCTTACGCCGTCACGCCCTAATACTTCAACTCCGGCAGGCAGAGGCATATCCGTGCCGCGGGTAAGCCGATCCATAAATAAACCCGGGAAGCTATCTTCATCCACCGAGGCGCGCATAAAATTAACGTCCACGGTATTTTTGCCGTATTCCTGCTTGTAGCGTTGAATAAGTGCTTCATCCCAGCAGGCGTGCACCACGCGGAAACCCGGTTTTTCTAAAAATAATGGGAGGTCTTGCATCCAACGCAGTGCGGCTTCCCACTCGTCAGGATAAGGCGCAAATTGGTCGATGGTTTCGGCGATCAAACGGTGGTGATGGGCGGTGTGTGCGCGCAAAAAGCTTTGGCGCTCGGGCAGCCATAAGTAATACCCGAGGATATTGTATTCGTGGTTACCCATTAGGCATTCGGCTTCGCCGGCGTCCACCATGGCTTTAACAATTTTCACCACTTCGCGAATATGCGGGCCGCGGTCCACTAAATCGCCTACAAAAATGGCTTGGCGCTTGGGGTGGCTAAAAATGCCGTTAACATCGCTGTAGCCCAGTTTTTCGAGCAGGCGTATTAGGGTAAAAACACAGCCGTGCAAATCCCCAATGATGTCGAAGCCAGCAAATATTTTTGATTTCACGCGCTATTGCCACCTTAATCGGCGTTACAGAATTTTGCCGCCGGAATCACTTGCCCAGCCGAGTTTAGAACGGCATACCGCATAAAAATCATGACCTGCTGGGTGGATTAACCGGATTTTCTCGGGCCGTTTATGCACAATAATTTCGTCGCCCTCCTCCGTCACAATGTGGGTTTGACCGTCGCAGGTAAGGTGAGGGTCTACATTGCGCTGATCGCCCACCACGATGCGAATTTGACTGTCACTCGCCACCACAATTGGCCGGCTGCTGAGGGTGTGAGGGTTCATGGGCACCAGCACTATGGCATCCAACGAGGGGTGCATAATCGGCCCGCCACCACTTAAAGCGTAGGCTGTAGAGCCGGTGGGTGTGGAGATAATCAAACCATCGGACCTTTGCCGGTAAACAAACTGATGGCCGATATACAATTCAAATTCGATCATGCGGATAAATTGGCCTGGGTGCAGCACCACATCGTTCAGCGCGGTGCCGGAACCAATAACCTTGCCCTGACGGTACACACGGCATTCCAACAAAAAACGCTCTTCATCGACGAACTGACCGTCAAGCACCGCACCCACTCGGCTTTCAATGTCCTCTGGGGAAATGTCGGTTAAAAAACCCAAACGCCCGCGATTAATGCCGAGTAAGGGCACATTGGTGCCGCGCATGGCGCGCCCAGTGCTGAGCAGGCTGCCGTCGCCGCCCACCACGATAATGAGGTCGCATCGCTCGGCGAGCATAGCGCGGCTGCAGTGCGGAGCCTCGCTGGTGGTTATGCCTTCGGCGGTATCCGAGTCCAACAACATTTTTACCTGCCGCATTTTAAGAAACGCGATAAGCCGTTGTAACGAATACACGGCGGCATCACTGCCTGGGCGACCGACTAGCCCGATACATTTGAAATGCGACATAACTAAGGTTCCACTAAAAAATGGCGTGACCGGCTGGCAGCATGATCGGCAGCGCCACGGCTTGCAGGGCTCGCCGACTCGGCGAGGGGAAAGCCTCGCTTACCCTGCAAGCCGCCTGTGTGAATCACCAATACCCGCGTGCCCTTGGGCCACTGGTGCTGAATGTTGTGCGCCAGCGCATAAAACAATTTAGCACCATAAACCGGATCTAACCGGATTTGCGTCTCGGCCTCGAAATCGGCCACGAAACTGGCCAGATACGGCGGATATCGCGCATAGCCGCCAGCGTGAAATTCGGTTTCAAGGCGCCAGTCTTGCGTCTGCGTCGCAGCTTGTGCAGTGACTAAGGCGCTAACCGAAGCCCTATAGGCCCCCACTTGATTACCCAGCTTTAAAGCGCAGACTCCTAACACCTGCGGCCCCACATTCGCCGCCACCACACCGGCCAGGCTAGCACCCGTGCCGCAAGGCAGCGCCAGAATATCCACCGGCAAGCGCCTGCTGGCGGTTTGGCCGCCAGCAGAAGGCCAAAGGCACTGGTGCAAACTGAACGCAAAATCACGCATGCCCAAAGCGCCTAAAACCCCACTACCCCCCTCGGGAATACAATAGCCAGGGCCGAATTGTTGGAGAATCGGCGCCCAGAAATTGGGCTCATCACGCTGCCGGTAAACCTCACGGGTGACGATATGAAGCTCCACCCCCATAGCTTGAACATCGCGTAATGTGGGGCTCAGCGGCATGCCAAGATCCCCCCGCACCACCGCCACGCCCTTACAGCCCAGTTGCTGCACCGCGCGGCCAAAGGCGTACACGTGATTGGAATAGGCTCCGCCGCAGGTATACAGGCACTGGGCGTTTTGTTGCCTCGCTGCCTGCAGGTGATGATAAAGCTTGTAAAGCTTATTCCCACCCAACCAAGGGTCGAGAAGGTCCTCACGCTTAATCCACATCTCCACCCCATGCCGTGCCGCTAGGGCCCAAGTGAGAGGCTGAATGGGCGCCAGCTGGGCGATTTCAGCTAAAGGGCGGTCCAGCCAGTTACTGGGCAAAAGCGCGCCAACCGTCACGAATGCCCCTTATCTCGGTGTATGGGGCAGCAATCGCTAACGCCAGACACAAAATCCAGCGGTGCGCAGACACGTTCAATGGCCCGACTACACACCTCGCCGGCGGCGTCGGAGGCCACACACAGCGGCATTTGATAATGCTCCAACCAGGCGCCGTACTGATTTTCCGTCACCCCAAACCGGTGTGCCACAAAGGCCCCTGGCTCGCGTAAAAACGGCTCCAGCTCCTCCGGCGCAAGCACCAAAGGCGCCGCACCAAACTGGTAGGTCACAAAATTTACGCCCGCGGCTATCAGCTCATCAATTAACGCCCCAGCCGCGCCAGTGGTTTGTGATTGCGCCTCGCTCAGTTGCTGCGCGGTCTGCTGCAGACGCTCGTTGAGGTAGAGCACTTCCACCTCTTTGCGTTGCAGCAAATCCGCAAACTCTTGGGTGGTCTCCTGCACACGGGCTTCAATTTCAATTTCCGCCACTCGCAAGGGCTGTTCCGCTAGCGCCCGGGCATGATCGCGCAGGGTTTGCAATTTGTGCTCATAGTATTCGCGCAAGCCTTCGGTTTTACCGCGTTGAATCTCCAATTGCTCCTGCAACCGAAGATTGTGCTCGCGCAGACTGTCCAGCTGCTGCTGGGTAAATGCCAGCTTCTGATCGCGCTCGGCCAAGGCCTCTTCAACCAAACGTAGCCGCTCTAAGTGGTCCGCCGCCATGTCGCGCAGGACTGGCACACGGGCCTGCTCTTCCAAAGCGTCATGCAACGCCTTGCGAATATCCGCCGTGCGCTGCTCACTGAGCTGCTGGCTTAACACCGCGGACAGCCGACGCTCCATCGCCTCAAACGCCTCGGCACTCAAGCCGATATCCGTCTGCGCGACTACAGGTTCCTCGAGATAGCAAATACCTAGGCGATTGCGCTCCACCGCCATTTTAAGCTGCGCGAAATGGTTGGCTCGGCCCTCCGTAGTCGGGTTCCATAACATCGCCGTAAAATCGGGATTGGGGCTTTGCTCGGCACTGGCTAGGGCGATGGGCCCTGCACCTATGTCAGGCCCAGCGGCCGCGGTGCGCGCCAGCTCCCGCAAGGGCATATTCCAGGAGGCAGCCACCCAGCCATTGGCATCAAAATCCAGCAGGAAAAACACCAAAGCGGTAATGGCTAGGTTGTGATTAATTTCCACAAATGCAGCATGCACCCGGCGTCCAGCCCACTCTTTGGCGGGCACATAGCCATCGAGCATGGACTCAAACTCCGAATACAACAGCTCGCCGGCCAGCCTATCTTCATCAAAAAAGATAATGGCGCGAGCTTTTTCTGAGGAATTAAGCAGCATAGGCAGTGAGTGGGTAATCCATAGTTAAACCAACCATGACAAGCCCTAAACGGCAGGATCCCCGTAATTGACCACCGTACCCAGGGGTTTTTAAAGGGTGCCAAGGGCGCCGGTTGGGCACTATAAACCAACCACACTGGCAACTCAGCACTTAACGGGCGAATTAGTGCAATTGTTGACTATGGACCAAGGGATGGGCTTTGTGAGGAGGAAGGAGCAGGGCGGGCGTCGGCAACAAAACCCGTTCCAGCGCCGGCGCGCTATCGAGATGAGCAAAACCATCACTAGGCTTCACAGGGCAAACCCGAGTTGCTAAAGTCTTCGACCCCAAGGGTTCATCCAGGCTTTCAAGGGCCTAACCCGCTAAGCTGGCGCACTGTAGTTAGATTGTTAGGGAGCCTTTGGGCGCCAAATTTGTGGGCAGCCTGGGCACCACCAAAATTCAGGCTACGATAATCCTAGAAACCTCAGCCTTCTCAGTTTCAGCATAAACCGGATGTATCATGATTATTGGTATCGATTTAGGTAAAAATTAAGGGACTCGGTGTAATTCGTGCCTTGACATCGGGGGAGCGTCCATATACGTCCCCTTGTTATCGTTTGAAAGAGTAAAATCAATCGAGTCTGACCCTATTGATCACAGCTGGGCAGCACAGCAACGAGGCGGTTAGACCTTATGAACTTCATCAATGTTGGATTTGACTTTAGAGTTTGGCCCTGGGCCGGTTATTTTAGCGCCGGCGAATCTGAGTGGGAGCAGGCCAGTAGC
>CAMCXE010000227.1 GCA_945882995.1 Thalassocella blandensis | reverse complement strand
GCGGTATTGCGTCTGAAAATCGGGTAAATGGGTAGTACTGACCGAAAAACGAACAAACTTTAACCAAATTGATTATATTTTAGCCGAAAATTTTATTGAGGAAGGAGCTGACGCTGGGTTCGAATTTTTAGTCCGACAGGCTGCTAGGGCGCGGGCACCACTCATGGAGGACTCTTCATCCGCCGTGGCCAGTACGATCAGTGGCTGCTGCAGTGGCGTTGGTCCTAAGCGTTCGATAGCCGCCAGCACGGCGGGGAAAAACCCTTTCATATCGGTGGCGCCTAAGCCGTATAGACGGTTGTTGCGCTCGGCGAGGCTAAAGGGGTCCTGTTGCCACAGCTCTGGATTGCAAGGCACCGTATCCGTATGCCCTGCCAGTACCAAGCCACCCGTGCCTACACCGCGCTGGGCCACCAAGTTGGCTTTGCCCGGGTGGCCAACAATGGGCAGAATCTGGCAGTCAAAACCTAGCGGCTCTAGCCAAGTCGCTAATAGCTCCACTACCGGCAGGTTGCTCATGTCGAGCTTAGGGTTGGCGGAGCTAATCGAAGGGAGGGCCACCAATTGGCCAAGGCGTTGGATGTAGGTAGGGGTGTGCATGGGGCTCGGCTGTTTTGATGGCGGGGTAGGGGTTATGGAGGTGTTTTGGGGAATTAAAAGGCGGCTTAGTTGGAAAGCGGACGAAGGTTGATGCAGCCTGCTTTCTGGGCGGTAGCAGCCAAGTTATCGATTAACCAAGTGACTTCAGTGGGATGACACGGCGGCTCGGCACCCAATAGAAGCGGCTGGAATTAATGAGCCCCCTAGGCTTTTCCGCTACACTCTCTCCCTAATCAAAGCCGCATACCCTTGCGGCTTTTTTGTCGGTCGCGCAAAGGTAAAAAGTAACTATTCAGCATGTTTCCCCGTCATCCCCGCGCAGGCGGGGATCCAGCGGCAAATAGGCAGTTTTTACTTAAGTGAAGATCGTAATAGCTTTGGAGCGATAGACATCTGGATCCCCGCCTACGCGGGGATGACGTAAGAAAATGAAAAATGTACTGAATAGTTGCGGTAAAAATATGTTTGTGGGTTTTGATTACGGCACATCCAACTGTGCCATGGCGCAGATGCGCAGCGGGCAGGCGCAGCTTATTCCGCTGTACGGCCCAGCCTCGCTGGTGCCTTCAACCTTGTACACCCTTGAGCGCGCGTTTATTGCCGATGCCATTTTCCAACAGCTGCCCGAAGGGCCAGATAAGCGCGCTTTTGCGCAGAGCCGGGCGGTACTGCTCAACCAAGCCATAGCCGGCAAACGCGCGCATGCACTGGCGGATGCGCAGGCCGGCATTTTTTACGGTGACGATGCGATTGCGCAGTATGTGGCGGACCCAAGCGAGGGGTATTTTATTAAATCGCCCAAATCCTTTTTGGGGGCGAGCGGCTTGCGGCAGGCGTCCGTAGAGTTTTTTGAAGATGTGGTGGCGGCCATGATGCTGAATGTGAAAACCCGCGCCGAACAGGCGCTGGGTGCGGCAATTACCCAAGCGGTCATTGGTCGGCCAGTGAATTTTCAGGGTATTAACAGTGAGCACAGCAACCGCCAAGCGCAGGAGATTTTGCGCGTGGCGGCTGGCCGCGCGGGTTTTACCGCGGTGGAATTTTTGTTTGAGCCGTTGGCCGCCGGCTTCGACTTTGAAACGCGGCTACGCCACAACCACTGTGTACTGGTGGTGGACGTGGGCGGCGGCACCACCGATTGTTCACTGGTGCGCATGGGGCCGGATCACTTACGGCAGCTGGATCGCACGCAAGATTGTTTAGGCCACAGCGGCGAACGCTGCGGCGGCAATGATTTTGATATCACCTTTGCGCAACACCGCTTGATGCCAGAGTTTGGCATGTTGTCACCCTTGGTCAGCGGCTTGCCTATGCCAGTTATGCCTTTTTTTAACGCTATGAAGGTGAATGACTTGGTGGCGCAGGCGGATTTTTATGGCACCAACACGGGCTTATTACTGGAGGAACTGCTGCGCACCACCAGCGACCCTCAGCTTTTTGAGCGGTTTATAAAAATGCGTGCGGCCAAACAAAATTTTGCGGTGGTGCGTGCAGCGGAACGCGGCAAAATCGCGCTCTCTTCTGCGACGGAAATAACTCTGGATTTGGCATTTATTGAAGAAAATTTGCAGCCGCTATGCACTGCGCAGCAGTTGGCTGAAGTGAGCGCACCGATTTTGCAAAAAATTGCCAGCCTGATCCATGAGGTACAGCAGCAGGCTGGGGTGCAGCCAGATAGCGTGTATATCACCGGCGGCAGCGCCAAATCGCCCCTGCTCACGCAGCTCATTCGCAGCCTTTTTGGCCCGCAGATTACTATCGTCGATGGCGACCATTTTGGCAGTGTGGCGGCGGGTTTGGCGGTGTGGGGGGAGCGGTTGTTTCGGTAGTTGTTGAGGCTGGTTTTTTTGACGCGGATTTTGGTAGCCGCCATTGCTTAACTTGAAAGGCGTTTATGGCCGCGCAGGCTTGGCTCGGGCCTGATGAAATTTGGCGCAATCAGGGCGCCAAACTTCATCATATAAGCCTCATAAGCGGTAATCCCTTGGCAGTAAATTAATGCGCCGGGCAGCTTAGGTCTCCAGCGTAAACACCCACGTTGTCCAAATAGACGTCGCCTTGCATGGCCGCTAAGTTGAACACCAAACGTGCACTGGAAAGATTGATGGACGAGGTGATGACGCCGCGGAAGTTGGTCATAACGGGGTTGAGGTCAGCGGTTATCGTCTCGTACTCAGCAGGCGAACTGACTGGGTAGTAGGGATGAATGGATAACTGGTCGTCATCGAGGGGCGCGCCATTGTTGTCAATTGTGTAGCTAATGGATTTTGCGACGCTGGATTTTGCACTGAAACAAATGGTGTACTGCGCGCCCTTTTTAACGTGCAAAAAGTGTGTGAGTTGAGCATGCCACTCTTGTCCGCCTGCCGTTGGCATCGTAAAAACAGCGACGCCGCCGGTGACGTCCGTCGAATAGGTGGGTTCTTCTAAGTCGTGAACCCATAACACAAAAGCTTCCGCATCCGTGTCAAAAGTGCCAGCATCCGGTGCTGTTCCAGCCATATTTGGTAATAGGCTTGCCGTTGCCGCGCCTGCAGCGTTTCCATTTTCGTACGAAGCGCCGGAGCTGCTCGACGACGAACTAGAGCTATTGGTGGCAACCGCTGCTTTGGGGATGGTAACGGCAGCTTCACCCGTAACTTCGTCCGAAGAATTTGGCGCCTCTAGGTCACCGCCTGAACGCCACCAAGAGTCGTCTTCAACTTCGCTGACATCAAAAGTGACCCTATTCGACGCTGTGCCAGTGGCATCTAACCAAATGCTGGCATGCGCCTCGCCGGCTGAGCGATTAACAGTCGCAAACAGATTAAGCCCATCTGGCACCATGGTTGTGGCCTCGGTGTTTGCCCCCCAGGCGACTAGGGTGCCATCGGCCTTAAGCGCAAGGCAATCGTAGTAACCCATAGCTATGGCTACAACGCCCGATTGGGCGGCGAGGGGCACGGTGGTTAGCTTGTCATTCCCGCCCCACACCACCACTGACCCATCAGTTTTGAGGGCCATGCTGTTATAACGCCCAGCCGCGATGGCTTTTACGCCAACTTGTGCGGCTATTGGCACGGGGTATAAGTCGCCCCAGCTGATTACGGAACCATCGGTTTTAAGGGCGAGGCTATGGGAGTAGCCGGCACTCACGGCCACTACCTCGCTGCTGGCCGCTAGGGGTACGCTGGATTCGCCGGCGTCATTGCCTCCCCAAGCGACTACCGAGCCGTCGGTTTTCAGTGCCAAGCTGTGGCTATGGCCAGCGCTTATCGCCTTCACACCACTTAAGGCTGCCAAGGGAACAGCGGATTGGCCTCGGTCGTTTGCCCCCCAAGCAACCACCGAACCCTCTGTCTTCAGCACCATGTTGTGATGTCCGCCGGCGGCTATGGCGGTTACATCTCGCTTGGCGATTTTGGGCACACGGCTTCGGAGTGAGGTGTCACCCCAAGCAACCACCGAACCATCTTTTTTAAGCGCTAAATTGTGGTCTCTGCCAGCACTAATGGAGACGGCATCGCGGGCATAGGCCGGTAGCGCTGATGGGAAAGTATTGGTTGCTTCCCAAGCCACTAGGCGGCCATCGGCTTTAAGCGCTAGGCGGTGGTCTTCGCCGGCGCTAATGGCGGTCACACCCGTTTGCGCTTGTGCCGGCCATTCGTTACGGTAAAAGCCCGCGCCGCCCCAAGCCACTAGGGACCCATCGGTTTTAAGGGCAAGGCCATAATATCCAGCGCTCATGGCTATCACATCTTTTTGGGCGGCAAGGGGCAAATCGGTTATTCCGAACCCGGTGCCGCCCCAAGCGATCAGCGAGCCATCGGCTTTACGGGCTAGGCTACAAACGCTACCGGCACTTACCGCTACTACACCGCTTCGGGCGGCTTCCGGTACCGAGGTTTGTCCAAACCTGTTATCGCCCCACGCGATTACCGAGCCATCATTTTTCAGCGCTACGCTGTGGGCATCGCCCGCACTTACCGCCACTACCCCGCTTTGCGCCGCGAGGGGCACGCTGGTTTCACCGTAGTTATTTGATCCCCAGGCTACAACGGAGCCATCGGCTTTAAGCGCTAAATTGTGGGAGGCTCCAGCACTAATGCCTACCACGCTGGTTAGGTCTGCGGGGGGCACTTGGGTGGCTTCTTCTTGATGGTAACCCCACGCAATCACCGAACCGTCGGCTTTGAGGGCAATGCTGTGGTTCGGGCCGGCGCTGATGGCGATTACGCCACTTTGGGCTTCGATCGGGACTGCAATTTCATCACCGTAGTAATAGCTCCACTCCACCACTGCCCCAGTGGCTTTGAGCGCCAAATTGTGACGCCAGCCGGTACTTACGGCTACCACATCGGCTTGGAGGCTCAGGGGTCCATGCCAGCCATAACCCCAAGATACCACCGCGCCATTCGCCGTGATGGCCAAACTTTGCTCCACGCCTGCAGCAATTTTTTGCTGTTCAGGTTGGGTTGGCATGGGTAGCAACCCTTGAGCACCACTGGATGAGGTGCTGCTGGACAACGGGTTTGAGCTCTCCACCACCCCATCGGCTTGGAGCGCCAAACTGTGACCGCCGCCGGTGGCGATTGTTGGCTGTTCAGGTTGGGTTGGTACGGGTAAAAACACTTGGGCAACACTTGATGAGATGCCGCTGAAAGATGGGTCAGAGATCTCCTCCTCCCCATCGGCTTGGAGCGCCAAACTCTTACCGCCGCCGGTGGCGATTGTCGGTTGTTCAGGTTGAGTTGGTACGGGTAACAATGCTTGAGCACCACTTGATGAGATACCGCTGAAAGATGAGTTAGAGCGGTTAGAAGTGGCGCTATCGCTGCTTGAGTAGATGCGGGTAGCGCTTGAGCTGCCCGAAGAACCGCTTGAGCTGCTTGTTGGCTTGTTTTCACCGTCGCGGCCGCCGCAGGCGGTTACAAAAAGGCTGGTGAGTAGCAACATTGTGCCCAAACGTAACCAAGGTTGGGGGTGGCGGGGAGTGGTTCCGAGCATAGTATTCTCCGTGAAAGTTACGCAAGGTGGTTGTGGGCAAACTGCGTGAGAGACTGAAAATTGGCGCGATTTTCTGGCAAGTCAGTTCAGCAGCTTTCGCGCCACTTTGGGCCTATACAGGTAAAGCTTCTAATTTTGTCGTGCGTTACCACCTATGGCGAGGTGTTGCAGGGGCAGGATTTCTTGCGGTTGTGGGTAGCTAGGTACGCTGGGCGAGGCGCTGCCTTGTCTCGGGTCCAAACGTCACAGCAACCCAACTTGGATATCTAGTGGAGCCTCGTAGTAGCTAGCTAGCTAGCGGCCAGTACTCCACTTCTGTGTGAACGGACTACAAAATTAACGCTACTCGTTTCGATGGACCACCAACAGGGTGTGGAGGGGTTGGCGACATCGCTTTGGTATCTGCACTTGAATACCCCTTTAGTGCGCTAGAGCAGCAAACCGAGCACGAGGCTTTAACCTAGAAACCTCAGTTGGATCACCAAAGTCGGTGTAACCCCTTGGCGCGCCTAGCAAAAGTTAAAAATCACGAACAACCAACCAGGTTGCCCGTGATTTTTAACTTTCACTCATCACACCAATGGGTTACGCAACTTTTTGGCGCCCAAGCGAGGTTTCTAGGTTTAGTCTTTTTTCTATGTGTTGTGTCGGTACAGTTGGGGCTGGAAAAGTTGCCAGCGTAGTGGCGTCATTTCGTCAGTCGTTTGGCTGTGGACGCTACCTTATTGCAAGGGGCTTGTCAGGACATTCCCCAAAGGTTGGCGCAACCAACACGCCAAGCGCCGTCAAGCCGCAGGGATCAACCCTAGGGTTGATCCCTGCGGCAAATTAATGCGCAGGGCAGCTTACG
>CAMCXE010000226.1 GCA_945882995.1 Thalassocella blandensis | reverse complement strand
AGGATTAGCCTTGGTGGAAGAGTTGGTAACGCTGCTGGGCGGCCATATTTCGGTCTCCAGTGTGTATGGTGCGGGCAGCTGTTTTAAAGTGCGACTGCCCACACATTTGCCTCTAGCCAACGGCTAAGTCGCTGCATTTGCCTTGATGCAAGGCGCTATAAGCCCACCAGAATCAACCAAGCGCGTGAGAGGTATCCGCAGCGGGCGATCTAGGCGAGCGTTTTAAATTGCGGGGTAATGCCTTACAAGCACCCTTCCCTCATCGGTTCGCATAATGCATATTATGACAATTATAGGTAGCGTTTTTGTTCATCGCGCCAGATCGCACTGCTACGTGCATCCGCCCCAGATTCCCCTTTAGGTCACTAAGTGATTAGGGTTGGTTAAGCTCCCAATTGTGGTTACTATTCGCGGTCCGCCAGACTAGCGTAAGCACGGCGTCTTTTCTCAATTTTAGGGCATTCTATGAAGGTATCTATTTTCGGAGTTGGCTACGTAGGTTTGGTACAAGCCGTGGTATTGGCCGATGTAGGCAACAACGTACTCTGCGTGGATGTTGACGCCGCCAAAGTGGCCGCGCTTAACGCTGGCGAAGTACCCATTTTCGAACCCGGCTTAGAAGCACTGCTGCAGAAGAACCTCGATGAAAAACGAATCAGTTTCACTACAGACGCCGCCGCCGGCGTAGATTACGGCGAATTCATCTTTATTGCCGTGGGCACGCCGCCAGATGAAGACGGTTCGGCAGATCTCACCCACGTATTGAATGTGGCGGATAAAATTGGTCGCTACATGACCGATTCCAAAATCATTTTGGACAAATCTACGGTGCCAGTTGGCACTGCTACGCAAGTGCGAAATGCCATCCAAGCGCAACTGACTAGCCGCAATCTAACGCTAAATTTCACCGTAGCCTCCAACCCCGAATTCCTGAAAGAAGGCGCAGCGGTGAATGACTGTATGCGTCCAGAGCGCATTATTATTGGCATTGAAGATACGCAAACCACTGCCATAGCAGCCATTCGCGAGCTTTACGAACCCTTCAGCCGCAATCATGAAAAAGTGATTTTTATGGATGTAAAATCGGCTGAACTCACTAAATACGCGGCTAACTGTATGCTGGCCACTAAAATCAGTTTCATGAACGAAATTGCCAGCCTAGCCGAATTGTTAGGCGCCGACATTGAAATGGTGCGTAAAGGTATAGGCTCCGATTCGCGCATTGGCTACCACTTCATTTATCCCGGCTGTGGGTACGGTGGCTCGTGTTTCCCTAAAGATGTCAAAGCGCTTATCAATACGGCGCAAAAATCCGATTTCCCGCTGCACATTTTAAAAGCCGTGGAAAAGGTTAATGAGGCCCAAAAACTCAAACCTTACCAACACCTGTTAACCGCATTTAACGGTGACATAAGCGGCAAAACCATAGCTCTGTGGGGTCTTGCTTTTAAACCTAACACCGACGACATGCGCGACGCACCCAGTCGGGTATTATTACAAGCGCTGTGGGATCAAGGCGTTACCGTTCAAGCTTTTGACCCCGAAGCACTCAAAGAGGCCCAGCGCATATTTGGCATGCATCCACAATTGCGTCTTATGGGCACCAAGGAAGCCGCACTACAAGGCGCGGATGCATTAATGATTTGCACCGAATGGCAGCAATTTAGGTCGCCAGATTTTGAATTGATTCGCCAAACATTGACCCACCCCATAATTATCGACGGTAGAAATTTATTCGACCCCGCGCGAATGGCCTCCAGAGGGTTCAAATATTTCGGTATTGGACGCGGCGAATCGCTTAAACACACCTAATTCTATCTTTTCAGGCAAGCACAATTCGAATTGGATTGGATTGTGCTAGCTCCATCCTATGGTGATTATGCACCCTGCCCTTCGAATAACTAAACGCTAATGAATTCTAAAACCTCCACCCGCATCAATAAATACATCAGTGAAAGTGGCATTTGTTCGCGGCGTGATGCCGATCGTTTTGTTGAGCAAGGCAATGTTTATATCAATGGTCGGCGAGCCGTAACGGGAGATCAGGTGGCCCCGGGTGATACGGTGAAGGTTAATGGGCAGCTATTGGAACCTTACGAAGCTGAGGATCTAATATTAATCGCCCTGAACAAACCGGTCGGCATTGTTAGCACCACCGAAGCCACGGAGAAAAATAATATCGTAGATTTTGTAAATCACAGCGTGCGAATTTTCCCCATCGGCCGTCTCGACAAAGACTCGCAAGGCCTAATTTTTTTAACCAACAATGGCGATCTCGTCAATAAAATACTCAGGGCTAGCAATAATCACGAAAAAGAATACCGAGTAACCACCAACAAACCCATCAGCGATGAATTTATCGCTGGCATGAGCGGCGGCGTTCCCATTTTGGGAGGGGTTACCAAAAAATGTAAATTGGTTAGGGAATCCGCCACGGTGTTCACAATCACCTTGGTTCAAGGGTTAAATCGGCAAATTCGCCGCATGTGTGAGTATTTCGGCTACGAAGCAATCCGTCTCGAACGCATTCGCATTATGAATGTTAGCCTGAAAGGTATAGCGCTAGGCGACTGGCGAGATTTAACGGAAGCGGAAACCGCAACCCTATACGCCTTAACCGAAAACTCAACGACGGCAGCTGCAGCCAAACCTAAAACCACGGCCAAGCGCCCTCCCCTTACTGGCGCCAACAAAGCAAAAACACCAGCGCAAAAATCCCCTGCAAATAAAGGGCGCGCACCTAAAGGAGCAAAGCAATCGCCGTCCAAAACCACTCGGAAAGCTGAACTGGAGGGTAAAGGTCGTACAAGGAATTCCGCCACTAAGCGCAATGGGCCGCAAAGACCGCCCACTAAACGCTGAGTACTTCAGTGCTGACTCGGCATGCTGCTAATGTGCAACTGGGGTTTGTAGGTTAAACCTAGAAACCTCAGCGGCCTCACCAAAGTCTTCTAAACCCCTTGGCGCGTCCAGCAAAAGTGAAAAATGACGAACAACCCACTAGGCTGCCCGTCATTTTTAATTCCACTAATCACAGCGGTGGATCACACAGCTTTTTGGCTTCCAATAGAAAATTCTAGCTTAAACAAAACATAGTACTCGGCAAGGTCACCACTAATTCAAAGGGTGCCATACAACCTAGGCCTATCGCGGTGTCTGATTTAGCCACGCCGATCAGATTCAGTTCAATATTGCCATTATTGTCTTTCAAAAATTCTTTTACGGCGTCCATACCAACGCCACGTCCAGATATATCGGTCACTTGGTCTTTGGTGGAAACGCCTGAAACAAAAATCAAATCGGCAATTTGGCCATAGGTTGGTCGGTCATGCTCCTGCCAGCGTCCGCTTTCTAAGGCACGCTTGAACAATTTGTCGATATTTACGCCCTGCCCATCATCGCCGATATGCAACTTTAACTGCCCGCTTTCAACATCGCAGCGAATCCCAATGTTGCCTTTTTTGGATTTGCCCGAGGCCTGACGCTGAGTGGTCGGTTCGATGCCATGATCCACACAATTACGCAAAATATGGGCAAAAATGTTGGTCATCAACTCGTTAGCGGAATGTTTTATGCGCACATTGTCAGCGGTAATCGTTACGTCGGGTCGTTCTTTATCCAACTGATTAGCTATAGAGCCTAAGGATTCCACGACATCGGCCAATACTTCATCCACAGGGCTAGATAAAGCGTGATCCAGTAGGGCTTGTATCGGCATTAATTCTTCAGCTTCTTTGACAGACGGGAAGTGCGAGTTGACTTTTTCGATACAGCTTTGAATGGTTTGTACCATTTTCAAATCGGCCCAGAAGCCGTTTAAATCGCGGGCGCCAACATTGGCTTCACCACGCCCCAACACGGTGTAATACACGCGCTCGTATTCATTAAAAATTTCGTCAACCAAATCCAAATCGGCCAGTAGTTGTTCTTTGTTCCACTCGCGATCTTCCGAAACTTTTAAAGCGCTGTACACGGATTCGGCTTCATGAACCACGTTGCTAAAATATCCAAAACCAAAGGTTCGGCAATTGCCTTTTATGGTGTGCATATTGCGGAACAACAGGGCCACCACGGCTTCTGAGTACTCATTAGAGGCGACAATTTTTTCGCGGTTTTCAGCCACAAAGCGTTTGGCCGAGCTGGCGAAGGATAGGTATTTTTTGCCGGGCACATTAAGCATTTGGCTGATAATATCCAGTTCGCGTTTTTTGGCTTGCGCCTCCGCTTCCATTTGTTTCAACTGGGTTACGTCACGCACTGAAATCATCAGTTTATCCACTACGTCATCCGACAAAATGGGGTTCCAATCCAACGATAGGTATTTGGTTTTACCGTTCAGCTCGGCCTGATACTCTTGTATTAATAAGTGAGCGTTAAACGTGAAGTTCATTTCGTCTTCGCCAATGATAGAGCCTATGGCTTCTTTGACCTGATCGAAAGTGTCACTGCCCAAGCTGGCATTGGCAAACAGCAGGTCTAGTACTTCTCGTCCCGCAATGTCTGTGGTTTCAAAAATGGATTCCAAATAGACGGAATATTCCGGGTGAATTAAGCCGCCTGGCTGCACAGTAAACAAGCCTTGAGGCATATTCGCCAGCATGGATTGGATATCTTTACTTTTCGCGCGAACCTCGGCGGTGCGTTCGGTGACTTTAATTTCCAAAATGCGGTTTTGCTCTTCAATAAACAGGCGCTTGCGGCGTTGTGAATTGACGAAGGCAAACAGCGCAGTACAAATAGCTAAGGCGTAGAGTGTATAGGCCCACCAGGTTTTCCATGGAGGTGGCAATTGCATGACAGTAATTGTTTTGCCCGTTTCATTCCATACGCCGTCGTTGTTGCTAGCCAGCACTTTGAATACGTAGGTGCCGGCGCCTAGGTTGGTATATTTGGCCGTGCGCTGTGCGCCGACTTCTAGCCACTTGGAATCAAACCCGTCCAGCTTGTATTTGTAGTTGTTCTTTCCGGAATCGCGGTAATTCAAACCGGCAAAACCAAACACAAACATTGACTGCTTGTAATTAAGCACAATCTTGTCCGTTTGGTTGATAGAGCTGGCCAATACTCCATCGGCGCCACCCACGCTCACGGTGTCGGCAAATAATTTGAAGTCGGTGAACACTACTGGCGGTGGATTCTTATTTTCGGTGAGCTCCTTTGGTTTGATGATACGTAAACCATTGGTGCCGCCCAAAATCACCTCGCCGCGGCTACTAAACAGACCCGAGCGATACGCGAAATCCCCCAGCAAGCGCCCGCTCAAGCGATTGTATGTCTTAATTTTTTTGGTTTCGGGATCGAATGAAGCAAAACCATTATCAGTACTTATCCACAAAATTCCGTCGGCATCTTCAACAATGGTGCGAATTACATCGTTTAGAAAGCCGGCCGTTTTGGTGTAGCTTGTAAAAGTTTTGGTCTCTGGATTGAAAAAATTCAAACCCGCTTGAGTGCCTATCCAGAGGCGCTTCTTGCTGTCTTCGAGCATGGTCAACACAGTGGAGCTGCTAATGGATGTTGGGTCTGCGGGATTGTTCACGAATATTTTTACCGTGCCTTTTTTCTGATCAAGCAAATTCAGGCCCGCCGCGGCTCCTACCCAGAGGTTGCCTTTGGTGTCTTCGTAGGTGGTCCAGATTCTACCTGCAGTCAAAGACTCCTCATCACCTTCCACATGACTGTAGTGGGTAAACATTTTGGTGGCGCGATCGTATTTGCTGACGCCGCCGGCATTCATAGAAAACCATAAAACGTTGTGACGATCTTCGCGAATATTCCAGACTGTTTCGCTGGTTAATTTGGGCGATGTGGTGATGCGTTGAGTGGCCTTACTTTCCGCATCAAAGGGATAACGAGTAAATTTTTTGTCTACAGGGCTGTAGCTAGAAACGCCGCCGCTCCATGCGCCGGACCAAATAATTCCGTTGGAATCAATATAGGTGGTAAGAATACAATCGCCGCCGATGCTGAATGGATCGTTGGGGTCATTTTTGAAATTGGAAAATTCACCTTTTTCGCGATCAAAATAGTTCAACCCGCCGGTGTCTGTCGCTAGCCACAAATTACCGCCCTTATCTTCCGCCACACCCAATACGCGACTATGGCTTAAACTTTTTGGGTTGGTTACATCGCGGGAATAGGACACGATAGGTGCACTGGAACGATCAAAAAAGTTGAAACCGCCTGGGTAATTTCCCACCCACACATCGCCGTTGCGGTCTTCATAAATGGTGCGTACAACGCTAGAGCTAATGGAACCTACACGCCCAGGTTCGGCTTTATGATTTATAAACCGGTCTTTTTCTTTGTCATAAACCGACACGCCACCGCCATCAGAGCCGGCCCACAACACGCCTTCCGAATCGAACATCAACCGCCAGAGATCATTCCCACTAATGCTGAAACGATTAGCCGGGTCGTTCAGATAACGCTTACCTTGGCCGGTTTTAGGGTCGAAATGAATAAGCCCGTGGGCGG
>CAMCXE010000225.1 GCA_945882995.1 Thalassocella blandensis | reverse complement strand
GCGCGAATGCAGAAAATGCAGGAGCAATTTTCTGCCGAGGCGATTTTGAGGGTCGCCGTGGCGTGACATCCTGTCCCGTCACGGCTCAAATGGACGTCCTGTCCATTTGCCCCTAAAAATCACCTCTCCACTCGGCCAAAAAACGGGCTGGTCCCGCTTCGGCAGGACAGGGGCTGTAACCGTGGAAAACATTTTGAAAGGCTAAAATCCTTGACTTAATTACATTTGACTGGGAGGAGGCTTCTTTTCGAAGGAAAAATCACACAAAAAAATCGGGCAGTAAACCTTAATTTTATGACCTTACCCATACGTGGGTTTTGAGCAGCGGGCTGAAATAGGCTTTAAAATCGGTTTAACTATTCAGCATGTTTCCCCGTCATCCCCGCGTAGGCGGGGATCCAGCGGCAAATAGGCGGTTTTTATTTAGGTGGAGATCGTAATAGCTTCAGAGCGGTTGCCATCTGGATCCCCGCCTACGCGGGGATGGCGTAAGAAAGTGAAAAATGTGCTGAATAGTTGCAAATCGGTTTTGGCAATACGCCCGTTTGGCCACTTCTCTTAAAGAATCCAAACTGCCGAATGCTCAAGCAGTGGCGGTTGTGGGTGGAGATGGTGTAGCCCTGCAGCTCTAGCGGGTGCTCGCAGCGGTTAAAGACTTGCCGAAAATTACGTGTTTCGGTAGAGTTCATGGGCTTTCCTCATATAGGTAAACACCGGACCGATCGATGGCGCAGGGGAAAATGTTGGCTATGCCGGTTTAGCTTGCCGCGTAGCGGCTTTGTTCAACAACGCTGTCAAAAATCGTTACCGCCAAAAACACGGTCTCCACTGGACGCGCTGGCTAGCGCCTTTTATAGCTCGTCGTTAAACATCCCCCAAATTGAAGAAATCATAAATGGCTAGAATTTCAGTGATTTATTTCTCAAGAAATGGAGCAACCTCAAAACTTGCACATGCTGCTATTTCTGGAGTTGAATCTGCCGGCTGTGAAATTCATTTTCACGAAATAAAAGGCAGTGAAATTGAAGAAGGTCGGTTTGTAAATGTTAAAGTTATTTCTGAAATCACTCACTCAGATGCTGTAATTTTTGCATCTCCAACCTATATGGGTGGCGTCGCAGCTCAATTTAAGTCATTCGCTGACGCAACGGGAGATGTTTGGTCGGAACAACGTTGGGCCGGTAAATTTGCTGCCGGCATTACCTGTGGCACTGCGTTAAACGGTGACCAATCAAGTACTCTTCAATATTTGTCGCTATTCGCAAGTCAGCATGGCATGTTGGGGGTAGGTTTAGACACTGCGTCTGGCCATAATCAGCGTGGCCTTAATCGTTTAGGCTGCCAGCTTGGCATAGTTGCGCAATCGACTCAAAACAAAGTAGACGCAATTGATTTAGAAACCTCTGAATATTTAGGCTCACGAGTGGCCGCTTTGGCGAAGAGAAACCAAATATAGCAAGTCATTGCGGTCAAACTCGGCGCTACGAGCATTAACGAAAAATTGTACCGAAAAAACAAAAAATTGGACAATCGCAAACCAAATCATTTTTGACAAATTAACGATGCCACCAAGGGCTTCCCTTGGATCGGCCCTGGGTTTAATTTATACAACCGTCAAGTTTATGGATGCCCCCAAATCCACCACAGCGCTATACAATGTATGCGGCAGCGAATAGAGGACCAAACAGTCAAGGCCATTTACAACCAACCGCTGGCCTTTGTGCAGTCGGTTTTCGCCAATATTCGCGAACAAAATGGCCTAAGAGGATTTAGCTTGCGCGGCAAGGCAAAGGTGCAGGGGCAATGGCAGCTCTATTGTTTGATTCACGATATCGAGAAGTGGAAAAATTACGGGCAGTTAGGAAAAATGGCTAAAAAGCCGTTTAAAAGCTCAGTTTTGGCTTGTGGGGCGAGGCTGGCTGGCATATCTTTCACCCACACAAAGCCGCTCGCCAGATGTTCAC
The DNA here is from genome assembly GCA_945882995.1 of Thalassocella blandensis. Classification (GTDB taxonomy): domain Bacteria; phylum Pseudomonadota; class Gammaproteobacteria; order Pseudomonadales; family Cellvibrionaceae; genus CAMCXE01. The sequence goes on along the minus strand of CAMCXE010000225.1, from coordinate 4,580 downwards.
GCGGAGTGAAACAAATATTAGGTTGTGATTGTGGGAGATATGCCAGATTGGTTTTAATTTATCTGGGGTTTTCCTATGGTCTCGTTAGGCAAATAGATGAGCTTCGAACCACTAAATATTTCAGAAATACACAACCTCGTTTCTCCAATTGTGGAGACACTACTCAAAAATGAAGGATTTGAAAATACGTCAAATCTAAAATGGGTTAGGTGTCAAAACGAGCCTGTACGACAAATTTTTGAATTACTCCAATGGAAGGGTGGTATGGTTGCTCCGCGCATTTCCATTTCGCTTGATTTTGTTCCACACGTTTCTGGAAGCTCAGTAAAATGGCATAGAACGACTAAGTCTGCACAGCCTGACATGATATTTGACGTTTACGATAGATCAATCGAGTTTCCGTATCATAAGGGAGAAGCAGCCATAGTAGAAAAAGCTCCTCTAGCAATACTCGCAGCCATAGAAAAAGCTAAAGAGTTTTGGGCCACTTGCGCATATGAACATCAACTTTTGCAAGCCTTTGATAAGCTCAAGAACTATTATGATAAAGATCTTCCCGAAGGGCGTTCTAAGTTCCGAATGTTCGTTCCTCATGAGCTTGCACTATCTTTTGTTCTCGCCAGAGGTGGTCAAGCTATTGAGGCACTAAATCTATTTGAGTTAAATGCGGAAAGGTTTAAATACAAGCCTAAAGTTACGGAAAGACTAAGGGCCTTACTAACGGAGTCGATGAATATCTAATAAATATCACCAAGTAGCACGCAGCCACTATTTGGCCGGCCCGTTGCTGACCGAAGGTTCCGCACTTCATTTGCAGGAAATTGCTTAGGCGGGTGTGATCTGCCAAAAATGAATGGCGACACTTGTCGCCAATTTTTATTCCCTAAATTTTTGCTCCGCAGTCCTTGCGGCAGGAATTTGGCTTTTTGTGGTCGGTGCGTCATGAAATGATGGACTGCTTCCATAGGGTTTTCCAGTGTGTGGCCGCAAGCACAGTTGGCCCGTTCGGCCAATTAAAAATCCCCGCCAATTTCCCTCTTTAATGCGATCTCGTCACTCCTTCCGAATTTCACACTTTCTCAACAATCACCTAATCCAACGCCACCAAATCTTCCAGGGGCTCAGGGCGGTGCATTAAATACCCTTGCGCATAGTTAATGCCAATCAACTGCAGCTCACGCAACACTTCGGCATTTTCTACAAATTCAGCCACGGTTTTTACACCAACCACGCGCGCCACATCTTGGAAACAGCGCACCGCGGCGTTATCCAGTTCGTCTTGCAATAAGTCAGTAATAAATTGCCCATCAATTTTTAAATAGTCTACTGGCAAATTCTTCAGGTACCCGAAAGACGAGGCGCCTGCGCCAAAATCATCTAGGGCCACTTTTACACCGGCGCGCCGCACTTCTTCAATAAATGCCTTGGCATCCAATAAATTGGTGATGGCGGCGGTTTCAGTAATTTCTAGGCACAGGGTGCTTACATCAAAACGCGCTTTAGCAATCATATCCATCATGTAACGATGAAACGCTTTATCTCCGATGGATTGACCCGACAAATTTAAGCCCACCAAATCCACCTGCGCACTGCAGCCCTGCCTGGACTCCATCCACGCAAATACGTTACGCACTACCCAGCGGTCGATACGCGAAGCCATGTGAAAGCGTTCGGCAGCGGGCAAAAAGGCCTTGGGTAAAATAATAGTGCCATCGGGACTGCGCATGCGCACCAGTACTTCGCAGTGGGTATGGGCGGAGCTTTGATCAATTGAACAAATACGCTGCCCGTATAATACGAAATGATCATCATCCAACGCTTGTTCAATGCGATTCGCCCACTGCATCTGACCTGTGCGCGCATGCAGGGCCTGATCCACATCCACCCAGGTGTGTACCCGATTGCGCCCAGCTTCTTTGGCGGCATAACAGGCACTGTCGGCGGCCTGCATGACAGCCGCGTAGCCAGACCAACGGTCATCCAGCGGCACCAACCCAATACTGGCGCCAACACGAAAACGTCGACCATCATGCACAAAACGATAGGCTTCCATTTGATCGCAAATTTTTTGTGCCACGCGTAAGGCTTGTTGTGAATCGCATTTTTGCAGCAACACACCAAATTCATCGCCGCCCAGCCGTGCAAACACATCTTGGCTACGCATGCAGTTTTGAATCAATTGGGCTACTTCCTTCAGTAACTGGTCTCCCGCCGAATGACCGCAGGAATCATTCACAATTTTAAATTGATCAAGATCCAGAAACATCAGTGCATTTTCGCTGGGTTCATATTTTAATTTATCAATTAAGCCCGTTAATCTATTTTCAAACTCCGCACGATTAAATAAACCCGTCAGCGCATCATGGCTTGCGCGATAACTCATTTCATTCGTCAGGCGGCGCTGCTCGGAAACGTCGTGAAAGACCAACACCGCGCCGAGAATTTCGCCATTATGGTTGCGTATGGGCGAAGCCGAATCTTGGATACCGTATTCGGTACCATCTATGGAGATTAAAATACTATTTTTGCTTAGGCCTACCACGCGGCCCTGGGCCAAACACACCGCAACAGGGTCCAGCGCTGGGGCTCGCGTATCTTCATGAATTACGTTAAATACCTGAGATAGCGGCTTATTTACGGCTTGAATTTTTGCCCAGCCGGTCAGTTTTTCCGCTACTGGATTTAACCACTGCACGCAGCCATTCACATCCGTGGTAATTACCGCGTCAGCAATGGAATCCAGCGTTACCTGTAATAATTGCCGATTTTCTTCCAGCGCCTGTTCAATAAATTTGCGTTCGGTAATATCCTGAAATGCACCCACCAAACGTACCACCTGCTCGTGCTCATATTCTACCGAGCCCACAGCGCGCGCCCAAAAGTGTCGGCCTTTGGCGGAGACGAGCTGCAATGCCAAGTCAAAACCTCGGCCGGTGACTATGGCCGTTTCCACTGCTTGGCGAATTATGGTTTGATCGTCCGGCGTATAAAAACCTATTGCCTGCTCTAACGTTGGGCGGTGCCCGCAAGGCACCTCATGTAACCGACAAGTCTCATCGGACCATAAAACTCCGCGGGTTTTTAAATCCAATTCCCAACCACCCACGCCAGCCACATCGCCGGTGCGCTCCAAAAATACTTTGCTGGCACGCAAACTTTCTTCGGCGGAGCGCTGCTCGGTGATATCCCAATTGGTGCCCAACATGCGCAGAGATGTGCCACTGGGGTCGCGCTCCACGGTGGCGCGGCATTTTAAATAATGCACGCTGGAATCCCCATGGATTACTCGGAATTCACAATCAAAATCCGCCGTGCCCTCCAGCGCCGCGCAGAGACCTAATTCCACTAAGGACAGATCGTCTGGATGCACACAGCTGCGCCAGGTATCCACTTTGGGCGGCAAAATTCGGTAAAAATCTGGGTTTAGACCATATAGCCCAAACATAACCTCATCCCAAACTAAAATATCGCGGCCGATATCCCATTCCCAAACGCCGATGCGCGCGGCCGTAGTGGCCACTTGAAACCGTCGCGTTAATTCCGCCAAGCGTTGGCGACTCTCTTCCTGAATTTGTTCTAAGCGCTTACGTTCGCTGATGTCGCGCATAATGCCAATATATGCGCGGCGACCCAGATGACTGGTGCGCGACACGCTTAATTCTAAGGGAAATACACTACCGTTATTGCGCTGCCCCAATAATTCCCTACCGCGCCCAATAATATGGGATTGGCTGGTGATAGTTTGATTTTGCAAATAGGTATCATGCTGTGCGGCGTCGGGCTCTGGCATTAACTGATTAATATTATTGCCAATAATATCGGCACTCGCGTAGCCAAACAATTTCAGCGCGGCCGGGTTTGCGGTTTCGATTGCCCCTTGCTCGGTGATGGTGATAACCCCGTCGCCCATATTTTCGATAAGTGATTTGTTGTAAGTAAGCTGGGCATTTAATTCAAATTCAGCTTGTTTGCGCCGTTGAATGTTGGTGCACACGCATAACGCATGACGCGCAATGCCTGGCGCATTACGCTCCACCACCGCGGACCAAATAACATCCAGCCAAGTGCCATTTTTGCAGCGAATTTGAAATTCCACTTCGTTGCAGGTACCTGCACCAAACAACTCGGGGATAATGCGCTTGTGTAATTGTTTGGCGAACTCCGCATCTACAAAACTTTCAAAACGGCGCCCCAAAACGGCATCGCGTTCGTAGCCTAATTCATGCAACCAATGGTCGCTGACCTTTAAAATTCGTCCTGTGCCATCAATAGAAAACAGCATGGCTGGTGTGTGTGCATAGAGTTGTTCAAATTGATTTTGCGAATATTGAAGCTGGGTCACGGAGCGCAGCTGTTGTTCGCGTGACTCCATGCCTTTAGCCGCCATTGCCGCTAACTTGGCGAGCAATTGAGTTTGTTTACTCGTCAACGTCTTCGGCACGCTATCAATAACACAGAGCGTGCCCAAACAGACGCCATCAGACAGTTGCAATGGCGCCCCAGCATAAAATCGAATAAAGGGTTTTTGCAGTACTAGTGGGTTGCGTGCAAAACGCGCATCTAGCGTGGCATCAGGTACC
>CAMCXE010000224.1 GCA_945882995.1 Thalassocella blandensis | reverse complement strand
TCTGGCTGAATTTCAATACCGATTTAATCGGCGAGCAGATTTGGTTTCTATAGTTTCTCGTTTGGTCTATGTTGCTCTTCGGACACCGCCTATGCCAGAAAGATTATTGAAAGTTGGCTTAGGTTGAGTGGTAATTAGGAAGCTTTTTGAGCTTCTAAGCTTGACGATTCCTCAAGAGGATGTCCGACTAGACACTAGGCCGCCCCCCCACATCAAATCGGCCAACACCCCGCTAAGTATCACCCGCTGTGCAACTAGTTCGCTAAAGCGATTACCTGCCATTTGCCGGCCGAATCCACATTCAACACCAATTGAATGTCATTGCTCGCGGTTTTAGCCATTTTCCCATCCAGCATTAACTGAGTTTTAATAGGGTAAACGCCTTGCGGTAAACCCTCAGGTAACTGAAAGGTAAATTCATTTTTGTAGCGACCCGCACGTTTGGTGTCGCCATTTACCAGTTTTTTAAGATTTTTCAATTCCTTAGTATTATCTTCATTGTCATAGATAGTGATGCTCTCTTCGATCAATGACTCTTTTTGTTGCTCACCCGGTACAACTTCTATTTCCGACTGAATTTTAACTTTTTTCCCAGGTCGTACCACTTTTCCAGGCAAGGTCGTGGTGGTATAAATCGAGGCAAACGCTTCAGGGGGAAGTGTTTTGTATTTGGATTTATACTCGGCGATCACCTTGGCTTCGTCACTCACCTTTTGGGTTTGATATTCCACCACCATGTCGGCAATGAGTTTCACAGCTACGGCTACAACTGCAACTTTTACAGCAGCTTTTAGATGCTCTTGGTTTTTACAGTCTTGATCCCCTGCGGCGCATTTGCCGGAACGGTCAATAGCCCCTTTAAGATCGCCGATGCCAAAACCCGCTTGGGCACCAACGGCTACCAATGAAGACAACGCAATAACGGATACTATTTTTTTCATAAATATTCCTCAGGTTAGAGAATCCTTGAAACCTCAGTTGGATCACCAAAGTCTGCGCAACCCCTTAGCGCGCCTAGCAAAAGTTACATTTGGCGAGCAACCAACCAGGTTGCCCGCCAAATTAAACTTTCACTAATCACACCAATGGATTACACAGCTTTTTGGCGCCCAACTGAGGTTTCAAGGATAATTATTTAATGTTAAAACCACTTTCCTTCAAACGGCGCTGTGTGTCTTGCGCGGTATTGCGAATACTTAAAGCCGCCGGATGCTGTGGGATCAAATCTAATGCGGCTTCACTTTTTGCTATGGCGCAGCTGTAATTCTTTTTATCCAAACAGACTTGCGCCTGCTCCAACAGCGAGGCCACCTTGCTCTCGGCTTCGGCCTGTTGTTGTTTGGCTAATAGGGCGGCCTGTTTAACTTCCACGGCTTGCGGGCTGGACGTATTCAATTGGGGCGCATTAGTGGCTTGCGCTAGGGCGCAATCATATTTGTGTTCCATCAAGCATTTTTGCGCCGCCGCAATCAGTGACTGCAGCTTCTGAGCCGCCGCGTTTTGTAAATTTTGAGTTTGCAATTGAGCATTTTGTACTTTGCGGGCTAAAGCTTGTGCATCTGGGTGTTGCTTGTTGATGTCATCAACCTGCTGACTAACCAATAACGCGCAATCGAGATCATTTTTCGCCAAACAATCTTCGGCTTGTTGAATTAACCCCGAAATTTGTTGCGTGGCATTTAATTGCTCTGCTTTGCGCAGTAACTCAGTGGCTTGGCTATTTGTTGGTTCCATTTCTAGTAATTCACGGGCTTTAACTTGTGCGCACGCATAGTCCATTTGCTGCAAACAGGCTTCCCCAGCAGCGAGCAAACTGGCTAGGTGCTGGGATTTTTGCTGTTGTTGCAAGCCCAATTGCGAATTTTTGAGCAAGGCGGCGGCTTGGGTATTGGTTGAATCCAGGCTGGCGGCTACGGCACTTTGCTCGCCTGCACAGGAAAAATCACTGCGCGCAAAACAACTTTGTGCTGCGTCGAGTTTTTGATTAATCGTGATTTCAATTTTGTATTTTTCAGCATACTGTTGGTAGCCGAACCAAGCGGCACCGCACAAAGAAATACCTACGGCCGCCAACGCGATTTTTGTAAAGCCGCCGCGTTTGGGAAATAACTCACCTAAAAACTGATCAATGGTGGCGCTGCGGTTCGCTTTTTCAAGTGCCAATCCACGGCTTAACGCACGCCATTGTGCACTGCTTAATAGCTCCAGTCGCTTAGGTTTTAGTTTTAAATCAAGGGCTTTTTGGGCCGACTGGCGCTCGTAGTGATGTTGTCCACTGAGCATTTCGTAAACCACACAAGCCAACGCATAAACATCGTCAGCGTAACTCGTGGGCTCACCGCGCAACATTTCTAGGGTGGCGCAAGCCGGGGTAAGCGATCCCAAACTGCCGGCATCAAAATGAAATTTTTGACTGCCTTCTGCGGCTGCTCGAGCAATGCCAAAATCCAAAACTTTAGCTCTGCCCTCCGCGGTTACAAACACGTTACCCGGTTTAAAATCCGCGTGGATTAGTTGGCGCTGATGGGCATAGGCCAAGGCCGCACCCATATCCTGTGCTAGCGCTAAGGCTTGTGTTTTGGGCAACCCTAAACCGCCATGGGCTTTTAGGAGTTTATCCAGCGGCTCGCCTTCCAATAGCTCCATGGTCATAAAAAGCGTTTCGCCATCGCGATCGAAGTCGTAGACGGTGACAATATTCGGATGCGCTAGGGTTTGTGACTTGGCTGTTTCCTGCTGCAAGGTCACAAACGCGCTGGGGTGGTCTTTGAAATCTTGGTTGAGAACCTTGGTGGCAATAAAGGGATTAGCGTCTTCGGCCTCAATTTTTCGCAGGTCGCGGGCTTTTACACGGTGCCCATGCCACCCACACCCAGCACTTCCTCCAATACAAAACGTTTTTTCAGCAGTGTGCCGTTACGGGCCAAGGTGAGCTGAACCAAGGCTTGGGCCTTGGCAAAGCCGGTGGAGTTAGGGCCGACCGTACCAAGCTGGGTGTATTGGTCTCCGCTACTGCCAACCGGCGCCGCCAAGTTGAGTGACGGCCTCAAGGGCGCTAGGCTCCCCTGCTGGGGACATTAGCTGCGTGATGTCAGCAACCAGCCGTGTCACGTCCGTTGGGTCGGCATTATTGGGGTCGGACACGAATCATTCCTCGGGTAAGCCTAACGCTGTAGAAGCACCTACTTGGCTATGACGTTACGGCAACGTCATAGCCAAGGCTAATCGCAAAGCCCTTAGGGCTGGCAGCTCAAGCTGGCCGTTTTTGCTTGGCTTTTCTCATAACGCGGATTGCGCACTTCTAGGTCCAGCTTGCCCGGCGTAGTCAACCCAAACGGCACAGAAACCTTGTGATAATCAAAGCGGCCTTGATAGAAGCAATTCAAATCCACACTCAGGGTCTGCCAGGTGTTTAGTGGTAAGGCGGCCAGCAGTTTTGAAACATCCACCGAATTACTCAGAGTGCGACCGCCTGTCATGACGACTTCAACTTTGCCCGTGGGCGGGCTAGCCAGCTTCAGGTCAAACACCAGCGCTCCACCATTAACAGCAAGTGGTAAGTAGTTGTGATAACCAGCCTGCGCGTGGCGCAACAATAAATGCCCGCTCATACTGCCATTCCAGGTCGCTTTAATACCCTCTGCCGTGGGCGCGGCGGTAAGCGCACCCTGAGTCACTGCTGACTGGACAGTTTTACCGGTGTTAGTAGTTTCCTCCGCGCGCCAGATCCAGCCATCTTTCGCGGGAAATTGCACATTTTCGGCTGGCGGGATGCTATTGCCTAACAGGCAACCATAGGTGTAAGCGCTGGTATCTTCGCTAACTTTTTGCCAGGGCTGAATGGGGCTGCGGTAATCCAAACCAAAATTGAAGGGGAATAGCGGGTCGTAATTCGCGTCGCCTTTATTTACCTTGGTTTGACAGGGCGTTTTCGGCCAACTGAAACTCAGGCGGCCCATAACGTCGTGATTGGCGGTGCCATCAGGTTTGCCAATCAATACATCCGCCACGCCAGCACCCTCGGTACCCGGCTGCCAAGCAACCACAAAAGCATCTGCCAAATTCAGCTCCTTGTTAACCCACAGCGGACGCGATGTCAGCAATACACCCACCACCGGCACGCCGCGCGCCTTAAGTTTTTGCATCACGGCTAGGCCTGCCTTGGTTTTTTGCTCAAGCTCAAGGGTGCTTAAGTATTGCAGGTCGCCAAAGCTTTCGGCATGGGCTTTTTCGCCCAAAATCACAATGGCAACATCGGGTTTACGAGTGAAATTGCCCTGCGCGTCCATGGCCACTTTGCCACCTGCGCCTTTTACGGCCTGTGCAATGCCCTGATAAATCGAGGTGGCCCCTGGGAATTTGTCGTTAGGAACATCTGTACCCTGCCAAGTCACGCTCCAGCCACCGGCTTGCATCGACAAGTCATTTACCCCAGGCCCTGCCACCAACACATTGGCTTTGGGCCGGATGGGCAACACGCCTGCCGTATTTTTCAATAACACCAGCGATTCTCGAACAGCCTGACGCGCCAGGGTGCGGTTTGCCTCTGCGCCCAGGGAACCGGTGAGCTTAGCCGCTCGAGCGGCTGGGCCCGGCTTGGTGAACAGACCGGCGCGTAGCTTCACGCGCAGAATGCGACGCACCGCATCATCAACACGGGCTTCAGAAATCACGCCAGATTTAACTTGCGCCAACACGTTGGCGTGGAAGGTTTTCCAGTCCGGATTATTGGGAATCATGAACATGTCCACACCGGCATTTATCGCCTCGGCGCAGTTGTCCAAACTGCAGCCCTGTGGGTGACCGATGGCCATCCAGTCGCTAATGATAAAGCCGTCAAAACCTAGCTGATTTTTCAGCAGATCAGTCATCAATCGTTTATTGGCGTGGGAATGCACGCCATTCCACCAGCTGTAACTGGCCATGACCGTTTGCACACCGGCGTTGAGCGCGGCGATGTAACCCGGCAAGTGGGTATACAGCAGTTGCTGTTCGTTACCCGCGGTAAAACCTTGGTCGTCCCCAAGCTCTGTGCCGCCATCACCAATAAAATGCTTAGCGGTGGCTAGCACGTGCCGCTCATCGAGGAAGCTGGGCGTATTGGCAGCCCCCTGCAAGCCTTCAATGACTTTGCCTCCAAGCATTTCCACCACGCTCGGGTCCTCAGAAAAACTCTCGTACGTTCGGCCCCAGCGGTCATCCTGCGCAACAGCGAGAGTGGGTGCAAAGGCCCAATCTTGGCCGGTGGCGGCAACCTCGGCAGCAGTCAAAGCACCGAGCGCTTTCGCCAATTCGGGATTGCGCGCGGCACCCAGTGCAATGTTGTGAGGGTACAAGGTGGCGCCTATGGCGTTACCGTGCCCATGTACGGCATCAATTCCCCAGATGATGGGAATAGCCGTGCGCCCATTTTCCGTGGACATAGAGGCTTGATAGAAACCCTCTGCCATATTCACCCAATCCGCCGTGGTGGGATTGGTTTTGGCATCGGGCGTTTGCCCGCCGCCGTTGAGTACGGAGCCAATGTTAAATCGCTTTACCTCCTCCGGCGTAACCGCTGCAATGTGCGGCTGAATCATTTGCCCTATTTTCTGTTCGAGGGGCAACTTACCTAAAATACGGGTAATTTTCGCCTCAAGGGCTGGGTCTGGTGCTATAGGGTTTTGCACTCGCGGCACTGCAAAATGCTCAAAAGCTGGCCCAGCAACCTGCGGGGTTGCTTTGGGCTTTGCTAAACACGTAGGCATTGCAAGACCGCTGATTAAAATAGCGCTTAACAAACCCCGCTGAAAAACCGACAAAACCATGATAATTCCTCAAATTAACTTAACGCCGCCGCGTGAAACACCGAAACACATTAACCATAAGGTCAACAATCGATGTTCCCCCTGAAAACTGTGCGCGCAGACTATACGAATACAGAAGGCCTGCAAAGTCACGCAGGCGTAACGCTGTGATTTGTGGAGCATTTGTCACATACCTACGCCGCATCAATGCTACGGCATGAAGACCCGGTGTTTCTCACCATTACCGCAAACATTGCGCGTGTGGCGCGCGGCGCTACTAATGTGGAGCAGGTCAATTACCTCGCCGAAAGTCACTTACTTACATTGATAATACCCATCGAGATCACGTGAAAATGTTTTGGCAATATTAAAATAATAATTATCACACGAATAAATTGCGCCAGATTCGCTGCCTGCCGCTGGAGACTTTGCACGCTTAGCCGCAGCCGCCTTGGCATGGCGCGGGATGCAGGCTCGAAGATACGCTTCGAGGAGGTGTTTTCGGAGGGCAAAAAGCGGAGGGCCCCGGAAAAAATACATCAATTCAATTTCACTAGAGCCTGTTAAGGCCACCTCTGGGAATTTCAGGCGGATTGCTATACACACCAATTGTGCCGGACAGCATAAGGGCGTCATCCCCCCTTTGAAAAAAGGGGGCTAGGGCAATGTCATTAAGTTAAGAAAAATCCCTTTTAAAAACAGCACACTAAAGGCATAATCCACACCAGACTTTATTGGAGCCCCCCCATGAACTGTACACAAACCGCCCCAAATTGTACAAAATTTGTACAGCCGCCTAGCTCACCCTG
>CAMCXE010000223.1 GCA_945882995.1 Thalassocella blandensis | reverse complement strand
GGTTTGATTCATTAATTTTTTGTAGAGAGCATCGGAGCGGCGCATTATCATAAATCCAGAGGGTTAAATAGCGATTGATTTTTCGCGATTTTTGACGGCCAATGTCAAGCTTTGTTTTCATGAAATGCAAAATTGTTTGTACGTTTTTTGGCGATCTTGGAGGGCGTTTGTGGGGTGTAATATTTTGCGGTCAAAATTTTTATGTTTAGGCAGCTTACGCATTTTATCCGGAGCCTGATCGGCGCTGGCGAGCGCTGTATTTAAAGGGGGAGCGTAAGGGCCGGACACCGTTGGCCAAATACTATTGTAGAGAAATTTAGGTGATTCATTATTGGCTCGTTATAAGCTTGGAATGGCGGCCCGCCTGCGCCAATTTTATTTAGAATGGGCAAAAATAGCGTTTAAAAATAATTGTGCCGTCACTTCAGGGGCGGCGCTTTGGCGCGGCGCACCGAATTCACAGACTCTCCAAAAATGGCGCACTGAAGTGCGCCCTGCGGTTAGCCCGGTCACGCGTTATGGCGTTGTGCGGGTTACGCGTTATTTTTTAGCGGCGATTATTGAATGAGAATAAATAAATATTGAAAACCCAAAAAACCGACATTGAAACCATACCAAATATTGACCCAACGAAAGACACCACCATTAGGATCAGGCAATAAGACTGCATTCTCTTGCAGAACGGGCTTTCAGATGTTTTTTAAGCCATAGCATTGGCTCCATAATTAGCACCACGCAAAGTGCCAGCAGATAAAATGCATATGAACTAGGTAGCCCACTCTTAACTTGCGCTATTTTCCCCATTGCCGCTAACGCATAGTCGCCGGGAATTAAACCTGCAGCCGCACTCACAAGAACGACGGTTAGGCCGACTGATATAAACCGCAACCCAGGAAATCCATATTTAATTGCAAATGCGTTTGTGTTCACCTGTGGTCCTATCTGTATACTGCGCATGCGCGTTATCTCCACAGCGGTTCGCTTGTTATCCGCAAGCTTATGTCGCAAAGCGACCGACTATAAAAGAACACCCGGCCCTAAGCAAGGCGCTTAACGCCCCTACCACTGCGGCAAAACGAGCCCAACTTTGCCAACTTTGCCAACACTGCCAACACTACAGCACAAGCATAAACCCGCTCCGTCAAAACCCAACACCATTAAGTAAATTGTATCGCCTTGCCAATACGGCTTCTGCCATTTCAACCCCGGTCGAGCCGAAACGGGATGCGCCCGTTTTTTGGCCGAGTGGAGAGGTGATTTTGAGGGGCAAATGGACAGGACGTCCATTTGAGCCGTGACGGGACAGGAAAAAATGGCAGGATTGCCATTTTTGATGCCGGAGGCAGCCCGAAGGGCAGAGCCACATGGATGTGGCGAATCCTCTCACGCCACGGCGACCCTTAAAATCGCCTCGGAGGGAGGGGATTTTTGCGTAGCAAAAACCAAAAAGTCGGGTGGCCTTTCTTTTTGGTGACTTTTTCTTTGGCCACGCAAAGAAAAAGTTACTCGCCCAGGAGGGCGAAATAAAGGCTAAAACTCACTCGAAAAATCAGCTTTGCCCTTATTTAAATGACATTACCTCAAAACCCTATCCAACCCCAACACACAAATCAATCCCACCACGCCAATTATGGATTCCATTAACGTCCAACTCATAAAGGTGTCACGCAGGCTTAAATTAAAATATTCCTTGTACATCCAAAATCCCGAATCATTCACGTGGGAGCACATGAGGCTGCCGGCGCCTACGGCTAAAATCATCAGGCTTGGGTCCACGCCGCCGGCGGCGACTACGGGGGCCATAATGCCGGCGGCGGTTAAACCCGCCACGGTAGCGGAGCCTAAACAAACGCGAATTAAGGTGGCGATGCTCCAACCCAGCACTAATGGATTAAGGGGCAACCCCTTGAGAATGGCGCCTAGGTGCTCACTCACACCGGATTGCACAAACACTTCTTTTAATCCGCCAGCACCACCCACAATACATAAAATTAATGCCACGTCCTTCAGCGCGCTGCTGTAGTCATCCGCCAAGCTCAGCATACTGCGGCCTTGGGCAATTCCCAAGGTCACAGTAGCCACTAATAACGCCAGCAGCATTACCACCAAGGGTGTAGCCAAAAAATTTAATAGCGGAAAGGCGCCGGCGCCTTGGTTACCGCTGGGCAATAAGGTGGAACCGGCGATTAAGAGCACGGGTAAAATTGCCGTGGCAAAGGCCAACCAAGCAGGGGGCGTTGGCTGATCCGGCTGTTCCACCGGAATAAAGGTGGCCAGCGGTTCGCTAACAATATGTTTTAAGCGCGAGGCAAACAGGGGCCCGGCAATAATCATGGTGGGTATGGCCACTACAATGCCCAGTAACAGGGTTCTACCCAAGTTGGCATTAAATAAAGGCACCATGGCGGTAGGCGACGGATGAGGCGGCAAAAACCCATGGGTAATGGACAAAGCCGCCAACAGCGGAATACCCAAATACACCGCGGGCAGGCGGGTTTGGTAGTGAATGGAAAATACCAAGGGCACCAGCAACACAAAACCCACGTTATAAAACAGCGGCATGCCCACAATAAAACCGGTGACCATTAACGCCCAATGGATACGCTTAGGGCCGAAGGCACTCATAAGACTTTGCGCCATAACCCGTGCAGCGCCACTGGTAGCCACTAATTTGCCGAACATGGCGCCCAGCCCAATAATCCCCACCAAACCACTCAAGGTGCCGCCGATACCCTTTTCCACCGCCGCGGGAATTTTATCCAAAGGCAGGCCTAATAAGGCGCCGGCCACCAAAGACGCAATTAAAAAGGCGACAAAGGGGTTCAGCTTAGCCCCTGCAATTAAACCAATTAACAGGGCAATAGTGGCCCCTACCGCAAGCAGTTCCATAGTTGATTCTCGTTATTGTTGAAACCTTTGCTCGCAAGACAATCTATCCACGCAAGTGCCGTTTGCTGATCCAAAACCCTCAATTCACGGATGAATTGAGGGAGCTATAGGGACATATTCATGTGTTTTTGGATCAGCAAACGGCACTTGCGACGCACAACAGTTATGGTGCAAAGGTCTCATTATTGTAAAAAGTGGCTGTGCCAAACAAACTCGGCCAAACCGTTAAAGCCATTTGGAGGCGTGCAAAATACTGCAAAATCAGCCACTAGGGCTAGGCTTTAAGCAATTGTATTGAGCGCACGCGAATGCCTATCCCCCCTGCTCCGCCGGCCACGCCGCCGTCTAGCGTCACGCCTCCGAAATTACCGGGCCTTGAACTGCTCCTAAATGCCGTAGCGCCCCTGCAAAACCGGCTGGAGGCCAACACCGGGCGCAGTTTTTTGGCCCAGGTGCTGGCGCAAATACCCGTCACCCAAGGGGAAAAACAACAGCTATTGGCGCTGCTAAACCTCGACACCAAAACGGCGAGCCCCGCATTAACCCCAGCGCTGCGTCAGCTGATCAGCTCCCCCGCGCTCACATTAATTAGCCTAAAAATACCCGGCAGCGCTGCGCCCATAAGCACCTTAAGTGCGGCGCCGTTACCCAATAACATCGCGGTGCGTTTAGTGGTGCGCCCCGACGGGCAGCTGCAGCTAGTCACCCAAGACGCCGCGCCAACGCCCGCCAAAACCTCCAACATGCCCGCGCCCACTAGGGCGCCTGCCCCCGCAAGCCCAGCCAACATCAACACCCCAAGCGGGAGCAGCCCTACAACGGCAACCCGCCCAGCCCCTAAGGATGTAAGCGGCCCCAGCCTGCAAGCCATGAGCGCTCCCAATCTCAAGCCGCTGCTGCAAGCCGAGCTTAGCGAAGTGCTGCGCTCGGCATTACCCAAGGCGCAGCCGCTTGCCCCTTTGTTGCAGCTGCTACATACCATCAGCGCCCAATTACCCCCCGAAAAACAACACTTGTTACCCCAACTAATCACACCCGCCGTTGTAAAAATTATGCAGGCTTTGCAAACGCAAACCCAGGCTATTGCCAAAGTGGTGGACCAGCCGGCGCTAACCCAACCATTAAAAGAAGCCATTAAGAATTCAGGGGTATTTTTGGAGGCGCAACTTAAAAATGCGCCGCCGCCCAGCAACCCTGTAAACGCCAAACTCGATACTCCAACACCCGTGCTAGAACAAGACATTAAAGCCTTGCTGCTGGGCGCCATTGCACAATTAAATTCGTCCACGCCAACAGCAACTCCCAGTGCAGTACCCGAAGACGCCAGCGTAGATGCGCTTTTTATGCATTTATTCGGCGGACGTAAAACCGATGTAATGGGGCAGCCAAGCCCCCAATTACCCACTGCAAGCGCAAAATTTCTATTGCAAGAGGCCCTGCTGCCGCTGCTGCAAAAATCCTTGGCGCTGATACAAGTGCAGCAAAGCCAAACCGCCAGCGCCTTATTGGATGAACCCAATCGCCAGCATTTTCAACTAGACATTCCACTACGCCTGCCCGATGGGTTTGGTAACCTCGCCTTAAAAATTCAGGAGCTACCCTATTACGCCACGGATGAAAAATCCGAGCAAAAAAAACGCGACGCCAAAACCCAAATGCGGCAATGGCGCGTTTTTATGGAGTTTGACTTAGGCAATGCAGGGCTATTAACAGCACAAATACATTGGCTACCGCAACAATTGCGCGCGCAATTTTGGGCCGACAACAAAACGCTGCGCAAAAAAACGCAAGAGCGCTTAAAAACCCTGCAACAACAATTACGCGAAGCTGGCCTGCCAATTGACAGCCTTATTTGCAATCAGAATACACCACCAAAATCCACCATTAATATTCACTATGCATTAGTGGATGTTTCAACCTAGGGTTTTATATGCCGCGTAACACCTTAAAACCCGAACTGCAAAAAGCCGTGGCGCTGTTTTACGACGGCAAAAAAGCACCGGTAATTTCCGCTAAAGGCGAAGGCGACACCGCGCAAGCCATTATGCAATTGGCCCAAGAAGCCGGCATTCCACTCTGCGAAAACGCCCCCCTAGTGGAGCTGCTCGCACACTTTGAATTAGGCGATAAAATCCCCGAAAGTCTATACGTGGCTGTAGCCCATATCATTGCGTTTGCCTATCAACTACAGGATAAAACGCCCGCTGTAGTGCGCGAGAAAGAGGTTATTTTTCCTTCCACCTAGAAACTTCAGCTGAAGCGATAAGCCTTCGCTAAATACCAAAATGCTGCGCACGTCTTTAGCGTGACTACAGGGAATTGCTAAAGGACATCTCCGAAAATTCAGTTTCACAATCACAACGGGAGCTACCCGCTCCTCATCGCCAAACACCGCCCAACCGAAACAACTGGCGACAAAATCTGCAAAAAAGTAGCCGGTTAAAAAAAATCAACTGCCCCTATTTGGCTGCGGGCCGACGGTTGCTAAGCCAAAAGGCCTTACTTCTATCGCAACTAGTGCCTTCCGTATACTCGCAAACTTGCAGCCCTGTATCGCCGGCCTGCAACAATTCGAGCACGTGAACAGTAGAGTCCGGCTGGGTGATGTACAGCCGGCCATTGATCAAGACTACCTTGAAGTCGGTATTCGCGCTTGAATCACTCCCAAAACCAAACGGACTAACAGGCAGCGTTTTACCGATACGCAAACCACCCACACTGAAACTCCAAGTTCTAGAGCCATCGGCCGTCAATTCAAACAGGGTGCAATCTGAAATCCACCGATCAAACCTATTAAGCTCGGAAAGTGGATTTTTGACATAATGCATGAGCCGGTGCCGAAAAACTTGGAGTTCCCGAGTGCCGTCAGCAACCGCTGAAGGGGTCGCATCAGCCTCGAGCATCCAATAGTCAGAATTTGTTCGACCTAAAAGTTTGCGGCCAATACGAAAATCAGGAAGCAGCCGTTGCCCCCTGAGAAGGTGCAGGAAATATCGATAAATGTATCCACATTTACAGAGTGGCGTTGACCATCAAAGGACCAAGTCATTAACTGAAGAAAATTCCAACCCCCAAAGTATGGGAATACCAAATGGTCACTAGCAATCAGTTCATAGAAACCACCGTCGTTGGAAAAAAATCCTGTAAAGTCCTTCTCGGTCAATTTACTATCGTCATGCTGTTGAATAAAGACGCCTTGCTCAACAGTGGAAACGCCATTTTTGTGGTTCACAATGGCCACTTGGTAGCCCACGCCCAAGTCCTGTATAAAATAAGTTTCAGAGATATTTTCCGAGTTATTTTGATCGATACGCTTTAAATTATTATTCGCCAGTGACCAGTTCTGACCACTGCTAAGATCCCCCGGGGGATCTCCATACAACCGGTCTAATGGCTTAGTGACTAAAGTACCATTGCTGTCAAACTGCGTAGACTTAACAAAACCACCACGATTTATATCAATCCGGTCGTAGTACCAAATACCCGAAAAAATACCAGCTTGCGGCAACAGCGTCTGCGCCGCGCTTACCAATTCAGAACAGCTTTTTACATAGTCTGAGGTTTCATAGGATTCCAGTGTTTGCGCATTTCTAATTGAAACTGTCGCCAACACCTCAGCCGAACCAAACTCAAACTCCTTTTCAATCAACCGAATTTCCAGCTTGGAGAGGTAAGACATGACCCATACACGATGTTGTATAAATGGGTCCGTGCT
>CAMCXE010000222.1 GCA_945882995.1 Thalassocella blandensis | reverse complement strand
CGCTATCTGGCTGAATTTCAATACCGATTTAATCGGCGAGCAGATTTGGTTTCTATAGTTTCTCGTTTGGTCTATGTTGCTCTTCGGACACCGCCTATGCCAGAAAGATTATTGAAAGTTGGCTTAGGTTGAGTGGTAATTAGGAAACTCTTTGTAAGCGAGCAGGCTGGGTTGCGCACGGCGAAACCCAAAATTCTAAATTCCAAAGCTGAAAATCACCCCCGAATTAAAAATCTCTATCGGTGATTCTCTATTGTAGCGGGTCATGTTGTTGGGTTTCGCTGCGCTCTACCCAACCTACGCCAAACCCGTTGAAATTGGACTTGTTACCACCTCAAAAAATCCGTCTACCCTTTCAGAGAAACGCGAACTTAATTAATGGCGCACCAAGGTGCGCCCTACGGAATACAACGCTTACAACTCCGCTATTTTCACAGCCTGCTCACGCAATTTAGCCGCAGCGGTTTGCGCGGCCGCTAAACGCTCCTGCTCTTTGGCTACCACCTCCGCTGGGGCTTTGTCGGTGAAGCTGGGATTGCTGAGCTTGGCTAGAATTTGCTCGGCGTTTTTTTCCAGTTTTTCAATTTCTTTATTCAAGCGGGCGATTTCGGCGTTTTTGTCGATAATGCCGGCCATAGGTACGAGGATTTCCAAATTGCCCACCAGCGCTGTGGCGCTTAAGGGCGCGGTGGATTTATCCTGCAAATATTCAATACTTTCCAGCTGCGCCAGTTTGCGTAAAAAGGCGTTATTTTCCGTGACTAGGCGTTGGTCATTGGCGGTGCCGTTGGCTACCAACACTTGCATTTTTTTACTGGGGGACACGTTCATTTCGCCGCGAATATTGCGCACGCCTAGGATTACGCCTTTTACCCAATCAATATCACTCATGGCTTGTGTATCAATTTTGCTGGGGTTGGGCACGGGGTAAGGGGCCAGCATGATGGTGTCGCCGGTTGTGCCGGCGAGGGTTTTCACTTTTTGCCAAATTTCTTCGGTGATAAACGGAATAAACGGGTGGGCCAAACGCAAAATGGTTTCCAATACGCGAATTAAAGTGCGGCGGGTGCCTTTTTTCTGCGCGCTGGCGGCATTGTCGTCCCAGAGTACCGGCTTGGATAATTCGATATACCAGTCGCAATAATATTTCCAAATAAAATCGTAGAGGGCTTGGCTGGCCAAATCTAAACGCAAATTATCCAAGTGTTCGATTATGGATTTTTCCACTACTTGCAATTGGCTAACAATCCAACGATCGGCCAAGGACAGGCTGTAGTCTCCGCTGCCGTCTTGCCCACAGTCTTGTTCTTCGCAATTCATTAATACGTAATTGCTAGCATTCCAGAGTTTATTGCAGAAGTTGCGAAAACCTTCGATGCGGCCCACATCAAAATTAATGTCCCGGCCGGTGGAGGCGAGGGAATAAAAGGTGTAGCGCAATGCGTCTGTGCCGTAGGGGGCTATGCCTTCGGGGAATTCTTTACGGGTGGCTTTTTCAATTTTTGGAGCATCATTGGGGCGCAGTAAATTGCTGGTGCGTTTGGCCACTAAGGTTTCCAAATCTATGCCGTCAATTAAATCGATAGGGTCTAAAACATTCCCCTTGGATTTACTCATTTTTTGGCCTTGACCGTCGCGCACCAAGCCATGCACATACACGGTGTTAAAGGGCACTTCCTCCTTAAAATGCAGGGTGAGCATAATCATGCGCGCCACCCAAAAGAAAATAATATCAAAGCCGGTTACCAATACACTGGTGGGGTGAAACGCCGCTAATTCAGGCGTATTTTCCGGCCAACCCAAGGTGCCAAAGGTCCATAAGCCCGAGGAAAACCAAGTGTCCAATACGTCTTCGTCTTGCTGGATTATTAAATCCGCTGGCAGCTGATATTCCGCGCGCACTTCGGCTTCGCTGCGGCCTACATAAATGCCGCCGTTATTGTCGTACCACGCGGGTATGCGGTGGCCCCACCACAATTGACGGGAAATACACCAGTCCTGAATATCGCGCATCCAGCTGAAATACATATTTTCGTATTGCTTAGGCACAAACTGAATGCTGCCATCTTCCACCGCGGCAATAGCTTTGGCGGCTAAGGGTGCGGTTTTTACATACCATTGATTGGTGAGGTAGGGTTCGATAACGACGCCGCTGCGGTCGCCTTTTGGCACTTTTAAACTGTGCGGCTCAATTTTATCCAGCAGGCCCAGGGCGTCCATGTCTGCCACAATTTGTTTGCGCGCGGCAAAACGTTCCATACCGCGATATTGCGCTGGCACGGCATCATTTAAATTGGCGTCCATGTCAAAAATATTCAGCATGGGCAAATTGTGGCGCAGGCCCACTTCGTAGTCATTAAAGTCGTGGGCGGGGGTGATTTTTACGCAGCCGGTTCCAAAGGCTTTATCCACATAATCATCGGCAATTATGGGTATTTCCCGGCCTACCAACGGCAAGGTGATGGTTTTACCAATTAAGGCTTGGTAGCGCTCGTCGTCGGGGTTTACGGCTACGGCGCTGTCGCCTAGCATGGTTTCTGGGCGGGTGGTGGCTACGGTTAAAAAACCGCTACCGTCACTGAGTGGATATTTAAAATGCCAGAGGCTGCCCTGCTCTTCGTGGCTTTCCACTTCTAAGTCAGAAATGGCGGTGTGTAATTTTGGGTCCCAATTCACCAAGCGTTTACCGCGGTAAATTAAGCCGTCTTTATATAGACGGATAAATACTTCCTGCACGGCTTTGTAAAAACCGTCGTCCATGGTGAAGCGTTCGCGGGTCCAATCCACGGAGGAGCCTAAGCGGCGCAATTGATTGGTAATGGTGCCACCAGATTCGGCTTTCCATTCCCACACTTTTTCCAAAAATGCCTCGCGGCCTAAGTCGTGCCGCGTGAGTTGTTGTGCCGCTAATTGGCGCTCCACCACCATTTGCGTGGCAATGCCTGCGTGGTCGGTGCCTACTTGCCACAAGGTGTTGCGCCCTTGCATGCGTTTAAAGCGAATCAGTGCATCCATTACCGCATTATTAAAACCGTGGCCCATGTGCAGGCTGCCGGTTACGTTGGGTGGCGGGATCATGATGCTGTAGGGCTCGCCGCTGCCGCTGGGGGCAAAATAACCGCTGGTTTCCCAGGTGCGGTACCAGTTTTGTTCGAGGGAGGCAGGTTGGTAGGTTTTGTCCAAAGTCATGATAGGTGCCGCTTCTACTCTGTGAGGGAAAGGGCGTGATTATATACACGGGCGCGGCTTAGGTGCGCGCCGCCGGTGCAATGTGCGAAACCTATCTAGGGCTGCCTACACGGCCCCGTTATGCCAGTTGCGCGCCCAGCAGGGCCAGCACTTCCTCGTCCGTCACTTGGGGAAATGACTGATAACAGTTACCCACTGCATAAAATGGGTTAGGCGTGGTTAAACACACCACTTTATCCGCATAGGGCCGCACGCGCTCTAGGGTGTCTTTGGGCGCCGCTGGCACCGCGCAAATAAGGCTATGCGGTGCTTGTAAGCGCAGGGTTTTTAGGGCCGCAATCATGGTGCTGCCGGTGGCCAGCCCATCGTCCACCACAATCACCACACGGCCGCGAGGGCTGAGGGGCGGGCGCACCCCCGCCAGCTGTTGGCGACGCTGACGCAACAATGCCAATTGGGTGTTTCTTTCAGCTGCCAGCCAGGCTTGATTAGCCGGCGAATGGCCGTCGTAGTCGCGGCGCGCATGATCGTCGATATAAGTGCGGCCGGCTTCATCTATGGCGCCTATGGCAAATTCCGCGCTGTCCGGCGAGCGCAATTTGCGCACCAGCACCACGTCTAATTCGCCGTTTAGGGCCTCGGCAATTATTTTGCCCATAGGTACGGCGCCGCGGGGAATGGCTAATACCAAAGGCCGCAAATTGGCATAGGCACCCAGTTTATTGACCAGTTGACGCGCGGCATCTTCACGATTTTTAAACATGGCACCTGCCCTCTAGGCTCGGAATTTACCGCAAATTAGCACGGCTTTTCGATGCCCTGCAAACACTTATTTCTCATGTGAACTATGTGAATAAACACCGATAAAATGAGCGTAAAAGTGAATTGTAATGGGCAACTTAAGCGGCAAATTGTAAGGGGCTGGCGCGCTGCGAGAATCGTCCAAACAGCCTGTAAAAAACCTACACACATGAAATTTGACCAAACAATTCGTTCGCTAGCTGAGTAGAATCGGCATTGCACGCCACACACCCTAAAGGCTCACCGATGAGTACAGCCATGTTCTAACCCCAACAGGCTGTTTGGTTAACTGCTGAACCACAACCCAGTACTCATTTTTACAATTTCTTACAGTTTGCCACTCAGGGAGGTGCTAGCCTCTAACCCAACACATCGGCAGCCATAGCCGTACCCAGTGACGGGCTGTTGCAGGCAGCGCCAGTTCTAAATATAAAACAAACACTTGAGGCTTCTATGAAAACAACTACAACGTTAGGTTTATCGGCATTATCACTTGCGCTAATTTTGGTAACCGGATGTGGTGGGATTGAAACAATCACTCACACCGAAACCTGCGATCTGCTTCCCGGCAATACCTATTTATCCGAAGCCCTGCTGACCGGCGGATTCGATGCCCAGGGCGTACATAAAGCACACTGGCGCGCGGAATTTAACAAAGGCGGACAGCTTTCCCTATTTCAGACCGACTACGGCGTAACCGGCACTTATTTTTGCGCCAATGGCGAAGTAACCATTGACTCCAGTGAAACCGGGCGTCAAGTGATAACGGTTTCGCAAGACCTTTCCACCGTATCCCTCACTCTAAATGGCCATGGACTGAATGCGCCCATCACCTACAGACGAACTCCCGCCAACAAAGAGGCAAATAACCTCTGCAGCGCAGTAGCCGGCCGCAAATACCAAGACGATTTAACGGCTGCCGAAAGAAACGTTGGCTACGGCGTTGGGCTTACGCTGAACTTCAGAGCCGGTCAAAATGTAGAAATTTTCAACGGCGATGCAGGCTATTTCGCCTACATGGATTGCCAAACTGATCAATTACACCTGCATCGAATCCTAGGAAGTTCCAACGACACCAAGCCAATACTCATAACCGCTTTGGGCACCGATGGCGGTTTGCGCGCCGATGTAGATGGCACCATTTTTACACTGAAAGAAAAGGTCGCAGCGCCCATCGCCTGCACTACCAATTATTTACCCGTATGTGGCATTGAGCCGCAAAATTTGCAATGTATAAAAGCACCCTGCCCCATCGGCGCATTTAAAACCTATGGCAACCAGTGTGAAGCCGATGCCGCTAAAGCGATATTTGCGGCCAATGGCGAGTGCGGTGCGAAAGAGAATCAAACAGCTTGGTCTGCCTCGCTGCCGCGAGAACCGACAATTTGCACTGCCGACTATGTTCCGGTATGCGGTGTAGAACAGCAACAACTGAAGTGTGTGGGTACAGCGTGTTTTATACACCTATTTAAAACTTACGGTAACCAGTGCGAGGCCTCAGCGGCCAATTCAACTTTAAGCACACCAGGCGAATGTGGAAAACTGGAAGGCACAGTCGCGCCTTACTGATGCGCTAGCTACGGCCTTGCCGGCGAGTCAAAGTCAACGACGCTATTGGCCATCAACGACACCGCCGTGCAAGCCTATCTGGATGCCCGAAAAAACGATATTTACGGCGCACAAACTAACCTACGTGCGGGAGGTAACCGCGGTGGCTGGAGATATTAACCTGACACCAAAATACATCGTCCTGATGTATTTTGGTTGCGCGGCAAATAGTAGAATTTGGCGCCGTCTATTTTGTGTCGCGAGAAGTGGTGTATCGCACTAGACAAAACCAATAAGCTAGGCGCGCAACGTGTATTAAATAATTTCTGGAAGGGTGTCACCTGGGTGCGCTCTACGACGGACAATTTAATGCAGGTTACCGATTACGCAATTCATCAATTACAAATAGCTGATACCTCGCCACTTCAAAACTCAGTACTTTAACGACATCAACCAGAGAAAATCCAAGCCCTTCATAATATTGCGTCAATTCAGGACGTACATCGCAGTCAAGTCTTACCCAGCTTAAACCTCGGCGCCTTGCGACACCAACAGCTAATTCCACAATACAACGACCAAAGCCATTACCTCTATTAGCCGGCAAAACAGCCAATTTATGAAGAAATAGGCTTTCACCTTGGTTTACGTGAGGCCAGAATAAAAGATCGCACGACTGAATAAAAACCATACCTATAATACGGGTCGAATCCGTGAGGAAAAACAGCTCTTCTAGCTTATAGGTCTTCTTTAATTCTTCCTCCTCAAGCTGCTGCTGATTCCAAAGACGCTTATTGCGCGAGTCTAAATCTAAAGCAACTTGCTTCAATATGTTGCTTGCAACATTCCACTGGCTTTCATCTGAGGCTTGAATTAGGTGCATGGTCAAATCTTCTGCCGGTTAATATGGACCGCGCCAACGGTGTTATCGCTGGCACGGGTATTGATGGATTGGGCGCCGCCGTACGGGATGTCATGCGAATAAATTCGCACCTAGGGCCGTGGAAATAAATAACTATCCCAAATACCTCTGGCTTTGTTCCTGAAAATTTTTTAAAATTGCCACTCCCAACC
>CAMCXE010000221.1 GCA_945882995.1 Thalassocella blandensis | reverse complement strand
GTGACGGGACAGGAAAAAATGGCAGGATTGCCATTTTTGATGCCGAAGGCAGCCCGAAGGGCAGAGCCACATGGATGTGGCGAATCCTCTCACGCCACGGCGACCCTCAAAATCGCCTCGGCAGAAAATTGCTCCTGCAATTTCTGCATGCGCGCCATCCGTGGCGCTTGAGGGAGGGAATTTTTGATTAGCAAAAACCAAAAAGTCGGGTGGCCTTTGAAGCGCATGGATGCGCAAATGCCGCGAGCGCAGGAGCGCTCACGAGTGGCCTTTTTGGTTACTTTTTCTTTACCAAGTGCATCCATGCACTCGGCCCTGCGGGTCGCTCCGCGATTAAAAATTGCTCCCGGCAATTTTTTGGCCACGCTACAATTTGCCAGGAGCAAATTGCCACAGCGCAGCTGCCCGAAGGGTGAAGGCTAGGAAGGCCTTCATGAAAGAAAAAGTTACTCGCCCAGGAGGGCGAAATAAAGGCTAAAAATCACTCGAAAAATCAGCTTTGCGCTTAGCTTAATGACATTGGGGCTGGGGTGGGGTTTCTGGACAAGAGGAAATTCCCCAGAAAAACAGCACCTGTAGGACGGGTTAGCCAAGGGCGTAACCCGCCGCTGTCAGTTAATTTGCACGGACTAATTGGCGCAGACAATCCAGGTAGAATAATTAGAAAATCTCAATCACTGAAAAATAAAATTCAACAACCCTCTCCCGCGCGGGTCACGACCCGCCCTACAAGGCTTTCAACTTTCAACGTTCAATTTTCAACGCAACTATTCAGCACATTTTTCATTTTATTCCGTCATCCCCGCGTAGGCGGGGATCCAGATGGCAACCGTTCTAAAGCTATTGCAGTCTCCACTAAAGTAAAAACCGCCTATTTTCCGCTGGATCCCCGCCTGCGCGGGGATGACGGGAAAAACATGCTGAATAGTTACTTTTCAACTACCAAGCCGCTAGCAAAATAGCCCGCGACACCTCAGGCGTAATATCGCCATGCTCACCCAATTTCACATAATTATGCTGCACCAACTGCGCCACCAACACATCAACCGAGGTTTCAGGTACACCGTAATCGCGCAATCGCGTAGGTACGCCCATACGCTCAAAAAAGTCGCGGGTGGCGGCGATTGTTTGGTCAATTAACACTTCCGCATTATCACTTTCCAAACCCCAAACGCGGCGGCCAAACTGCAATAATTTCTCGCGCTTTTGTTGACGTTGTTGATACATCAACGAAGGCAACACAACCGCTAAGGTTTGTGCATGATCTAAGCCGTGTAATGCGGTAATTTCGTGGCCGATCATATGGGTGGCCCAGTCTTGTGGTACGCCCACGCCAATCAAGCCATTCAGTGCAACCGTTGCGGCCCACATTACATTGGCGCGCACATCGTAATTTTTGGGCTCTGTCAGTGCTTTGGGGCCCTCCTCAATTAACGTCAACAATAAACCTTCGGCAATTCTATCCTGCACTTTGGCATTTACCGGGTAAGTTAAATACTGCTCGATAATATGTACAAACGCATCTACCACACCATTGCCAATTTGACGCGGTGGCAAGCTGTAAGTGGTTTCTGGATCTAACACCGCAAATTGCGGGTACACCAAGGGGCTGCCGAATGCGAGTTTTTCCTGAGTACTTGCACGCGTCACCACTGAATTGCCATTACTTTCCGTACCGGTGGCAGGCAGGGTCAGTACGCAAGCCAAAGGCAAGGCGCTGGTAAACGTGGCATTTTTAGCAAGAATATCCCAAGGTTCGCCTTCAAAATTAACCGCGGCGGCAATTAATTTAGTGCCATCCACCACGCTGCCACCGCCCACCGCTAATAAAAAATCGATGTTTTTGGCTTTAACTACGGCTACCGCCTCCATCAAGGTTTCGTAATGCGGGTTAGGCTCAATGCCCGCGAATTCAAACCAGGTTATACCCTGCAAGGCGGCAACCACTTGGTCGTATACGCCGTTAGTTTTTATGGAGCCGCCGCCATAGGTCATCAACACCCGTGCGCCCGCGGGAATATGCTGGGCAAGATTACTAATTTGCCCCTTGCCAAATAATATTTGCGTAGGATTTTTAAAAGTGAAATTTTGCATAAGCCAGCCCTCATGTGAAATAGAAAAACGTGCAGCCATAAAAAAAGGGGCTAGCCGTTGCCAGCCCGCCCCTTTTATTTAGAAACCATTAATTAACGAATAATGGCATCAATTTTGGAAATTTCATCCGCGCTGAATTCAAGATTGTTCAATGCCGCTACAGAATCTTCTATTTGCGCTGGACGGCTTGCGCCGATCAAGCAGCTAGTCACGGTTGGGTTGTGCAACGTCCAAGCCAGCGCCATTTGCGCCAAGGATTGTCCACGACCTTCAGCAATCGCGTTCAGCTGTTGAACTTTTTGAATTTTTTCTGGAGTGATGTCTTTGTTGTTCAAATAAATCAATTCAGGGCGTGACGCGCGTGAACCTTCTGGAATACCGTTTAAGTATTTGTTGGTCAATACGCCTTGCGCTAATGGAGAAAACACAATGGCGCCAACGCCGCCAGCATCCAACACATCGGTTAAACCGTCTTCAATCCAACGGTCCAGCATGTTGTAGCGTGGTTGATGAATTAACAAAGGCGTGCCTAAAGATTTCAAAATGGCAATGGCTTCTTTAGCTTGTGCGGGCTGGTAGTTAGAAATACCGGCATAAAGTGCACGGCCGGAACGCACGATATAATCCAATGCGCCCATGCTCTCTTCAATTGGCGTGTTGGGGTCCATGCAGTGATGATAAAAAATATCGAAATATTCCAAGCCAGTACGCTTCAGGCTTTGATCACAGCTAGCCACCAAATATTTGCGTGAGCCGCCGTCACCATAGGGGCCGGCCCACATGTCGTAGCCGGCTTTGCTGCTGATAATCAGCTCATCGCGGTAGTGAGCAAAATCTTGTTTGTGAATGGTGCCGTAGGTCTCTTCAGCCGAACCAAAGTTAGGGCCGTAGTTGTTGGCTAAATCGAAATGAGTAATACCTAAGTCAAAGGCAGTGCGCAACATGGCGCGGGCGTTGGCAACCGAATCCACGGCGCCAAAGTTTTGCCATAAGCCCAGCGACAAGCGCGACAATTGCAGCCCGCTTTTGCCGCAACGCTTGTATTTCATGCTGGTGTAGCGCTCTGGGTTGGCTACATAAAGGGGGTTTGGCACATTAGTAATCATTATTGGCCTCAAATTCTGTAAGAGTGTGTCGAAGGTGACGGATAAACCGAGCGGCATTTTAGCCGCGCCAGCGACTCGCGTATAGGCTGGCCCGCAAGAATGCCGCAAGACACGGCGGCAATTAGTCCGCGGCCCTCAGCCCCATGGAGCCCGTTTGACGCTTGCGATGTTCGAGATAGGCCATGGCTTGTTTGAGTTGCCGGCGTAAATGTGGCTTAAGGTGCCGGCTGGCGTCTTTAAACGGCACCTGTTTCCAAGTACAAAACAAGGCCAAGGCGTGAATAACTTCGGCTTCGCTCAAGGCTGCTGGTCGATTCGCCGCGGGGTTATAGCATTTAGCGCAGCTGCCGCGAAAATTGTAGGCCGAATTGGCCAGCAACACCCCAAACCCCATAAAAACCGCCACCACTTCGGCGGCCATGGCAAAAAATTCGTCCCCACCCGGCACGGGGTGCTGCGCCTGCAAAATAAGGTGCTGGGCCAGCGTGGTGGCCAAAAACCCCGCTAAGTCGCCCGGCTGCTGGCACTGCGCGGGGTGAAAAAACACCGGCAGGGCGTGCGGACTGTGCAAAGCCGGCAACGCGGCGTCCACCGCACCGCGCCTAGTGGTGTCTAGCCCCAGCAATTGCTGCCTGTAATCCACCTCCCCTTCCGGTTGCACCAACTGCAATGGCCAATGTTGCAGGCCCGCGTAGCCCAGCACATGGCCAAATACCGTGGTCGCCATGGCCTGCGGAGAATCCACCCGGCCAGGGAAAAATTCGTTAGTGGGCTGCACCAAGCGGCTGTGGTCGGTGAATGCGCGCCCATCAAAATGCGCCACCGCCCAAGCAAAACAGGCCTCGATCCACTGCTCCGTGGTGTTACTCACAATCGGTTTAGGCTGAAAAAAATTAAACATAGCATTGGCGCGCCGGTAAAAAACCGCACAGTAACAAATTGGCGGCGCAACCATAAGAGTGCAAACGCAGAAGGGAACGCGCGGCGAGCAGCAGTGGCCGAAACTGTGAACCGGATTGTGTAGCGACCCACTATTGATCTCCGTCCATTCGGACTCCAATAGCAGGCATAACCAGGGATCAGGTCTAACTAAAAACCTTTGCGCTGGGGAAAGGCCTTAAATGCCGGTGAGCACCAACAGCATTTGCTTTCAGTATCAAAACAGTAAAACCAAAAAACGCTTTAGGGCACCACCGGAAATTTATTTTTCGCGATGATCGCAGGGCTTTTCGCGCGGAGGGAGGGAGTTTATGCGGTATAAATGACCGACTGAGCACGAAAATAACGTAGCGAGAGCGCGAAAAGTGAATTTCCGGAGTTGCCCTTAAGACGCAGCGAGTTTTTCGTGGGAGCTGACGCAGCATGTATTGCCGCGCGGCTTTCGAAGGGTGCGGGATTATGGTTTTTTGCAGGCTAACGCCAAACAACAATTATTGCAGGCGCAGCAGTTGTTACGGGCCAAGGCTCCAGCGCAAAAACAGGAAAAAAAGCCCATTTGCTGCCGCGTGTGTAAACAGGCGGTTGAGGTGGTGCTAGTACTAGCCCAAAAAATTCCAATTTTGTTTCGGGGTGCCTCACTGGCCGCCGCAACCCTAGCCGCGGCGGCGCAATCATGATGAGGTAGTGCTAGGCCCGCTTTAGGGCGGGAAATTAGTGGGATTTTTTTAATTGGCCGAACGGACCAAGGGTTGCGTGCGGCCACACACTGGAAAACAGGACAAAAACACGCCATTATTGATGGGAGTTCCGGTGACCAAAAACCAAAACTCCGCCGCAGGGACTGCGAGACACGAATTTAAGGCATAAAAAATGGCGACTAGCATCGCCATTTAATCTTTGACAAATCACACCCCGCCTAAGCAATTTCCTATAAACAAAGTACGAAACCTTCGTTCAACACCGGGCTTGTACAACAATCACGCCAAATAGCGGCTGCGCGCTACTTGGCCTTATTTATTAGAACTAGTTCTTGAGATCTTCTTCGCCGTCACGAAGTGCCACAATGCCCAAATATAGGCAAATAGGAACAGTCTTCCTATAAGCAGGGCCTTGAAGGTCAAATGCTAGCCATGCACCAGAAAGAACCCAAAGAACTGGCCCCAAGGCATTTATCCAAGGGTTTCTTTTCATTAGTTCTTTGACAAGTTGCTTGGCAGCCTCTCTTCCAATAATTTGAGCGATTAAGCTCACAATAATAGTTTCAATTATGCCGAGCGTGATTTTAGGGCCAAGAACTTGAACTAATATAGGTAGGATGGCAACCTTACCATTGCTCTTCATGTGCTCTAAGATTAGTTCTCGATCTACCTCGCCAATCCCCATACCCTTAAAGGCTTTGGATAGCTCTTCTGGGGTTTTACTTAGAAGCTCTTTCTCAACGACGGCATTTACAAGCCGCTCAAGCCTAGACTCGGTGGAGCCGCCAATTTTTATATTGACTTTTAGTTTTTTGCATACGTCTTCAACAATCTCTTTTGCTTCTACTCCACCATCGGCACTAAAAAGAGCTCTTTTCAGGTATGCAATATCGGATGAGCCATAATATTTTATTTGCTCATCCATTAATTCGATTAACTCCGCTCGTGAATTTGCACAGCTATCGCTGGCAATAAGCAGCTCTTTGCGTCGTTTGTCATTTGTGAAGGAAAGATAACTTTCAAGTACTTCTGACAGGTAATTGAAGTCATCTGTGCTGCATTTTGAGATGATGGCTTTCATAGAAACTCCGGTAGTTCTAACGTTGCGATAAACGGTGGTTTTTAAGTTGCACTTTTGCCATAAAATGGAGCGAAGCGGAATGGCAAAAATGCAACTTAAAAACCATCCGTTTGATTGCCTTGTTGAACAAAGCCGCTGCGCGGCAAACTGAACCCCCATAGCCAACACTTTCCTCAGCGCCATCGATCGGTGGCGCGTTTACCTACCTGAGGAAAGCCCATGAACTCTACCGAAACCCGTAAATTTCAGCAAGCCTTTAACCGCTTCGAGCGCCTGCTGGAGCTGCAAGGCTACACCACCGCCACCCAAGGCAGTTACTGCCGCGGCATTCGCCGGTTTGCCTTTTGGTACGGCAAGTGCCCGCACTCGCGTATTACCAAAACCGATTTTGAAGCCTATTTCAGCGAGCTACTCAAAACCCACTCCTGGGCCACCATTAAATGCGACCGCAACGGCATTATGCGCTACTGGGAATTGGTGTTGGAATGCGACTGGCCGTGGTTTGATTTGGTGAAGCCACCCATTAAAAAAGTGCTGCCGGATATTCTTACCCAAGCCGAAATTAGCCGCATTTTAGACCACACAACGGAGCTACGCTGCCGCGTTTTTTTGTTTACGGTGTACACCATGGGCTTGCGGTTGGATGAAGCCCTGCACCTAAAACCCGGCGATATTAACGGCCAAACACTCATGGTGCATATTCGAGACGGGAAAGGCCATAAGGATAGGCTAGTAAATCTCCCCCCGAAC
>CAMCXE010000220.1 GCA_945882995.1 Thalassocella blandensis | reverse complement strand
TCAGGAAGT
The DNA here is from genome assembly GCA_945882995.1 of Thalassocella blandensis. GTDB lineage: Bacteria > Pseudomonadota > Gammaproteobacteria > Pseudomonadales > Cellvibrionaceae > CAMCXE01. The sequence continues at coordinate 6,696 of CAMCXE010000220.1, read as the reverse complement.
CGACCAGACCGAACCCCTTCTGGAACTGGATTTTGTTACGAGCCATAAATTACCCCTTGCGAGAATGCTGCTTATGCTGGTTAAATATACAGCATTGTGCGGCTTAGGGATAGTGGTAATTAGGTAACTTAATGACATTGCCCCCGAGTGGGTTATCCCGCTAAAGCCCAAAGCAGCTACGCACTTTTTGCGTCAGCTGCCTTTGCTTGTTAACTTTTGATTGCTTCAACATCTCTAAATGCCTTTCCAATTTGAGATAGTACATCACCATTAAGTGAATAGACTTCCCAATACGAACTATCTATTGCCTCTATTCGGAGCCATTCAATATTATCCGAAACTGCTCGAAACACACCATCAATGACCTGATGTGTATTCTTTGCTGCGCAAACAAGTCGGCAGCTTGAAACCAATTCGTTGTTGTTTGCCAACTCTTCGACGTTAGGACTGGAAGTAGCTGTTGCCTCTACATACTCACAGAGCCACATTGAGTCATTAATTTCATGTTTAACCAGCTCTAACAGATCTTTGAGATCAAACGAGAGAACTCCTCTTGGATGCATATCTTTAATGCGAATGCCATTCATATGGGTGACCAGTTAACAGTGCGGCGGCAGTTTACACCAGTTGTGCGCGGCAGTTTGAACGCGTATAGAGTGCGGCTGCCCAGTGCAGTCAGCCGGCGCCAACAATTCATTACGAGGAACATATTATGGCTTTGTGTTATTGCTGCAGCGCAGTGGATTTTGCGCACTGCTGCGCGCCCTTCCTGCAGGGCCAACAGGCCGCAACCCCCGAACAATTGATGCGGTCGCGTTATACGGCATTTGTACTCAAAAATGGCGACTATCTGCTGCGCACCTTGCACCCCTCACAACATAAACCGGACGAACACGCCCAGCTTGCGCAAGCCTTTGGTCTCACATGGCTGGGCTTGCGTGTTTTGCATGCTGCCGGCGACCGGGTTGAATTCTGTGCATTTTATGCCGCGCCCCGGGGGCTGGGGCAGCTGCATGAAAACTCCCGTTTTGTTCGGGAAAATGGCGAGTGGTTTTATGTTGATGGCGAGTTTTTGCCAAGCCTCAAATTGCAGCGCAATGATAGTTGTCCCTGCGGCAGCGGCCAAAAATACAAGAAATGCCACGGGCTCTAGCCCGATTAGCAAAACCGCGGCGCGGCGCCGGCGCGGCGTTTTTTCACCGGTCTATTAAGCTGCCATTGACTCATATCAAACACGGTATTTGGTTGGCGCGCACAATCCACCATGCAACAGCCATTTCATCTTAATTCATGAGGAATTTATGTTAGAGAATCACAGTCTTGCCAACGAATTACCCGAATATAAAGATGCCATCCACACACTTAAAATATCCAACGCACACTTTGCCAAACTGTTTGACGAGTATCACAGCGTGGATAAAGAAATTCACCGCATTGAACAGGGTGCAGAGGCAACATCAGACGATTACCTAGAAGGCTTGAAGCGCAAACGGCTGCATAACAAAGACGCGCTCTATGCCATGCTGCAGCAGGCATAACATTGATAAACGGCTTTAGTTTAAGCCGTGTGCGAGCGCAGGTAGGCGCCCGCTAACAGGTCCACTTAACGCCCCTCGTTTTTACATGCCGATTTATCCCACCCATCCGTGCAGCCCTGCACACAGCCAACGCGCTGCGATGTCCCACCGAGTGCATGGTTTGCGCAGTGCACCTAGGTGCCGATTAACTCCTCAGAAGCGCAGTTGGCTTTTGCCAAGCAATGCTCACTTAAAATGAGTGTGTCTAAGTATTTTCATTAATGGCCTTGGTGGGCGCAGATGCTCAAGGGTACAATCGAGCCCTTCACAAACTCCCCCTGTGTGATCGGCGGCGCAAATGCCCCCTTGGCCGGGAACCTGCCTTCACATAAATAGTGGCGCAGGCTGCAGAGCGCATTGTTGCTACCAACCACATCACCCTACCGAGAACGTTTTATGTTATCTACCCCTAGCAAACAGCCGCGGCATACACTCGTGCAGGCTAAAACCAGTCGCCTCAAATCCCTACGCTCACTTTTGGCTGGCGCAGTACTGGCATTACCTCTTTGCGGCGCCCACGCCGACTTGGCGCCACTTACTGTGGTCGGCAAGCAAGTGTTAATCGGCGGTCAGGTTGGGAGCATGGCCGGTGCCAGCCTCTACCACAGCAATACGGGCTGGGGGGGTGAAAAGTACTACAACGCCAACGTAGTGAGCTGGTTAAAAACCGATTGGAAAACCAACTTAGTGCGTGCGGCTATTGGCGTAGACGGAAGCGGCGGCTATTTAAATGCTGCCTGCACGGTTATAACTCCAGCAGTTAAAACACGGGTATATACCGTGATTGATGCCGCCATTGCTAATGATATGTATGTCATTGTCGATTGGCATAGCCATGAAGCTGAAAGATGCACACAGGCGGCAGTGGATTTTTTCAAAGAGGTTGCCGGCAAATATGGCGATAAAAATAATATTATTTATGAGGTTTATAACGAGCCGCTTAACACTACCGATTGGGCCACCGTAATTAAACCTTATGCTACGGAGCTGATTACGCAAATTCGTGCTATAGACCCAGATAACCTGATTATTGTGGGCACCCAAACCTGGTCCCAAGACGTGGATAAAGCAGCGGCTAACCCGATTACCGGCTTTATCAATATCGCTTACACCCTGCATTTTTATGCCGCCACTACCGCTCACCAGGCATCCCTGCGTAACAAGGCCCAAACGGCGCTGAACAGAGGCATAGCCCTGTTTGTTACTGAATGGGGAACGGTGAGCGCGGATGGCACGGGCACGCCTAACACCACCCAAACCACGACTTGGATGAAATTTTTAAAAGACAACAACATCAGCCACGCCAACTGGGCCATCAACAACAAGAACGAAGGCGCATCGGTACTGGTAACCACTGGCACCACCTCACAGGGGGGCTGGACAGCCGAGCAACTCACCGCCTCTGGCACCATAGTGGCGGATATTGTGCGCAATTGGAATCCGGATACCGGAAGCTCCTCAAGCGCGTCTAGCGTTGCAAGTTCCTCGAGCGTTGCAAGCGCCTCTAGCTCATCCAGCCAAAGCGCTTCTAGCGTTGCAAGTGCCGCTAGTGCCTCTAGTGCCTCTGCCTCATCAAGTGGTTCCGAATCTTCTGCGGCTAGCAGCTCGCCGAGTGTGATTGGTGGCAATATGGTGACAAATGGCACTTTTGATACAGACCTTGCCAGTTGGTGGACCGCGGTGGAATGGATTGGTAAAGCCAATTTTACCGTGCTCGAGGGGCAAGCCAAGATTGATATCACCGTGGGCAGCGATAAACCTTGGCACGTAATGCTTGGGCAAAACGTCATTCCCATCACTACCGGTATAACCTATTGTGTGAAAGTTGATGCCTCTGCATCCAAAGCTTTCAACCTGGCGCTTAACATTCAACAAAATGGCGGCGCACATACTGGCTATTTGAACAAAACTTGGGCTATCAATCAGACCCTAAAGTCCTATGTTACCGAGTTCACCAGCACCAAAACTGACCTTAAAGCGCAAGTGCAATTCAATATGGGCGCACAAGGTACCGGCACTATCTTGCTCGATAATTTTGAGTTAATTCAAAAATCCGGCGCAACCTGTGAGTTCAGTGGCCCGCTTGTGGTGGGTGAGGTAACTTCAGGCTCGTCCAGCTCCGTGAGTTCGTCTAGTTCCGAAGCCTCCTCTAGCTCAGAGAGTTCGATTAACTCCGAAGGCTCATCTAGCTCTGTCAGCTCGTTAGATTCTGCAAGCTCTTCTAGCTCTGTCAGCTCGTTAGATTCTGCAAGCTCTTCTAGCTCTGTCAGCTCGTTAGATTCTGCAAGCTCTTCTAGCCAGTTAGTCATTCTCCCGCCGCCAAGCTCATCTAGCTCTGTCAGCTCGCTGAATTCTGCAAGCTCTTCTAGCCAGTTAGTCATTCTCCCGCCGCCAAGCTCATCTAGCTCAACCCCATCCAGCGGCAGCACCAAAGCCAAAGGCGGTGCAATAGGCTGGCTTGATTTTATGGGTGTGATGTTGCTGGCGTTGTTTGTCCGCCGACGCGCCACCCTGCAAAAATAGACGATTGCCAACCCGTAATGCAGACCCGTAGTAGATGCCGACCCAAATTTGGATCGGCATCTACTGCAGTTTGTAGCAGGATAGCCTTACAAACACGGAGCCGAGCCACTCGCTGGCGCCCCCGCCGTACCCCCCCCTTACTTAACCACATCACTTCGGACGCTTAATGGGCTCCCTGCGCGGCGCACACTAACGATTCCTGCCGCGCACTAATTTAGCTAGAATGCGCGGCCACTCGACTGCGGGGGCCGCCGCAAAGCTAATTTGGGCGATACACATTGCGGACTAGCTGAACCACTCAGGATACTAAGCTGCTCGCCCGTGGCGGCCCATACTAAGGGCCCATCTCAATCCTTATTAAATGCTCACAAGGCTACCGGAACTAATGAAAAAAATTCTCCTCGCCATGGTGGCTGCATTGGCTATCGGTCTTATTTATCTATACAACAACCCCGCCAACCTGGTGCTGGGCCTAAACCTGTTGGCCGACATGCATAAAGGCATCACACGCCACAGCCTGCAACTGGATGGCGAAGACTGGGTGTATAACACCAAAGGCACCGGTGAGCCCTTGGTGTTAGTACATGGGTTTGGTGGTAGCAAAGAAAGCTGGGATGCGGTTTTACCGCTGCTCGCGGAGCATTATCAGGTGATTGCCGTAGACCTGCCCGGTTTTGGCGAAAGCAGCAAAAATCCCGACAAAAATTTCACCATAGCCAGCCAAACGGTGCTGCTCAATCACTTCGTTCGCCAATTGGGCTTAAAGCAATTTTATCTGGCTGGGAACTCCATGGGCGGCGCTATTGCCGGTGAATACGCCGCCAAATATCCGCATAAAGTTAAAGGCCTGTGGCTGATTAGCCCAGCGGGTGTACAAGCGGCAGAGCCCAGCGAATTTGAGACCCATTTTGACGACACCGGCGACAACATTATGGTGGCGGCTACCAATGACCAATTTGATGGCATGTTAGCTTGGCTGTTCTACACGCCGCCTAAAGTACCGTGGCTGGTTAAAAGTGCGCTGGTGATGCAGGGCGTGAAAAATGCGGACTTTCTGGATTACGCCTATGAAGACCTCTTGTCGGACTGGGCCCCCCTAGAAGATGCGTTGGAAAACTTTGAAGTGCCGGTGTTAATCACCTGGGGGGCCAACGACCGCATAACACATGTTTCCGGTGCTCAAGCCTTGGCCGACATACTGCCGGATGTGGAGCTGCAAGTTTTGCCACGCTGCGGCCATGTGGCCATGCTCGAATACCCAGAAATCACCGCCCAGAAATTTATTGCCTTCGCCAAAGCGGCCGCAGAGCGGGAAACGCCTCCGGAGCCGGCCGCGCCCCTTTAACGGCGGTTGGGACTAGGTGATGCGTGCCACCAAGCGCCAGCGACTGAGCCTAGGGCAGGTATTAGGCTGGCATTTGCGCACTACAGCGCTCGCAGGCATTTGGCTGCTTAGCATCAGCTCAACGCCAAGCCAGGCCCAAGCCCCCTGCCAACCCAAAACGGCCCTCGAGCAAATTTACTGCAAAATCCAAACAGCTGGCGGTGGTGCGGAGTTGCCCAGCTTCAATGAATTTCGCCAGAATCCCCCAACTACCCAGCAGCTGCTGCTCAATCGCCCAGCCAAAAAATATGGCCTGTCGCTCCCGCCGGCGCCGCGCCCAGCCCAAGCAACCCGGGCGTCGCCAGCGCCACAGGCCGTTGCTCCCGCGCCGCCAAGTTCGGCACCGAATAATCCACCCGTTACCGCACCACGAGAAGTGCGCGCAACGCCCCCCGTCTTAACCCAGCCGCTTGCCGCCAACCTCAAGCAGTGCCAACTCGCAGGCGAACAGTTGTTATGCCCGAATAAACGCTTCCAATTGCAATTTAATCTGCACAATAGTCAGTTGGCCCCCGGCATGTTAAGCCCCGCCAACCGCCTAGAATTGGCGCCCAGGCCCCGCGAACCACACAATCTCGAAGCTTATTTAAATGAAAGCTACAGCCGTTACATCCACAAAATGCTGGATATAGGCTTGGCCGCCTCCACCCTGACCTTCGGCAAATTCTGCGGTATTTATGCGGAAGTCGGCCGTCAAGGCGTAGATTTTGCTGCACGTTTTACGGCTATGTACCGTTTTTTGCAGCAGGACAAATTAACCCTGCAAGCGCCCAAACGCTTCACCCAGGCTTTACCCCAAGGGCTGAATCAATGCGCAGTTTTGTCTGACGAGCTAATTATCTGCGATGACGGAAAAACCAATTGGATTTATCGCTCACACCTTGAACCAGCCTTGGGCTTTTCCAGCTATTTCCCCGATAATGGGCAAGATCCTTAAGCACCCCCAAAGCGAGCATTGCGCAACCGCGCTTAGCTACAGTGGTAATGACCATCGCGGCCCAATTCCAAACCCCATTATGGAACCTCCCCATGCCAGATTTTACCTACGAATTTTTAGTGATTGGCGCAGGCCCTGCCGGTGAAGCCGCCGCCATGGCCGCGAGCAAAAGTGGCCTGAGCGTGGCCGTGGTGGATGACCAAGGCGCCTTGGGCGGCAACTGCACGCATAAGGGCACCATTCCGTCTAAAGCGCTGCGTCATGCCGTGAAACAG
>CAMCXE010000219.1 GCA_945882995.1 Thalassocella blandensis | reverse complement strand
AAAAATCACCCCCACTGTAACAATTCCCTCAGAAAAGCGACTTGGCGCACAAGATTATACGGGCGCCAGTTGAGTTGTTTTTTGTACAATCTGTTCAAATTATGCGTTCCCAATCGGATCACTCGAAGGTAGAATGCCCCCGCTTTGGCGCACAGCTAAGCAGATGCTCCGCTCAACGGTCGCTCACAACAATAACTCGCACACCTTGTCACCCGCTCCGGCGTCTTGATTCAGGTACTTAAAGATTACGGAGACACGTTTGTTTTCTATTGGCCCCTACCTTCTGCGCAGCCAGGTGCTGCTGGCCCCCATGGCCGGCATTAGCGACCAGCCTTTTCGCCGCGCTTGCTTAGGGCAAGGTGCGGGCTTGGTGGTAGGTGAAATGTTAACGGCAGACATCGGCCTTTGGCAGAGCAACAAAAGCCGCTCACGGTTAGCTTGGGGCACGCAAGCCGCGCCCATCTCGGTACAAATTGCCGGTGCTGAACCTTCGCAAATGGCTATAGCAGCCAGTACCGCCGTAGCCTTAGGGGCGCAAATTATCGATATCAACATGGGCTGCCCGGCGAAAAAGGTCTGTAACCGCGCCGCCGGCTCCGCACTGCTGCGCGATGAATCCTTGGTTACGGCAATTTTGCAGGCGGTGGTGAAAGCGGTGGATGTGCCCGTCACCCTGAAGATTCGTACGGGCTGGTGCCCAGCCAGCATCAATGCTCAGCGCATTGCGCAAATTGCCGAAGACTCCGGCATTCAAGCCCTAACCATTCATGGCCGCACCCGCGCATGCCGTTTTAACGGTCAAGCCGAATATCTCACCATAAGTGATGTGGTCCAACGCGTGAGGATTCCAGTAATCGCCAATGGCGACATTACTGACGCAACGCAAGCCCGCGAGGTGTTGCTGCAGACTGGCGCCGCGGGCGTGATGATTGGCCGCGCCGCGCAAGGCAATCCTTGGATTTTTAGTGAAATCAATCATTTACTGCGCACCGGCGAACAGCGGCCAAAACCCACACCGGCAGAGGTTGGTGCGCAGATGGCGGAACATTTGCAGGGAATTTATGAACTCTACGGAGAGCATATGGGGCTACGCATTGCGCGCAAGCATTTCGCTTGGTATCTAGCCGCTCATTTACCAGCTAGCCTTGCGCAGGCCAAGCGCAGCGAATTCAACCAAATCACCACAACTCAAGAACAACTCCAACTGACCCAAAGCCTATTTGGGCGCACTGAACCATTAGAGGACCAAGCCGCATGAATACAGCCGAAACTTATATCGCCGAACGCCCTCGGGATATTGCCATTAAGCCCGTCATTAACCCACCAGGCATCAATCCCCATCAAAGCCTGCGCGACTATGTGGAAAATGCGGTGAACAACTATTTTCAGCATTTGGACGGCCAAGATGTGACCAACGTTTATGACATGGTACTTTCCGAAGTGGAAACCCCATTACTCGAAGTGGTCATGAAGTACACCCGCCATAATCAAACCAAAGCCGCCGAAGTACTTGGCCTTAACCGTGGCACCCTGCGCAAAAAACTCAAGCAATACGGCCTGCTATAAACCTCCGCGTTACCCAACTTCTCAGGGCGCCCACTGCGGCGCCTTTTTGTTTTGTCTGCCCAGCGTTTACGCGGGGTTACTAGGATTTTCGTTTCATGTCTAACTGCGTTCACATCCAACGGGCACTTATCAGCGTCTCCGACAAAACTGGCATTGTAGATTTCGCTCGCCAGTTGAGCACCCAAGGGGTAGAAATTCTGTCCACTGGCGGCACTTACCAACTGCTCAAAGCCGAGGCGATACCGGTTGTTGAAGTGGCGGACTACACCGGCTTCCCAGAGATGATGCACGGCCGAGTCAAAACCCTGCATCCCAAAATTCATGGCGGCATATTGGCCAGACGGGGCATGGATGAAGCCGTCATGGCGGAACACGGCATAAGCGCCATAGACCTAGTAGTCGTGAACCTCTACCCTTTCGAGGCCACCGTAGCCAAGCCGGATTGCTCACTGGCCGACGCCATCGAAAACATCGACATTGGCGGGCCAACTATGGTGCGCGCAGCGGCTAAGAACCACGCCCATGTGGCCATTGTGGTGAATGCCGGCTGTTACGGGGCCATTTTGGAGGAGATTAACACCACCGGCGGTCTCTGCTACGAAACGCGTTTTGATCTGGCGGTGCGAGCCTATGAACATACCGCTGCCTACGACGGTGCTATCGCCAATTATTTGGGGCGCCGCGTAGCGCCAGGCACAGCGGATTTTCCGCGCACCTTTAATAGCCAATTCAGCAAAGCCCAAGACCTGCGTTACGGTGAAAACCCCCATCAAAAAGCCGCGTTTTACGTGGAAAACAACCGCAGCGACGCCAGCGTAGCCACGGCAAAACAATTGCAAGGCAAAGAATTGTCGTTCAATAATTTGGCCGACACTGACGCCGCGCTGGAAACCGTGAAGCTGTTTGATCAACCCGCTTGCGTCATTGTGAAACACGCCAACCCTTGCGGCGTTGCGGAGGCGGGCAACCTGCTAGACGCCTATCAAAAAGCCTACGCTACCGACCCCGAATCCGCCTTTGGCGGCATTATTGCGTTCAACCGCGAACTCGATGAGGCCACGGCGCAGGCCATAGTGGAGCAGCAATTTGTAGAGGTGATTATTGCCCCCAGCGTTACCGCTGCTGCCAGCGAAGTGGTGAGCGCCAAAAAGAATGTGCGCCTGCTGGCTTCAGGCCAGTGGCAGGCGTCCATGGCGCCGGGTTTGGATTTTAAGCGGGTCAATGGTGGGCTTCTCGTTCAGGACCGTGACACGGGCATGATCAGCCTGGCTGATTTGCGCGTGGTATCAACCCGTCAACCCAGCGCTAAGGAATTAGAAGACCTGTTATTCGCTTGGAAGGTGGCCAAAATGGTGAAGTCTAACGCCATTATTTATGCCAGCGGATTACAGACTATCGGCGTGGGTGCCGGCCAAATGAGCCGCATTAATTCGGCGCGTATCGCGGCCATTAAGGCTGAGCATGCTGGCCTGCAGGTCTCGGGTTCGGTGATGGCATCCGATGCCTTTTTCCCATTCCGTGACGGCATTGATCAAGCCGCCGCCAACGGCATTGCGGCGGTTATTCAACCCGGCGGTTCTATGCGTGACGAAGAAGTCATCGCTGCAGCAAATGAACACGGCATGGCCATGGTATTCACCGGCATGCGTCATTTCCGTCACTAATTTCGTTTGGCCCTTTTGCGAGTAACTGCAGCATGAATATTTTGATTATCGGCAACGGCGGCCGTGAGCACGCGCTGGCTTGGAAGGCGGCGCAAAATCCAGCGGTTGAAACCGTGTTTGTGGCCCCTGGCAACGCCGGCACGGCTCATGACGCTAAAACCCGCAACCTCGATATCGACACCTTAGATTTTGTGGCCCTAGCGGATTTCGCCGAGGCCAATCAGGTGGCGCTTACTATCGTGGGTCCAGAAGCCCCCTTAGTAGCAGGAGTGGTGGATTATTTCGCCAGTCGCCAATTGCCGTGTTTTGGCCCCAGTAAAGGCGCCGCGCAACTGGAAGGCTCTAAAGCCTTCACCAAAGATTTTCTGGCCCGCCACAACATCCCTACTGCCGAGTACCAGAACTTCACGGAACTCGAACCCGCCCTAGCCTACTTGCAGGCCAAGGGCGCCCCCATCGTGGTGAAAGCCGATGGCTTAGCCGCGGGTAAAGGCGTGATTGTGGCCATGACACTGGCCGAAGCCGAAGCTGCCGTGCGCGATATGCTCTCTGGCAACGCCTTTGGCGCTGCCGGGTGCCGTGTGGTTATTGAAGAATTCTTAGACGGCGAAGAAGCCAGTTTTATTGTGATTGCCGACGGCACCAGCGCGCTGCCCATGGCTACCAGTCAAGACCACAAGCGTGTAGGCGACGGCGACACAGGGCCTAACACCGGTGGCATGGGCGCCTACTCACCGGCGCCAGTGGTCACTGATGCGGTGCACCATGCGGTAATGGAACAGATTATTTACCCAACCCTGCGCGGCATGGTAGCCGAAGGCAACCGCTACACCGGGTTTCTCTATGCGGGTCTGATGATTGACGCGGCCGGCAATCCCAAAGTGATCGAATACAACTGTCGGTTCGGCGACCCCGAAACCCAACCCATCATGCTGCGCCTGCAAAGCGATTTAATCGAACTCTGCCAAGCCGCACTGCAGGGAAGCTTAGCCACCCAAACGCCGCAGTGGGATCCGCGACCTGCAGTGGGGGTGGTGCTAGCCGCCGGTGGCTACCCCGAGCATTACGCAAAAGGTTTGCCTATTGAAGGCTTGGAGCAAGCCCAAGCGCCTTGGGGCAAAGTGTTTCATGCGGGCACCACGCTGGACGGCGAATCGGTCGTCACCAACGGTGGTCGCGTGCTCTGCGCCACGGCCTTAGGTAACACAGTCGGGGAAGCTCAGCATCGGGCCTACGAATTGGCTAGCGGTATTCACTGGGCAGATTGCTACCGTCGTACGGATATTGCTTATCGCGCCATAGCCCGCGAAACTCGCACACAATGATCCAACGCATAAGCGGTTTACCCATACACAACTGATTAGCCCCGAGCTAGGTACTGCACAATGAGCCAGGAATCGTCCCACGAGCTAGACACACTGCGCCTGATTCTAGCCGCAGAAAACTCCCGTAAGCGTTTCCCGCTGACCGGTGAAATGCTAGTGGGGCGCGACTCGACCTGTGCTATTGCACTGCAATCACTGCACATTTCCCGTTACCACGCCAAAATTATCGTGACCGCTGATGGCGCCAGCATCGAAGACCTGGACTCGGCCAATGGCACTTACGTGAACGGCTTGAAGCTCGGTGGGCGCGTGTCGTTGCATCTTGGCGACCTAGTGTGTTTTGACGATCACGGGTTTCGTATCATTGCCGAGGCGGTGCCTGAAGCCTGCTTAGACAAGGTACGCTCCATCACCGCCGAGCAAGTGGCTATAAAACCCCAGGCGGTAACGCCGCCGACCACAGGCTCGCCAACAGCCACCGAGCAAACTGATATCGCACCAGAAATCACCTTGCCAAATCCCAATAGGGCAGTGGACGAGGCGCCCGCGGTCATTGAAGCCGTATCGGCAGACACCACACGCGCCCTCACCTTTCACGAAATGAAGGAAATTTTGCGTCAAAGCCAAGCCATTCAAGCGCAAAACTCGCTAGTGGAGCCACGGCTTATTGTGCAAACCGCGCCCCTCGATGGCAAAGTGATTGCACTGCAAGCCCTAGAGATGGATACCCGCTGGAAGGTTGGTAGCGATCTCACCTCCAAAATATGCCTGCGAGACAAATCCCTAATTGCCGACCACGCCTATTTATCGAGGAACCCCAGCGGTTATCGTCTCACCGCAACTTCGGCGGCGAAAGCCTATAAGTTGAATGGCAAAATTGTACGCGATGGTTATTTGCAGGATGGGGACTTGGTGCAGCTTGGGCGCATTGAGGTGTTATTCAAAACTAACCTAGGTACCGACAACGCGCCGCCCGGTGTAGAACAAACCCCAGTGGAAGCAGCAGCCCACAGCCTGCCTTGGCCAGCATTGATCACTGGCCTGTTTTTTTTAGTGGTACTTATGGTGGTAGTGGTGCGTCAGGCGTAGTTAGGCGTTGACGATGGTTGGCGCGCAGCTGAACCGGGTAACTTACATTGAATCAGTAGTGAAGTAATGGAAACCAGCGCAGATCTGCTATCTCGCCCAGTTCCGTCACGCGCACTCGATTGCGGCACTGATCAGGAAATCGCTAGGGTATGACCAAACACCATGCAATGGAAAATAAAGCCGAGCAATACCAAAAGCTTATCTTCGTCCTTTTCAAAAAACTCCACTCCGTAGGAAGCGCCTTCTTTCGTGGGGATAATGGCGCGGATCACAGATTGAATAGACAACACGCGGGTGATCCCGCCCACCTGAAACTTACCCTTTATTTCCACAATATTGCCGGCCACCCCTAAGGGCTCAAACATATCAATACGTGCACCGGAGGTACTGATATCCACAATTTTGCCGGTAATGACTGACTTACCCGACATAGTGAGGTTGTTGCACAAAATCGGTAAAACCACGCTAACGCGAGCGGCCCTCACCAACTTAAACTTAATATCACGCGGATAATCGCAATACACAATCAAGGTGGGCATTTCGCCAATAAACAGGATAGTGGTAGGAAACAGTGCCACCCCGCTGGGCAACTTAATCCGAATCAATACCCGCTGCCCCTCCGCAACTTTGGGAAATAGCCCAGAGGCGGGCGCGGTCACCATAATGCATTGATTGGGAATACAGCCCACCATGACGCATTCAAACATCGCTTTTTTGTCGTTAGCGTCGGGCAAAATAAACAGTTCCTGACCAAAAGTCAGACCCAGTTCACTAAAGTTGACCATGCTAGGATCGTTCATGTCCGTGTTGCCTATTAATTAACGGTTAAAAAGGTGGCTACTACAAACGGGAGTGTAGTTCAAGTCGTCAATTTTCGCGTGAAATTGCTAAGGCCTCTTACGCCATATCCTAAGGAAGCTTATTGCCATCGCTGAAGTCCGCCCATCCAGCAACCCATCATCCTAGAAGCCTCAGTTGGATCACCAAAGTCTGCGCAACCCCTTGGCGCGCCTAGCAAAAGTTAAAAATGCCGAACAACCAACCAGGTTGCCCGTCATTTTTAACTTTCACTAATCACACCAATG
>CAMCXE010000218.1 GCA_945882995.1 Thalassocella blandensis | reverse complement strand
GGTTCCACGGGATGGTTGCGCAGTGTATTAACCGGGGCCTGTGGGATTATGCAGTCTTCGCTCCCGGCAACAGAACAGAAATGGGATTCAATGGACCTAAGCTTTTGCGTCCGCGAACCCTTCCCATCGCGCACAACCGGCACCACGTTGGTATACGGGTGTATTCAACCTACTCACAGCTTCTCGCTAACATCACGAATGGCAGAAGGGGGCATTATTTTTTCCGATGGCATCGTAGGCGATGCCATCGAATTTAACTCTGGAGCCATCGTGACAATATCGGCTGCAGAAATTCAGGGCCAGCTAGTGGCCAGTTAAACTAAATTAGTCCGTAGCAATGCAAAACTTTTGCGAGTCGAGACTATGGGTTTCCTACTCTGGCGATTCACATGAGATTTAAACCTAGAAACCTCAGTTTGGCGCCAAAAAGCTGTGTAATCCATTGGTGTGATTAGTGAAAGTTAAAAATGACGGGCAACCTGGTTGGTTGTTCGGCATTTTTAACTTTTGCTAGGCGCGCCAAGGGGTTGCGCAGACTTTGGTGATCCAACTGAGGTTTCTAGGTTAACCGCCACTATGAGCGCGGACGCCCTGCACCGCTTGATCCGCCAAGCCGAACAGTCAATAGCGCAAGACCCGCCCTCGGCGCTGTCTCGCCAATCCGTGCTGGCGGTTTGTCAGGCCATTGAAGCCGGCAGCCCCGCACTGCTGCGCCCTCTCTTCGAGGTGGTGGACCAGATGGCGGCGGTGGGATCATGAAGTAATCTTAACCTCGGGACTTAGGAAGCGCCGCTCAACCGCCGCACCAACTCCAGCTGGGCAGCCGGTGCCTCAGTCTTCACTTGGCTATAACTGCCATCCCCCTGCTGCTCCCAGCGATTTTTGCCGTCGCTGAGGTATAACTCCAACTCCCCCAACACGCGCTGAGCCAACTGCGCATCTTCAATGGGGAAACACACCTCAATGCGATGATTCAAATTGCGCTCCATAAGATCCGCGCTGGCACCGTACACACTGGGCGTGGCGTTCGCGAAATAATAGGTGCGCGCATGCTCCAAAAAACGCCCAATAATAGAATGCACGCGAATGTTGTCGGAAATGCCCGGAATGCCCGTTTTAAGCGTACACATGCCGCGCACAATCAAGTCGATGCTCACCCCGGCCTGTGAAGCCTTGTAAAGGGTTTGAATAATTTTGCCTTCGGTCAGTCCGTTGCATTTCAAAATAATCCGCGCGGGTTTGCCCTCATGGGCGGCCTTAATTTCGCCTTCAATAAACCGCACAAGGTTGCGCTTGAGCGTAAAGGGCGCGTGCAGCAATTTATTCATCCGCTCGGTTTTACCCATGCCCGTAAGCTGTTGAAACAAGCGGTGCACATCTTCACATAGGGCGGGGTCGGCCGTCAGCAGCGAATAATCTGTATACAGATGCGCGTTGCCAGCGTGGTAATTACCCGTGCCCAAATGGCAATAGCGTTTGTAATGCTGCTGTTCGCGGCGCACCACCATAATCATTTTGGCGTGGGTTTTGTAACCCACCACACCGTAAACCACCACCGCGCCGGCTTCCTGCAGGCGGCTGGCTAATTCTAAGTTTTCCTCCTCATCAAATCGCGCGCGCAGCTCGACAATCACGGTCACTTCAATACCGCCGCGCGCGGCGTCAATCAGTGCATCAACAATGGCCGATTCATTGCCGGTGCGATACAGGGTTTGTTTAATGGCCACCACCTGCGGGTCTTTGGCGGCCTGACGCAGCAGCTGAATCACTGGCGCAAAAGACTCAAAGGGGTGTAACAACAAATAATCCCGCTTGGAGATGGCATCAAAAATATTATCTTTACGGCTAAGCCCCTTGGGCATGCTCGCCGTAATGGGGGGGAAAAGTAGATCCGGCCGATTGATCACCGACTGCAACCCCATGAGGCGTTTTAAATTCACCAGACCGTTAACACGGTATAAGTCGTCCTCAGTCAACCCCACTTCATGCAGCAGGAACTCGGCAATATCGGCGGGGCAATTATCCGCCACCTCTAACCGCACGGCAGTGCCGAAGCGGCGCGAGTGCAATTCACCGCGCAAGGTGCGAGCCAAGTCCGCAATACCTTCCATATCCACATCGAGATCCGCGTTACGGGTGATGCGGAATTGAAAACATCCCTTCACCGTCATACCAGGGAACAATTTGCCCGCATGGCCATGAATCATCGACGACAAAAACATAAAATCGGCGCCCTGATTCAATTCCGGTGGCAACGGAATAAACCGCGGCAAGGATCGCGGCGCCGGCACTATGGCCATCCGCAGGTCGCGGCCGAAGGCGTCTTTACCTTCCAACTGCACAATAAAATTGAGGCTTTTATTAACCAAGCGCGGAAATGGATGGGCGGAATCCAGCGCAATGGGGCTGAGCACTGGCAACAGCTCCCGCTCTACATACTCCTCCACCCAAGCCGCTTGGCTGGGCGTCCAGTTCACTCGCCGAATAAACCGAATACCCTGTTCGTGCATCGCGGGCACAAGAATGTCATTGAGAATTTTGTACTGGAAATCCACCGTCTCATGACAGAGTTCGCTGATGCGTTTCAGCGTTTCTTTCGCCCCTACCCCATCCATCCCCGAAAGATTGCGCCCAAATTTGATGCTTTGCTTCAAACCCGCCACGCGAATCTCGAAAAACTCGTCAAGGTTGGAGCTAAAAATCAGCAGGAATTTCAGACGCTCCAACAGCGGGTAAGATTCATCCAGCGCCTGCGCCAACACCCGCTGATTAAAATGCAAATGGCTAAATTCGCGATTCAGGTAATACTGGGGCTTATCCAGCCCTGGCGTGTCGTTGTCTAAGTTTGAGTCGAGTAAATCGGTCATAATAGGCGCTGCGAAATTAGGTTAATAAGAGTTTAGCTGGCCAAGGTGACACATGTGTGTCAGATGTGACAATGACACACCCGCATTCAATGCCAAAACCCGCTCGGTGCGTCGCACGCGTTTTATTCTCTCGTGCATGAGTTAATGCCGCGCCATTCTCCTCATGCCACCCTCGGTAAGCCACTGCCAACATGAAAAAAACTATTCAACGCCGCCCCCTGCCCAATATTACCCAGCCAGTCTCGCCCTCCCCCGTCTTAGCCCGGCTGTTCGCCGCGCGCGGCGTAGTGCGCGCCGAGGAACTGGATTATCAGCTCCAGTATTTGTTAAAGCCAGACACACTCAAAGGCTTGGACCAAGCGCTGACACTGCTGGTCGATGCACTGACTAATGGCGAATCCATTTTAATTCTGGGCGATTTTGACGCCGACGGCGCCACCAGCACCGCCCTTGCCGTGCGTTGCCTGCGTGCACTGGGCTGTGCTCAGGTCAATTTTCTGGTGCCCAATCGCTTCGAATACGGTTACGGCCTAACCCCAGAAATTGTGGAAGTGGCGGCGCAATACGCGCCCCAGCTATTAATTACCGTGGACAACGGCATTTCCAGCCTAGACGGCGTGGCGCGGGCCCAAGCCTTGGGCATAAAAGTGCTAGTCACCGATCACCATTTGCCCGGCGCACAACTACCCAGCGCCGAGGCGATTGTAAACCCCAATCAACCGGGTTGCGCCTTTCCCTGTAAGGCCTTAGCCGGTGTTGGGGTAATTTTTTATGTACTCAGCGCACTGCGCACCCGCTTGCGGGAGCTAGGCTGGTTTGCCCAGCGACCGGAGCCAAATTTCGCGGAGTATCTGGACATAGTCGCCCTGGGTACCGTGGCGGACGTGGTACCCCTCGAACACAATAACCGTTTGTTGGTCGCCCAAGGCTTAAAGCGTATTCAAGCCGGGCGTTGCTGTGAAGGTATTAAGGCGCTGTTACAAGTGGCCAGCCGCGCAGCAGATAAAATTACCGCCACGGACCTAGGGTTTGTGGTGGGCCCGCGCTTGAACGCGGCCGGCCGCCTCGACGACATGAGCCTGGGTATACAGTGTTTATTAACCGACAACCCCGCCGAGGCACTGGCTCTAGCGCAAGAATTGGACGCACTGAACCGCGACCGCCGCGCCATAGAAACCGGCATGCAGCAAGAGGCTTTAGTACTGCTAGCGACTCTGGAGCGCGAATTAGCCGGCCAGTTACCCACCGGTTTGTGTTTATTTCACGCCGACTGGCATCAAGGCGTGATCGGCATTTTGGCGTCGCGCATCAAAGATCGACTGCATCGCCCAGTCATTGTGTTTGCGCTGGATGAGCAGGGGCAGTTAAAAGGCTCGGGGCGCTCAATTCCCGGCTTTCATTTACGCGACGCACTGGACGAAGTGGCTAGCGCCCACCCGCATATGCTCAAAAAATTTGGCGGCCACGCCATGGCCGCCGGCCTTTCCCTTGCGCCCGAATATTTAGCGGCATTTAAAACCGCCTTTGACGCAGTGGCCCACAAACACTTGGGTACCTCGGGCTTGGAAGCCAAAATGTTTACCGACGGGGAATTATTACCCGCCGAATTCAACCTGACCTTAGCCGCCGATTTAGCTGCCGCAGGCCCTTGGGGGCAAGCCTTTCCCGACCCCTGTTTTGACGGCGAATTTAACCTGGTTCAGCAGCGTTTATTGGGGGAAAAACACTTAAAAATGGTGTTGTCACCGCGCCAAGCACCGCACCAACTTATCGACGCCATCGCCTTTAATATCGATGTAAAAGCTTGGCCAAATACTGAATGCCGGCACATTCGCCTAGTCTACAAACTGGCCGCCAATGAATTTCGCGGCCAAACCAGCCTGCAATTGATGGTGGACTACATGGAGCCGTTGAACGCCTAACACCCCTCTGCCGCTGCGCCGCTGTCAGGTGCCTGCGGCCAAAATTGTTGAGCCGCGAAACGCGCTAAAGAGGTCAAGCAAAACCCCGTTACCAAGCCCGCCATGTTCGCCGCCATATCCATAACATCCACCGAACGGCCCGGCGAAAAATACTGGCATAACTCAATACTCAGCGAATAGGGGATCAGCAAGGCGATTAACAAACGCAATCGAAAGCGTCCAAACAACGCAACAGAACAGGACAAATACAACAGCAGATTGCCGAAAAAATGCAAATATTTATCCGATGTGGCCAGGTGCAATCCGTCTCCTGGCGTCAAGGAATAATACAAATAAATGGCAATCGCCAGCGCAAACTGACCTAGGCGAACATATTTAACAACGGGGGAATTTAACAGCATACGCGCAACAACCCTGCGGGAATCAAGTGGGGATCAAGTGGTAATCGGAAGGCGCAAACTAAAACCCGCGCCACCCAAGTCAGACGAAAAAATATCAAGGCTGCCGCCATAGCTGCTCAGAATATCCACCGCCACAGCCAGACCAATACCCTGCCCAGAAGTTGCAGTGTCGGCCCGCGCGCCACGGGTCAAAATGGTTTGATGAATCGCCTGCGGAATGCCGGGGCCATCATCCTCTATGAGTATGGACAATAGATGACTTTCCACACGTGCTCGCACCGCAATGTTGCTGCGCCCATATTTAAACGCGTTTTCCACCAAATTGCCGATCAACTCCATCATATCGGCTTCGTCAGAGGGGAACATCAAGCTTTCCGGCAGCTGGACGTCGCAGCACATCCCCTTACTTTGATAGACCTTTAGCAACGCACCCAACAAGCGTTTAATCAGGGGCGTTAAGTCAATCAGGCTGTGTGAGTGCGTATGAGTAACTTGCGCCGAGGCGCGGCGCAGCTGATGGTCCACAATGGCCGACATGCGTGTCACCTGCTCATCCACCACCAGCGTCAAGGTTTCAAGCCGCTCCGCATGCCGACTTTGCAAGTGGCCACGCAATACGGAAAGTGGCGTTTTTAAGCTATGCGCCAAGTCTGCCATGGAATTGCGGTAGCGTTCCTTTTGCGCCAATTCATTGCGCAACACCTTGTTAAGGTTGGCCGTTACCGGCTGTATATCCGCAGGGTAGCTGCCACTGAGCTCGTGACTCTGCCCCTTTTCCACCCGCTCTAAATCGCGCGCTAAACGACGCAGCGGCGACAAGGTCCAGCGCGCAATTAGCGTTTGCACCACTATCAGCAGCAGCGCAAAACCTCGCACCCAACGATTTAAACGCGAATTAAAGGCTTCCATTTCAGCTTCCACTGGGGCCTGGTTGTGCGCCACCACAAACCGAAACCCCTTTTCCTGCTTACCAATATCCCAGAGGGTGTCATAGGTAATCACGTAATAGTCCTCGTCACCCAGCGCAAAGTTGGCGAACTGCTCCCGACCGGCCGCAAAATTCTGTTCAAACTTGGGGAAATCCGGAGTGGCGATAAGGTCCGCCGACCGAGAATGCCAATAGATTTTCCCGTCGGTATCCACAATCCACCCAATCAGCCCGGAGTTAACTGTACTAAAACGGGACTCGGGCAAATTGGCCGGCAATTTCAAACCTTTTTTTGTTGGCACAGCCGCCGCTAAGAGTTGATGTACCTGGCCGCGCAGGGTTTCTCGCTCCGCCGCTTGCTGGCTGCGCAACATGGCGTGGTTGATGGTGTAAGCGCTATAGGTTAACAGCGGCACCAGCAACACTATGGACGCCAGCGAGAGACGAAGGGTGAGAGATGAAGTGGATAGACGCACGAGGTGACCTTTAAAAACGTATGCGGCGCCGGCGAACACGGAGAGTAATCCCCCGCAAATGTCGCGCTCCGTGCAGGGATGGCCTTAAGCCAAACAAAAACACCTAGCGCTAGCTGGCCTTACTAGTGCGCACAGCATTAAA
>CAMCXE010000217.1 GCA_945882995.1 Thalassocella blandensis | reverse complement strand
TCGGCCCAGGTGCCGAGGGGGATAAAGTACAGTGCTTCGGCTTCAACGCCATTGCGCGTGCCGCTGATGCGCGTGTAGCTCAGGCCGTGGCGGCAGCTGTAGGCCTCCAAGTCGGCTTTTACGGGTTTCCAGCCGGGGGACCAAACATCGCCGCCGTCGTTGATGTAAAAATATTTGCCACCGTTGTCCGCCGGTACGTTGTTGTAGCGGTAGCGGGTCAAGCGACGGAATTTGGCATCCTTGTAAAAGGTGTAACCACCGGCGGTATTGGAAATCAGGCTGAAGAAATCTTCGTTGCCGAGATAGTTGATCCAAGGGTAGGGGGTTTTGGGGTTGGTGATGACATATTCGCGGGCGTTGTCGTCGAAATGACCGAATTTCATGGGCGGCTCCAAGGAAGGACTAGGGATTTGAGTGGTTGCAATGAAAAACAAGCGGCTCGGCTAAAAAGCGCGGTAGTTTACCGAGGTCTGCCGAGTTTGGCAGCTTGCGCGTGAGATATTTCTTCAGGCGGCGCGGTTGGGCACGGCTGGTAGATAAGGCTGCCGGTAGCCATTGCTATGGGTCCGGCAGCCTGAGGTTGGCCTGAGTTTATTGACCCGCTACGTAGTTGATGTAGGCCGTCTCGAAGGCCGTGCGCGATCGCTTGACGTGCTCACGTGCGGCGGCAGCACTTTTTTCCCAGGTTTTTTTGTCTTCGTCTTTGCTAAAGGGGTTTTTATCGGCGGCCAATGAGTGCTCGAACTTCGAATAAAACGTCAGTACGGAAGAGGTGATCTGGTTGAAACGTTCGTCGTAGTCTTGCACGCGTTCGATGCGGTTGGACGTAGTGAGCAAAAACTGCAGTAACTGAGCATTGCCTTTGGCCCCACTTTGAAAGGCTTGGGCTTGGGTGGCGAAAAAGTCATTCACAACTTTTACTGCCGCTGCGCGCTGGGCAGGGTCTTTACTCATGATGCGGTTGACGCTGTCGTTGTTGCGCTCCATGCCGCCGGCTACCACATAATCTTTAAGGTTTTTTTCTAAATCCACACGAAAGCTGTCCACGGACTTTTGAATTTGAACCAGCTCTTTGTCCAGCGCCGTTACATTGTTTAGGTCAACTTGCACCTCCTTCAGAAATGCTTCGGATTTGGAATAGACTTCTGGGCCGTTTTTCTCCGCGTATTTACGCATATCGCGAGACAGATTTGCGTTGCTATAACTGCCTTTGTCGAAGGATGCGGCCACTATGGATTTAAACGTTTCGGCGAAAATTGGGTAGACCCCACCGGACACCACGTTCAACGTAGCCGCCGTAATGTCACCGTAGGGCTTGAGAAGGGAATCTAGGCGTTGGGACTGAATTTGCGAGGAGATTTTTTTGACATCGCTGACAATGCTGCCAAAGGTTTTGTAAGCCAAAGGGTTGGCCATTTGGTTGCGTTGTGAGGTCGCCAATGCTAACTGCAAGGTGGCGGTAATGCTGGCAGATGATTCCAAATAGCGGCGTTGCAAGTCAATCTGTGAGACATAGCTTTCGCCTAATTTAAGTACTGAGTCCGACAGGGCTTTGGCGTTTTCGTCTTTGCTGAACTGTTCTTGCAAGGTTTTTTGCGTTTCCAGCTGACTTTTGCGCAGCGCAATGGCTAAAGCGATTTTATCGCCGCTGATGTCGTCAATAGCTAAGCTGCCGCTGGTAACGTTGATCTCTATTTTGAGGTAGTTGTTGCCGGCCTCGTCGATGGATACGCGTTTGGCCGCAAATTCCGGCTCATTTTTGCTGGATTCCACCGTGCCCGCTTGCACCCAGTGGTTTTCGTCCTGTTCTTTTGCGCGTGTCCAGAAGGTAATTTCGTAATGCGTATCGGCGGTGGCGGGTTTGATCCAGAGTTCCAAAACGCCCAGCTCATTTATGGGTTGTTTGGAAATGAGCGTGGAGCCCCCCTCGGCGCACTTGAGGTAACCACCGCCGTTACGGCCTCCGTCACTTTCCAAGGACGCGCCATAGAGCAGTGTCCAAGGCTGGTTTTTTAACTCGCCTTCAAAAGTGCTTTCGAAGACGGACGCAGGAGCTGCAGTGGTGTATTGCAGCGGCAAGCAGGCAAGCGCGGCGAGCAGAAATAAGCGTGTGGATTTCATTCCGGTGATAAACCTATGTTGGATGGGTTGCCAAGCAGTTGCTTAGCCGGCTTGCCCATTTTAGTACTAAAAGTTACCGTGCCCCAGTTAGCAGGGCGGGCCGTGGCATTTTACGCAAAATCGGCGCGCAATTTGTGTCTATTTTGCGCAGGAGCCGTGAATGAAGTCTGAACACTTTCCGTTGGCCGCCTATTTGGAGCGTATTGGGTTGCAGCATGCTCCCAAAGCCGATTTAGACGGCTTAGCGCAGTTGATGCGCGCCCAATTGTTTGCCGTGCCATTTGAGAATCTTGATGTTCAAGCCGGCCTCGAAATTTCCCTAGAGCCGCAGGCGATCCTGCAAAAGATTTTAGGTCGAGCGCGCGGCGGCTATTGTTATGAAGTTAACGGGCTGTTTGCTATGGCCTTAGGCGCGCTGGGTTTCCGGTGCCGAATTCTGGGGGCTCGCCCTATGTTTTATCCCACGCGGCGCGCCAAAACCCACATGGTAGTGGCCGTTCAACTCGGAGCAACGTCCTATTTGTGTGACACCGGGTTTGGCAGTTACGGCTTGCGAGCCCCTCTAGCCATTGAAGTGACTGACGAGGGTGTTTGGCAAGACTGGGATCGTTTTCGCTTGCAGCCGCTGGACGCCGGGGAGTTAGCGCTGCAGGCCTGGGTGGATGGCGATTGGCGTAGCCAATTCAGCTTCGATGATTACCCCATGGAAATGCTGGATTTCGGGCCAGCGAATTACTTCAATAGCCATAGTCCCGAGGCCATTTTTGTCCAAAAAATAGTAATCGTCCAACATACCCCTGCGGCACGGCGGATGCTGGTGGGCTGTGAATATCGGGAAATTTCGGCGGCAGGCTGTAAGGTGGTGGAGTATCAGCCTAGCGAATTGGCGGCTGCCGTGGCTAGTCACTTTGGCCTGAGTGTGCAGGCATTAACGTGATGTTTCATCCAGCATTCGCATAGTTGTTTGTGTAATAACTTTGCCCCTAAGGGGGCATTATCAATTTCTTTCAATATAGAGACTTTTGTATGTCGAGTTGCCAGTGCTTAAAAAAATATAGTGTTAAGGCTGTGGTGTTTGCAGCGATATTGGGTAGCACCTCTTTAGTGTTGGCTGCATCTTTAAGTGATATTTCCACCGCAGATGCCAATGCAGGCCTGAAGGGCGCCTTGGAAGCAGGGTCGACGGCCGCCATTGGGAAGTTGGGCGTGCAAAATGGTTTCCTAAATAATGACAAAGTCAAAATCAAGTTGCCGGCCAAATTCGACAAAGTGCGGGCAGTTTTGCAGCTGACTGGCCAAGGCAAAAAAGTCGATGATCTGGAAGTTGCCATGAACCACGCGGCAGAAGCCGCCGTGCCTTTGGCCAAACCCTTATTGATGAGCGCGATTAAATCCATGACATTGACGGACGCCAAGAATATTTTGATGGGCGGCGATACCTCAGTGACGGATTTTTTCCGCCAGAAAACAGCCGCACAGCTCAACGTTAAATTTTTGCCGCTGGTTAAAGGCGTTACCGACAAGGCGAAACTGGCTAAATCTTACAATTCGGTTATGACCAAGGCGCAGAGCTTGGGGCTGGCGGCGGAGCAAGAGCCCACGGTGGAGGGGTATGTAACCAAGCGGGCTACGGAGGGGTTGTTTGTGATGATCGCCGATGAAGAAAAAGCCATTCGCCAAGACCCTATAGGCACTGGCAGTAAAATTATTGGCAAGGTATTCGGCGCACTTAGGTAGATACCATCCCTCCTAATGTCATTAAGTTAAGGGGTTTTTCCTTTTTAAATGGTTTTCTACTGTTGTAGCTACACCCCCAGCCGAAGCGGGACCAGCCCGTTTTTTGGCCGAGTGGAGAGGTGATTTTGAGGGGCAAATGGACAGGAAGTCCATTTGAGCCGTGACGGGACAGGATGTCACGCCACGGCGACCCTCAAAATCGCCTCGGAGGGAGGGAATTTTTGCGTAGCAAAAACCAAAAAGTCGGGTGGCCTTTCTTTTTGGTGACTTTTTCTTTGGCCACGCAAAGAAAAAGTTACTCGCCCAGGAGGGCGAAACAAAGGCTAAAAATCACTCAGAAAATCAGCTTTGCGCTTAACTTAATGACATTGCCATCCCTCCCATATCACCACAAACTCCACAAATACCCTGCGATGGAGGGTTAGGTAGGTAATTCTTTGCATGAAGGCAGTGATGTGCGGGTTAATATTCGGTTGGAGTATCCGGCGGGCGGATTGGCTACGCCGAAGACGTTGATTGTGGATACTTACACGAATGGGACCGCGAAGATTTTAAATTTAAACAAGAGTAGAGGCTAACTATGAATACGGAAGAGGCTTATAAATATATTGCTCAAGAGTTGGTGGAGAGAGCGGACTCTTTACCTTGGGCTTCATTGGTGGGTGAAACCATCGTTTATAACAATGGCCTGAGTAGCGAGTGCTGGGCAGTCACGGCTGCCGGTCGAGCGCAGACTAGAATAGCGGCATCGCCAACCGTTTCAAAAAACGCTAGCGACGCTGCATTTTTCCTGCGTGACGATTTATTAAAAACCACTGGTCATCTTTGTTATGGCTTCACGTTTACCCTATTTGAAGATGGCAAATTTGATATCCAATATCGCTATGACAATCCTTACAAGGAGCTTGAGGAAAAAATGGCGGCGGAACAGCGAGGCTAAGCTAAACCACACGCAGCTTTGGTAGGTTCTGCCGTGGCCATGGGGTAGAATGCGCTCCTTTTTTAATAGTGGGTGCTTTCATGTCCAGTTCTACTCCTACCGTTGGTTTTGTGTCCTTAGGTTGCCCAAAAGCCTTGGTGGATTCCGAGCGTATTCTCACTCAGTTGCGTACCGAGGGTTATCAGGTGGTGCCGGATTATGATGGCGCCGATGTTGTGGTGGTGAATACCTGTGGTTTTATCGACAGCGCCAAGCAGGAGTCGCTGGACGCCATCGGTGAGGCCATCAAAGCAAACGGCCGGGTCATCGTCACTGGGTGTCTGGGGGTGAATGAGCAAACCATCCGCGATTTGCACCCCAGTGTTTTGGCGGTTACCGGCCCTCATCAGTACGAGCAAGTGGTAAATGCCGTGCATCAAGCGGCGCCGCCGAAAAAAGATCACAACCCTTATTTGGATTTGGTGCCGCCCCAAGGCATTAAACTCACACCTCGCCACTACGCCTATTTAAAAATCTCCGAAGGCTGTAACCATCGCTGTTCCTTTTGCATCATCCCGTCCATGCGTGGTGATTTGGTGAGCCGCCCGGTGGGGGAGGTTTTAGATGAGGCGGAACGCCTAGTAAAAGCTGGGGTGCGTGAGTTGCTGGTAATTTCTCAGGACACCAGCGCCTATGGCGTGGATACCAAATACCGCATGGGTTTTTGGCAGGGGCGCCCGGTTAAAACCCGCATGTATGAACTCTGCGAAGCTTTGGGCGAACTCGGCGTTTGGACGCGCCTGCACTATGTATACCCTTATCCTCACGTAGACGACGTAATTCCACTGATGGCGGACGGCAAAATTTTGCCCTATTTGGATATTCCCTTACAGCACTCCAGCCCTAGCGTACTAAAAGCCATGAAGCGCCCTGCGCATCAGGAAAAAACGTTAGTGCGTATCCGCCGCTGGCGTGATATCTGCCCCGACATCACCTTGCGCTCCACCTTTATTGTGGGTTTCCCCGGGGAGACAGAAAACGACTTCAACCATTTGCTCGATTGGCTGGATGAGGCGCAATTGGATCGCGTGGGGTGTTTTGAGTATTCGCCCGTGGAGGGCGCGGCAGCCAACGCCTTAGGCGACCATGTGCCCGATTCAGTGAAGAAGGAGCGTTGGGAGCGGTTTATGGCCAAGCAGCAGGAAATATCCACCGCCAAATTGGCCGCCAAAATTGGGCGGGAAATTGAAGTCTTGGTGGATTTTGTGGATGAGGAATCGGCTATTGCGCGCTCCAGCGGCGATGCACCTGAAATCGACGGTTTGGTGCATATCGACGGTGACTATGGGCTGCGCCCGGGTGACATGCTTAAAGTTAGGGTTGAGCATGCGGATGAATACGACCTTTTTGCTAGCCCCAGCGAGGTTCTAGAAGGTTAATTACGCGCCAAAATGTCATTTTTAAGTCATTCACGACGGTTATTGCTGGGTTTTTTGTCAGCGGTTACGGTCAAGTTGCACCTTCTAGTCTATGCTCCAGTTATTAGCATTTTCTAAGGTTTAGCAGCGTATATGGCCGAGTTACCTCAGTCGCGTAATTTTACCGCAGGCTTTTCGCCTGTTGGTGCCAGCTCGCCAGTCAGGCCACTCATGGCACTTTTGCCTGCCGTGGCCGATTTGGCGCAGCGCGACGCCTGCCTGAACCTCTTGTGCGAGCAGTTGCCAGCGTTAATTAGCATTGTCGATAGCGCGGGCAAACTCATTATGGCCAGTGCGCAACATGCCTTATTAGAAGGGGTGAGTAGCAATCCTGAAGACTGGCGTAAGGTTACGGACCTTTACCCAGCTTCGTTTCAAGGCACTCTTGAAGGTTTGAAGGAGCTTAGGCACGATCCCGACGGCCGCGTTGAATTCAAGGCCAGGCACAAAGACGGGCAATTTCACGTTTACCAAATCCGCTGTTTGCGACAAATCGCTGATGGCCAGCAGCCTGTGCTGGTGTTGTTT
>CAMCXE010000216.1 GCA_945882995.1 Thalassocella blandensis | reverse complement strand
TTGTCCTCCAGAATAGTTGTCGAAAACTTTCTGAAGGACGTGCCCTGAATAACATTTTTTAAAATGTTATTCAGGGCACGAAATTTTTTTGGCCACCATTGTCAAGCATTATTTTAAATTTTTTTCGGGTTTGAGACTCTAATCTCTAGTTACTAAATATAGAATGATTCTATCAGCGATGTTATGGATGACTGATAAGAGCGATAATTATGCAGCTCTTCAAAAGGAATAGAAAAATCTATGTACACACCGCCTATAAAAGTTGATGCAGTACATAATTTTTCGCACCTAAAATAAATATTTCTTGCTTCGTGTTGGCTGGGCACCCAGTAGGTGTAGCTCACATCAGGCGATATCTGCTTAAATTGCAAAAAATCATTTGTTTTAGATTCCTGGTGATACCGCTCTTCATCTAGAAATTGTGAAACATGCTTTTCAAACGATTTGCCCTCATTCCCATATCCAACCCTCAAAAAAACCCACGACTTAAATGAATGCTTTTCATAATCAGGGCTGGGCGCCTGCAAAGCCGAAGGCGTATTAATGGGTATTTTTAGCATAAGGATACTGCCGACATGAAACATGGATCCAAAACCGTCCAGCAGCTTCATAGGGATATAGAACTCTCTCTCATGACTGAGACCATTCACGTCATCACCAACAATCTTCATTTTTTTATGCAAATAAAATCCATCGCAATGAATATATGAAAGCGAATAAGGCCTCGAATCACAATACACATTTATTTTTTTAAATCTAGCGACTCCAGAAACGGCCGCTCCAAAATACAGCAAAAACAATGCGGCCGCGGCAACTAATACAATGCGCAAACTAACCATCAACAACCTTCTCCATTAAGCTTGCGGCTGAATTCCAGCCAAATGCAGTAGTTTTTCGGTAATTATTCACCACTTTATTATCGCAGTGAATTTCAGCCTATATTTCGCTCTGCTGAGCGAGTTGCTTTTCTTTGCGTGCACAAAGAAAAGCAACCAAAAGAAAGTGCACCCCACTTTTTGGCTTTTTCTGCGCAAAAATCCCCTCCCTCCGAGGCGATTTTGAGGGTCGCCTTTACGGGCCATCCATGGCCCGTGGCGGCTCAATTGGGCATCCCACCCAAATGCCCCTCAAAATCACCTCTCCACTCGGCCAAAAAAGGGGATCTTCCCGCCACGGAAAAATGTGCGAATTTCAAGGTTTTTACAAGTTCTGAATAGGTACCTTTTTTCTTCTTTTCCATGTTGACATCTACCATGCACAATCGCTGCCCTTCTAATGCTGTCGACATTAAGTCCTCAACAATCAGCCTGTTAGGACGGGTCGTGACCCGTGCGGGAGGTGGTTGTTAAATTTTATTTTTCATTGATTGAGTTTTTATAATTATTCTACCCGTGTTGCCCGTGTTGCCTGCGCGAACGAGATTACAACGGCGGGTTACGCCCTTGGCTAACCCGCCCTACGCCAACGACAATGCAACGACCTCAATGGAATATCTAAATCAGCCTTAATCATATGTAGACCGCCTAACCACCGGCTAAGAGCAAAACTTGAAGCCTGAATAGTCTATTTATGCGCGCAATGTTACATCGCCACTATAGCGCCGCGATGCTGCACCACATCGCTAGCTAATTTGGCCGCCTGTTCAGCGGCGGTGCGGGCATCTAGCCCTCGCAGGCGCGCACTCAAGTAGGCGCCATTAAAAGAATCTCCCGCGGCTGTAGTGTCCACCACTTGGCTAACCGCCACCGCAGGTACCTGAATAATATCGCCGTCTACGGCCAAGGTTGCGCCATTGGGGCCATCTTTTACGACAACTTCTGCTACGCCACAGCCTTGCAAAAAATCAATAACCTCCCGAGCAGAGTCTTGGTTATACAACATGCGGTGATCATCAATACCCGGCAAAGCAATTTCGCTAAGTTCGTAGGCCTGTTGAAAAGCCGCGCGAGCGGTGTCCGCGTCTGGCCACAGGCGTGGGCGGTAATTAGGGTCAAACACTATGCGTGCCCCGGCATTGCGCCAGAGTGCCGCCAAAGCAAAAAATTGCGCGCGGTCTTCGGGTGTTAAAATCGCCAAGGTGATGCCGGAAAAATACAGCATATCAATGGGGTTAGCGGCTAAAACCGTTGGGTCGCCAATATGCTGCAATAAACGACGTGCGGCGGACTGGCCGCGCCAATAAATAAATTGCCGTTCGCCTTGTGGGTCCAGTTGAATACAGTAGGCGCCGAGGGTGGCGGAGGCATCCTTCCACAGGAATTCACAACCGATTTTTTCTGACTCCATCAAAGCGAGCAGTTTAGCGCTTACAGCATCCTTACCCACCACCGTCATAAATTGCACATCACATTCTTGTGCGCAGCTACGGCTTAGATACACGGCGGTGTTGTACACGTCGCCGGCATAACCTAAACGGTAGCTATCCTCACCTTGGGAGGCAAATTCAACCATGCATTCACCGGCTAATACCACACGTTTTTTAGTCATATTATTTATTCAGTAATGTTGAGCCGGCAGGCTGGATAACTACCAAGGGTCGGTAGGATTTGCGGAGGGAGGTAGTGCGCTAAACGCAGCTGGAACATATATGTACCAACCGCGTTTGAGTGTGGCGTAGTGTTAGCGAAGTTCGTCCGGTGCGTATTTATCCATGTCGTTATAGTCGAGATTTTCCCCCGCCATACTCCAAATAAACGCGTAATTTGACGTGCCGCAACCACTATGAATTGACCAAGCGGGGGACAATACGGCCTCTTCATTTGCCATCCACAAATGGCGGGTTTCTTTAGGCTGGCCCATAAAATGGCAAACCGCTTGGCCGGGGGCTAAATCAAAATAAAAATAAGCTTCCATGCGACGGTCGTGCTGGTGAGCTGGCATGGTGTTCCAAACGCTGCCGCTTTTTAATAACGTAATACCCATTTGTAATTGACAGGTTTCAATAACGCCTTTAATTAATAATTGGTAAATATCACGCTCATTACAGGTTGCTTGGCTGCCCATGTGTAATACGTTGCATTTATCCAGCGTCATGTGACGATCGGGATAGGCGTGATGGGCTGGAGTGGAATTAATATAAAAACGTGCAGGTGCAGAGGCATCATCACTGGAAAAGGTAACACGCTTATTCCCCATGCCCACGTATAGACCTTCTTTATTACCTAGTGGGTAAGCTACATCATCCACCGTGACCGTGCCCTTGCCACCCACATTGATCACGCCTAATTCGCGGCGTGCCAAAAAATAATCGCTTTTCAGTTGGTCTACAGGCGTTAATTCCACTTGGGTTTTAACGGGAACCACACCACCGACAATCATGCGCTCGTAGTGGCTATAGCAGAGGGTGATTTCGTCTTCCTTCATGAGTGAAGGCACATGGAAATGCTTGCGCAGCGCAGCGGTATCGTAATGCTGCACGTCGTCAGGATGGGTGCTGTAACGGGTTTCTACATGAGTGGTCATTATTATTTCCTCTTATCGGGCTAGCCAGCCGCCATCAACGGCGAGCACATGGCCATGTACATAATCACTTGCGGACGATGCTAAAAATATTGCAGCACCAACTAGGTCTTCTGGTTCGCCCCAACGGCCCGAGGGAATACGGGCCAATATGGCGTCGTTACGCGCGGTGTCTTTTTGTAAGGCCGCCGTATTGTCGGTTCGAAAATAGCCGGGCGCTATGGCATTCACATTGATGCCCTGCCCGGCCCATTCGCTGGCTAAAGCTTTGGTAACACCCGCCACCCCATGTTTGCTGGCGGTGTACGCGGCTACGTTGATACCGCCCGAGTAGGACAGCATAGACGCAATATTGATAATTTTTCCGGCTTTACATTGCAGCATGGCAGCACCAATACGCTGGCTAAGCAAAAAGGTGGAATCGAGATTAATGGTTAAAATGTTGCGCCATTCCGCGAAGGGGTAATCCACGGCGGGTGAGCGGAATATACTGCCACCACAATTGACTAAAATATCCACCGCGCCGGCATCTAAGGCCTGAGCGGCCAAAGCTTCAACAGAGCTGGGATCGGACAAATCCGCCGCCAAGGCCAAACCGGAACCGCCGTTGGCGACTATGGCATTCACTGTTTCCTGAGCGCCTTCCACCTTGGAACTGCTGCACAGCACACGGGCTCCCGCCGCGGCCAAACCCAGAGCAATAGCCTTACCCAAGCCGCGGCTCGCGCCCGTGACTAAGGCTGTTTTGCCAACCAATGAAAACATGTAAATTGCTCCCGCCTTGCGGCGACTGGGGCAGGTAAAACCCACCGGTTGAAAATGCGTCGGCACCAGAGACTGCGTCTGTAGTTCAGACCGAGGCAACCAAAATTTAACGGCGCGAAATATGACACCCTTGGCCCAACATATCAACCCACACTCCCGCCACGTCTTAAGCGAGCAGGCACCGAAGCTTAGCTATGTTGAGGGCCCAGTGTATCGTCAAGCACTCAGGGGCGGGTATCATAGCGGCCTCGCTCGGCTTCCATCCAAATTGCCGGGCACCAACCTAAACAAAGCGGAGACATAATAAAAATATGAACGCCTTTACTGCTGCAAACGAAAAAATTGGTCGTTATCGCTGGACCATTTGCGCGCTAATTTTTATGGCCACTACTATTAACTACTTGGACCGCGCTGTGATTGCGCTGCTTAAACCTTTCATCGCTGCGGATTTAGGTTGGGATGCCGTCACCGAAATACAGAGCTACACCAATATCGAAATTGCCTTCAAAGTCTCTTACATGATTGGGCTTTTATTCGCCGGCAAACTCGTAGACAAATTCGGCACTAAAATGGGTTATGCCGTGGCCACAGGCCTGTGGAGTCTGGCCGCTGTAGCCCATGGTTTTGTAAGTAGCACCTCCGGCTTTATTGCGGCGCGTATCGGCTTAGGTTTAACGGAGGCGGGCAATTTCCCTGCGGCTATTAAGGCCACGGCCGAGTGGTTTCCCGTGCGTGAACGCGCCCTAGCTACAGGGTTATTTAATTCCGGCGCCAACATTGGCGCCATTCTTGCGCCTTTAAGTGTTCCATTGATTGCGCAGACTTTGGGCTGGCAATGGGCCTTTGTGATCACCGGCTCTATCGGTTTTTTTTGGCTAATTTTGTGGTTTATGTATTACGAGGTTCCGGCGCGCCAGCAACGCTTGGGGGCCGCCGAACGCAACTACATTGAAGCGGGTCAACCACCAGAATCCTCGGCCAGCAACATCCCTTGGTTCCGCTTGCTGGGTTTGCGTCAAACCTGGGCCTTTGCTGTGGGTAAATTTCTCACCGATCCTATTTGGTGGTTTTATTTATTTTGGCTGCCCGACTTTTTAAAGAAGCAATACAAGCTCAGCAACAGCGACGTGGCCTTCCCAGTAGCGGCGGTTTACATCATCGCCACTGTGGGCAGTATTTTTGGCGGCTGGCTGCCCAAGTTTTTTATTGATCAAGGGGCCAGCGTATTCACCGCACGGCGGCGCGCCATGTTGATTTACGCACTAGCGGTATGCCCAATTGTGTTTGCCCAATGGCTTGGCAATTTTAATATGTGGCTTGCTGTTGGCATTATCGGCCTTGCCGCCGCAGCGCACCAAGCATGGAGCGCGAATATTTTCACTAGTGTCAGTGACATGTTCCCCAAAAGCGCCACTGGCTCTGTGGTGGGCATTGGCGGAATGTTTGGCGGACTCGGAGGAATATTACTTTCCGCCGCGGTGCAAAAACATTTGTTTGTGCACTACGAGCAACTCGGCTCTATTCAAACCGCTTACTACATTATGTTTGCAATTTGTGCAGGGTCTTATCTATTGGCTTGGGCAGTAATGCGGTTATTGGTGCCGCGTTATGCGGCTATTGAACTGGCTTCTTAAAACCCCAGCACAGCCCAATGTCATTAAGTTAAGGATTTTAGCCTTTTCAAAATGTTTTTTAGTGTTACAGCCACATCTGACCAGCCCGTTTTTTGGCGGATTGGAGAGGTAATTTTTAGGGGCAAATGGACAGGAGCCGCACGGATGCGGCGAAGTAGAGCAATGCACGACTGCATGGATGCAGGAGGTAGAGCGACGCAGGAGGCCAAAGCCGACGACTGCATGGATGCAGGAGGTAGAGCGACGCAGGAGGCCAAGGCCGACGACTGCATGGATGCAGGAGGTAGAGCGACGCAGGAGGCCAAAGCCGACGACTGCATGGATGCAGGAGGTAGAGCGACGCAGGAGGCCAAAGCCGAGGAGCGGTTGCCGAGACGTCCATTTGAGCCGTGACGGGACAGGAAAAAATGGCAGGACTGCCATTTTTGATGCCGAAGGCAGCCCGAAGGGCAGAGCCACAAGGATGTGGCGAATCGTCTCACGCCACGGCGACCCTCAAAATTGCCTCGGCAGAAAATTGCTCGATTTCATTCCCGATGAAATTCTACCTCCCCCATCCATGGGGTCGTCCTGCAATTTCTGCATGCGCGCCATCCGTGGCGCTTGAGGGAGGGTATTTTTGCGGTGCAAAAACCAAAAAGTCGGGTGCCTTTTCTTTTGGTTACTTTACTCTACCAAGGGCATCCATGCACTTGGTCCGAAGGGTCGCTTCGCGATTAAAAATTGCTCCTGCAATTTTTTGGGCACGCAGCAATTTGCTGGGAGCAAATTGCCACAGCGTAGCTGCCCGAAGGGTGAAGGCCAGGCCGGCCTTCATGATAAAGAAAAGTAACCAAAAGAAAAGGCACCCGACTTTTTGGTTTTTGCACCGCAAAAATACCCTCCCTCAAGCGCCACGGATGGCGCGCATGCAGAAATTGCAGGACGACCCCATGGATGGGGGA
>CAMCXE010000215.1 GCA_945882995.1 Thalassocella blandensis | reverse complement strand
AGAAGAACATTGGACATTGACCGGCATGTTTGACGCCATGGGCGCGCTGTCCACTAAGTATAACGACACCCCGCACCTGGCTTCGCGGGCCTATGATGCTGACCGTGATGGTTTTGTTATTGCCGGTGGCGCAGGTTGTTTGGTGATCGAGTCGCTTGACCATGCTTTGGCGCGCGGCGCCAAAATATACGGTGAGCTCACCGGCTACGGCGCCACCTCTGACGGCTACGACATGGTTGCCCCCTCGGGAGAAGGTGCTGCGCGCTGCATGCGCCAAGCTATGGCCACCAGCAGTGCCAGTGCCATCGACTATATCAACTCCCATGGGACCAGCACCCCAGTCGGTGACTTGGCCGAGTTGCGCGCCGTGCGCGAAGTGTTTAGTGGTACGGTGGTGCCGCCGATTAGCTCCACCAAGTCGTTGACCGGCCACTCGTTGGGGGCAACTGGGGTGCAGGAAGCGATTTATAGCCTGTTGATGATGGAGCACAACTTTATTGCGGCCTCGGCCAATATCGGCACTCTCGACGCTGAAGCCGAGAACATGTCCATTGTGCAAACGACTCGCGAGGCCAAGCTCGATAAAATCATGTCCAACAGCTTTGGTTTTGGCGGCACTAACGCCACGCTTATTTTCGAGCGTTATCCAGCCTAAAGCTTCAACCTAGAAACCCCAGTTGGGCGCCAAAAAGCTGTGGAATTAATTGGTTTGATTAGCAAAAACTAAGAATGACGGGCAGCCTAGTTGCTTGTTCGTCATTTTTACCTTTTGGTAGGCGCCAAGGGGGTGCGCAGACTTTTGTGGTCCAACTGAGG
The DNA here is from genome assembly GCA_945882995.1 of Thalassocella blandensis. Taxonomy (GTDB): domain Bacteria; phylum Pseudomonadota; class Gammaproteobacteria; order Pseudomonadales; family Cellvibrionaceae; genus CAMCXE01. Next base: position 6,082 of record CAMCXE010000215.1, on the reverse strand, counting down.
TTTCTAGGTTCAAGACCGCGGATGGCCGTTACCTCGCTTTAGCTAAAATAATTCGCCTTGACGCTGTTGTTCTAGACACAGTTCTACCTGCGATCTAAGCCCGTTGCGCCAGGAGCGCAGCTGTACCCCAAATTGGTCGGTTACGCGCTGACCGCCTAACACACCCCTGGGGGGCAGCCAATTGCTTGGCCCTTTGATTGGGTCCAGCAGGGCCGTGGCCAGCTGCGATTTCTTGAAAAACCGTACCAAATGATCGGCCAATTCAGCCTCGGAGCAGGTATCTGCCGAGTGTAAATGCAAAATGCCCCAGTTTTCGGCGCCACACAGAATTTGTTGGCTCAGGGCAACAATCACGCGGCTGGCTTCTTGCAGGCTGATAGGGTCAAGTCGGTGGGATTCAGAGACGCACAGCTGGTCGGCGTGCAGCAGTGCTCGACAGAGTTGATCGAGCCAGCTGCCATGCGTGGCGCTGGTCAAATAAGGCAACCTTAAAATGATATGGCGAGGTACTTGTGCGACTGTGTGTTCGGCGGCAATGAGCGCTAGCCCCCTTGAGTGGCTGGCGGTAGGGGAATCATTTTCCAGCGCGGCGGCCCCTTCTAGACCCGGGTCAAATACGTCCACTGAGGAAACGTGCAGCAGCGGTGTGTTATGTTGCTGACAAAGCTCGCCAAGGAGTTCAATACCGATCAGATCAGTAGCACCGCTGAGCGTGTTAATTACTAGACTCGGGTTATAGCGCTCAAAATAGGCGCTCAAACTCTTCGCATCCTGTAACGGTCGATCGCGACCCAGTGCCGGCAAGCTAAAGGTGAGCACCTCAAAATCGCTAGCGAGCTGCACGGCTAAATCGGATACTTGCTCCGTCAGTAAAATTTTGTATGCCAAACACCACCTCTATTTTGTCCTCTTCGTCGTAAGCCTACCAGTGGCGGTTGCGTCCACGCGGGTTGGGCCGAATCGGACTCCGCTGAAATTGCTAGTTTACATGCTGGTAGCAAGTCATGGGGTTTGCTTGCTAGTAGATTGTACCTGTAACTCCAAGCGGATAGGCGCCGCTATTGGCAGGTTCGGTTGTGTGTCGAGGAAAATTGCTAGGGAGGATTCAGGGGGAGTGTTCGCGGGCCCTGTGTGGTCAGAACTCAAAATATTCCACCAAACGCATTCAGTCACCATAGGTGCCAGCCAGAATGCGCGACGGCATTGACTCCTTGCTCCTTCAGCGGGGATCGTTCCTGCCCAAGGCGCAGTAGGTTAACTACCCGCTACCTGCGTGCGCTCTGGGGTTGGGCAAAAGCCGTCTGGATTCGGCGCCACTTCCGGTGTGATAGAGCGAAGCAGCCCATTAATCGAGGTAGTCCACCACTCTAACAACACGTTCTATGCCTGAAACATTCGCCACAATTTCGGTTGCCAGCTTGGCTTGTTCGCGAGTTAGCAGGCCCATTAAATACACTACGCGGTCTTCAACCACGATATGCACCTTAGAGCCTTCGACGTCGCGATCCGCTAGGAGTTTTACGCGGATTTTGGCTTCCAGCCCGTTATCGTTTGTGCGCGAAAACATGGTGGAATTACTTTTTAATTGGAGCTCGTTATGAATCTCCCGTACACCCTCAACCGACTGTGCTAGTCGGCCGGCGTCGGCTTTTAGTGTGTCTTCGGGCACTTCTCCGGTTAACAGCGCTAGGCCTTTAAAACAGGTAACACGAATGTGTGTTTCGGAAAAATCCACGTCACTTCTGGTGATTTTACGATAGACACTGGACGTTAATTTTTCATCGTCCACGAATTCGCTGAGGCTGCGTTTGCCTGGGTCGGGTGCGGCGGCATTTTTTTTCGTGGGCGTATCCGCACAGGCGGTGACGCACAAAATGCTAAAAATGATTAGTGACTGGCGTAAAATGGCATGCATGGGGGTGGGCCTCTTGTTTCAAAATGTTACGTTATTCTACGCCAAACAGGTGGTGATCAATTAAATCACACAGGCAATACAGGCACAGCAAATGAATTTCGTGAATACGTGTGCGCGAGTTGATGGCGGCGCACAGGTTAATATCGTTGACATCCAGCAGTGATGAAATATCCCCGCCATCGCGACCGGTTAGCGCAATTATGCTCAGTCCGCGTTCATGTGCGGCGGTGGCGGCTTGCACTAAATTACTCGCGTTGCCGCTGGAGCTGATCATAATCAGTACATCGCCGGGCTGTCCCAGTGCGCGGATGGGTTTTGCATAAACTTCAGCATGATGCGATTCGGTCACCATGGCGGTGTAGGACAGCATGGTGCTGCCGAGCCATATGGCTGGCAGGCTTGGCCGTTCTTTTTCGTAGCGGTCGAGCAGGCAGGACACTAAAATTTGAGCCAAGGCTGAGGAATGACCATTGCCGCAAACCAATATTTTGCGCTCATCCAATAAGGCCTGCGCCAATAGCTGTGCAGCTTGTTCCAGTGGTGCAGTGAGCGCTTCGCCCACCTGCATTTTGGCCTCTATGCTGCGTTGAAATAATTCATAAATGCGTTGTTGCATAGTTTAGGCGCCCTGGAATGCGTGTTTGATCCAACTAATATCTGGGGGCTTTCCGGTATGGGCGACTATTCCCACTACGTCAAAGCGTACCATCTGCTGTTGAGAAATGCGCGTTTGTTGCAAATAGGCCGCCGCCGTTAGCAGGATTTTTTTCTGTTTACTGGCAGTAACGGCTTCGGCGGGGTTGCCGAAAAAGGTGTTTTTGCGTTGTTTAACCTCAATAAATACAAGGCTAGTGCCGTCGCGCATAATTAAATCGATTTCGCCAAATGCACCCCGATAATTGCGCGTTACCAAAGTCAGCCCTTGCTGTTGTAAATACTGCTCGGCTAGAGTCTCGCCAGCTTGTCCTAGGAGCTGTGTGTCTGCTGTACGCACCATCTATCGTCCTTGACTGTTGGGTTCGCTATTTGTACCGACGGAAACTAATTGAGCGGTGCCCGCGGCATTAAATGTCGCCCAGATTTGTTCGCGTTCGAATTGACCTCGGTTGTTGAGGTGTAAAGTTCCGGTATAGCCATAGTAGTGTGTATCTTTATATTTTTGAATGTGTGTTAAGCGCGGCGCTAAATTGAAAACGTCCACACCTAATGCATACAGCCGTGCGTAATTGGCATTGGCTTCGCCGGTTTGCGCCAGTGATTTTTTCTCCGCGGTAATCTCCGCAAAGTACCAAGGCAGTGTTAAAAAACGAATACCGTTCATATCTTGATTTAGTGCGGGTTGGTTGTCGCCAGAAAATATCGTGCTAGTGGCCAGCACTGGTAAATCGTCAGCGAAATAAAACGCCAATGTCGGTTTTAATTGTCGCGCTTGTTCGGGTTGTGCTATGGCGAAGATAAAATCTACGTCGGCGCGGTGCTGTGGTGTGCTTTGTACAGGGCCAACAATTTGTTGAATTTGCTTGGCGCGCTCTTCACTTTGATCTACTTGTAGTGCGCGTTTAATCAGTTCGCCGAAATCTTGGTTGGCACCATAGCGATATTCGTTGATAACTTTACCGCCCAATGCGCGCCAAGTTTGAGAAAACCGAGCTAGGTTGCGGTCACCAACACTATTGCTGGGCGCTAAGACCAAAGCCTTACGGTTGCCTTGCTGCCAAGCATCAGTGGCAATTTGGCTGGCCTCATCCTCCGGTGACAGTCCTAATTGGTAAAGCAGCGGTGGGTTTTGGGTGGGTGTGTCGAGCATGTTGAGGCTCAGCGTCGGGACGCTCAAACTGGGCCGCGCCGCCAGTTCCGCCACACGTTCTTTCTCGAGAGGGCCGACCACCAGCTGGGCGCCATCCGCTACGGCGGCATCATAGACGGCATTGGTGTTGCGCCCCTCAGTGTTGTAAAACCGCAACTTAGGGGAGCTGGGGTTGTTTTGCGCCTGCTGGTACCACGCCGCCATTATGCCGTGACGAATGGCGGTGGCGGCGGGTTCTAGCTTCCCTGACTGGGGCAATAGGATGGCAATTTGTTTGGCTTGTGTGGCCAGCATTTCTTTAATTTGGCTGAGATCGGTGGGGAGGCGTTTGGCCGCTGGGTGGTCAGGCCACTTGCTGATCCAGCCATTCACGTCGGCCAATTGGGCAGTGAGGTCGCCTTGATGAGCACGGCTGGCGATGGCCAAGGCATACCAGCCTTGGGTGTAGTGTTGTCGGCTATTGGTCATGCCAGGGGCAAGCTCAGTGCGTGGCATCGCCATAAGAATTTGCCAAATGGCCGCTTCGTTGGTGTCGCGCTGGGTTGTCGCCTTCGGGCCCAGCAGCTCGGCCAGCAGGGAGCGTTCGTGCAGCGCATTTTGATATTCGGCGCCTTCGAGCATGAGTTGCGCGCGCGCCTCGCGCACGCGGATGGCTAGCTCTGGCGAGGTTTGGGGCAGGCTGTTAAGCAGCCTTTTACTGGTGAGAAAATCTCGGCTCAAGAAATAGTTGCCATGTAGCTTGGCGATTTGGCTGTTAATCCAAGCGCGCTTCACATAGCATTCGGCCTCCAGTTCAGCTTCGGGCATTCTATTTAAGATGGCTTGGGCCTGTTCGATATTGTGTGTGCTGAAGGCTTGTTCGGCGGCCTGTAACTGCAGGGTATATTTTTCCTGACCTTTGGTTTGGTCGGCCTGACTCAGCAACCGACTGATGTGTTGCTTTGGATTGACGTTGGCCGGTGCGGGCGGTTGTTCCTGGGTCGAAGCACAACTCATCAACGTGCTCAAAAGCACACCCATCAGGGTATAACGAGGACGAAACAACATGCGCATACCTACTAATTTGGCTGGATTGAATTCCGTTGTGCGGTGGCGGTGCGCCGCGTGAGCCGTACACCCGAAAAACAAGGGGAGCTATTTATTGTTGCCACCCCAATCGGTAATTTGGCCGACATGGTACCGCGAGCTCTGGATATTCTCCAGAACGCCCAGCTAATTGCCGCGGAAGACACGCGACACAGCGGCAAATTGTTGCAACATTTTCAGATCGACACGCCCTTGGTGGCTTATCACGATTACAGCGACGCGGCCAAATTGCGCCAGCTATTGGCGCGCCTTGAGCAGGGCGCCACCGTTGCCTTGATTAGCGATGCTGGTACGCCTTTGATTTCTGATCCCGGCTACCGACTCGTTCACGAGGCTCGGTTGGCCGGCATCAAAGTTACGCCTATTCCTGGTCCTTGTGCGTTAATTGCAGCCTTAAGTGCCAGCGGGTTGCCCTCGGATCGCTTCAGCTTCGAAGGTTTTTTGCCCGCCAAACAAGGTGCGCGTACCGCGGCTTTGGAGGCTTTGGCGCTAGACCAGCGCACCTTGATTTTTTACGAGTCGCCGCACCGCATCGAAGATTGTTTGGCGGATATGGCCGCGGCGTTTGGTGAGGAGCGCCCAGTGGTCATGGCGCGCGAGCTAACTAAAACCTTCGAAACATTTTTGCGTGGGACGCTGCAGGAGCTAATAGCGCAAGTGGCTGCGGACCCCAATCAGCGCAAGGGTGAAATCGTGGTGCTGGTACAGGGCTATCGTGCTCCTCACAACGCACCGGACATCACCGAGGCCGCACGCCGAGTATTGATGATCCTACTCGAAGAATTACCGGTTAAACAGGCTGCTAGCCTAGCCGCACAAATTACCGGAGAGAAAAAAAACAAGCTCTATCAGTGGGCAATTGGTCGGAGTGTTGACCCTTAACTAGCGGGGTTCGTTTGCAGGGTTTTTCGCCTTTAATTGTCGCGTCATGCGTTGATGCGCGATGATTTTTGGCCCGCAACCTCGGCTTGTTGATGTGGGTCAATATGTCCTGCATTTGCTGCTTTATACCTATCAAAAAAATTCTATTTTCTCCTTAAGATGTGCGCAGCATAGCCGCCTGAATTCAGTTGCGTGCCCGCGCGCAACTGCTCCAGTTTTCCTTATGCGGCCTGGTGCATATTGCTTAAGGGCCGTGGAAATAAATAACTATCCCAAATACCTCTGGCTTTGTTCCTGAAAATTTTTTAAAATTGCCACTCCCAACCCATAGAAAAATATCATGTAGAAGATCATATATTATGGAAAAATACAGCTATCAAGCTCAAAGGTTA
>CAMCXE010000214.1 GCA_945882995.1 Thalassocella blandensis | reverse complement strand
CTGTACAAATTTTGTACAATTTGGGGCGGTTTGTGTACAGTTCATGGGGGGGCTCCAATAAAGTCTGGTGTGGATTATGCCTTTAGTGTGCTGTTTTTAAAAGGGATTTTTCTTAACTTAATGACATTGGTTGGGGTGGGGTTTCTGGGTGAGAGGAAAATTCCCAAAAAAACAGCTCGAAACCTCTAACTTAATGACATTGTTCTCTACAGGAGCCCCCTCACCTAATCCCGATACACCGGGTAAGCCAAGATTTTCCAATCTTGGCCAATAGGCAGAATTTGACGAATTGAGAGGGGGATTCGATCGTCCATATGCACTAACGGCAACTCGAACAAGGGCCGCGCGGCGCTACCCATCAGGCTGCCGGCAAGGTACACCACTAACTCATCAATCAAGCCCGCGGTTAAAAAGGAGCCGGCCAGTTTTGAGCCGCTTTCAATGAGTACCTCGTTATGACCGAGGGTTCCTAAATAGCGGATCAACGCACGCAGGTCTACTTGGTCTTCCGTGGTATTTGGGAATACATGCACCCATGGCACGAGCGGGGAATCTTTTTCCGGTTTAACACAGGAGACGATGAGCGTTTCCCCCACTACGCGCAGGATATTCGCCTGCGGCGGCGTACGCAGATAGGAGTCCACAATAACACGCACCGGCTGCCGCGTAATGGGCCCCAACAGGGGGTCGCGCAAGGTTAGGGAAGGATTGTCATTAATGACGGTATTCACGCCGGTGACGATAGAACAGGAGCGCGCACGCAGTTTCTGTACGTCCAGTCGAGCTTCAGGGCCGGTGATCCACTGGCTTTCGCCGTTAGCCATGGCAGTACGAGCGTCTAAGCTCATGGCCATTTTGCAGCGCACCCAAGGCATATTTTCCGTCATACGTTTTATGTAACCCGGGTTTAAGTCACGAGCGGCTTCTTCCATCACCGGGCCTTCCACCACTATGCCGGCCTCCCGCAGGCGCGCCAAACCGCGCCCCGCCACCCGGGGGTTTGGGTCTTCCATGCCATACACCACTTTTTTTACACCCGCCGCGATCAGCGCTTCGGTACAGGGGCCGGTTTGGCCTTGGTGATTACAAGGCTCTAGGGTGACGTAAATAGTCGCGCCCCGCGCGCTTGCGCCTGCAGCAGCTAACGCATTAATTTCTGCATGAGCCAAACCCGCTTTTTGGTGGTAGCCCTCACCTATCACATTGCCCTCGTCATTCACCACCACACAACCCACGCGCGGGTTGGGCGTAGTGGTGTATAGCCCTAAATTGGCTAACTCTAGCGCATGCTGCATGTAATAGTTGTTGCGGATGGTTCCCATGGTTTAGTCCTTCTCAAGGCGGTCTAATTCTTGGCGGAATTCGCTGATATCTTGAAAACTGCGATATACAGAAGCAAAGCGCACATATGCCACGCCGTCCAGTGCGCGCAGCGCTTCCATCACCCGTTCGCCGACGACTAGCGACTTCACCTCGCGCTCACCTAACACTTGTAAATAATGCTTAACGCTGCTTATAGCGGCTTCTATGCGCTCTACGCTTACCGGCCGTTTTTCCAAGGCACGCAACAAACCATTACGCAGCTTTTGCTCATCGAAGGGTTCTCGTGTGCCGTCTTGCTTGATGATGCGTGGCATCAGCAGTTCAGCCACTTCGAAGGTGGTAAAACGCTCTTTACACTGCTGACATTCGCGACGCCGACGCACCTGACTACCGTCGGCCATCAGCCGTGAGTCGATAACTTTGGTGTCAGGTTGACTGCAAAAGGGGCAATGCATGAAGACCTCGCTGAAAGTGTTAACGAAAAGTTGATTCTGCCCGTTTAGCGCGAGGATAGGCGAGAAACTTTTTGTGGAGGTGAGAAAGGACCGACGAAAAAAAAGCCCTTAATTTTCATTAAGGGCTTTTTAGTATGTGGCGGACCGGACGGGGCTCGAACCCGCGACCTCCGGCGTGACAGGCCGGCATTCTAACCAACTGAACTACCGGTCCACGGTAGTTTTTGACTATGCAAAAACACTCTCAACTTGGTGGGTGGTACAGGGGTCGAACCTGTGACCTACGGCTTGTAAGGCCGCCGCTCTACCAACTGAGCTAACCACCCCTCGTTGAGAGTCGCGCATTCTACAGATCGAAAATCTGCTGTCAACCATTGATTTGCAAAAAGATTATTAAGGGAGATAAATTTTAAAAACGCCGCCGCCGAGGGGGCCGCCGTTGGTTAACTTAATGTACCCATGGCGATTATGCTGTTTGTGCAAAGCGGCGATCTGCTCGGCGAAGTACAAACCCAGGTGAGTAGTGCCCGCGTTAACCTTCGCCACTTTCACCTGCTGGCTGGGGGCCGCCAACATGGTGGCCGGGTAACCTACGCCGTCGTCGGCAACCGTAATACACAACATACCCTCCTCCTCCGTAGCCTTCACCAGTAAGCGGCTGCGGGTGTACCTGCAGCAGTTCACAATCACATTTTGCACCACGCTGCCAACGAGGTCGCCGTCAAAATACCACGCAAGGGATTCTGGGCAGTCCACCGCCAAGGCAATGTGGCGATTGTCGATTAGCGCATGGTTGCGCGCCACCTGGTCTTCCAGCACGTCCAGCACATAATGCTGATCCAGCCGAAACGGCAAATAATTATTTTGCATACGGTAGATCGTGAGCAGCTGCACCAGCTCCCCATTGATGCGTGAGGCTTCGTAGTGCAGCGTATTGAAGTGCTGCGCCTGCAGGTCGTTTTCCGGCGGCTGCTCTTCGATTACCTGTGCCAGCGAAGCGACTAACATGCCGATGGAGTTTTTCATATCGTGCACACTGGAGGCTAGGACAAGGGAAAAATCCACGCCTTGGCTCTGGTTGGTCATACGGGTTTCCGATAGTAATGATTGTTAGGACGACGCGTTAGCATAGGCCATTTGGCGCAAACGTTTATAGCGCGCGTACTGTGAGTGGTCGCTCTCCACTAAAGATCCAATCAGTTTCAGCGCGTCCCTCAATTGTTTTTCCTCTTCGGGCGGCAAACCCGACAAGCGTTTTTTACCTATCAAGGCCTGCACCATGTTGAGCTGAATACCCACATGCACGGGAAACAACTTGCGGGCCCGCTCAAAGCAGTCCAGTGCCGCGTCGTATTGCGCTTGATTATAGAGATCGATACCTTCACGGTTGACCGCGGCCACCCACTCGCGGTTCGACTCGCTAACCGGTTCGGGTAACAGGTGGTCGAGTTTTTCCAGCGCCTCTTGATCGTAGGCGTAATTTTTTAACAGCTCTTGCAGCAACCGGTCGGCGCTCTCGCCTTTACCCAAGGCTTGCCGCGCCCTCACGCGCTCAATATCTACGTCGACGTCGCGAATCCCATCGTTTAACACCCGCGCTTCGGCTTTATCAATTTGGGCCTGAGCAGCATCGAGCTTGCCGTCTAGCGCGCTTAAGCGGCCGCGTAAAAAGGCAGTTTGCAGCTCTTGCACAGGCCCTAAATCGAACCTGTCACCAGCCAGCGCCAACGCCTTAATCACCTCATCACTCACCTGCGACTCCACCACTTTGCCAGTTTCCAACGCATACACCGCTAGGCGAGCAAACTGTAAAGCGTCGCCGGCTTTGGCGTGGCAGGAGTATTCACCCAATTTAAGCGCATGGCGCCAAGCCTTAAGCGCGGTGGGAATATCGCCATTAGCTTCCGCCACCGCCGCAAGGCGTTTTTGACGGAGAATGGACATGGGTGAGACTTCCAGAGCGCGCGCCACGGTAGCCTGCTCGGATTTCGGCTGGCCACGCTCCTGCAGATTATTGGCAAGGGCGTCGTAAGCGGGAAGGTACAAAGGATTGTCCGTTAAAATCTGGTCCATCCACTGGGCCGCCACCTCCATCTCGCCGCGTAGCTGTTTAATTTTTGCCAAGCCCAAACGCGCCCAGTCCAGCGGGCGCACCTGCAGGGCCATGCCGTATAGCCGCTCCGCTTTATCGAGGTCGCCCTGCTCCAGAAATAGATCACCCAGTATTTTTTGAGCGGCCAAGGAATGGCGGTTGTTGGCAATGGACAGATCAGTGAGCAAGGCTACCGCCATCACGCGATCAGGCTTTTCTAGGGCTTGGTACACCGGCATCAAGGCTTCGCGCAGGGCCACCAAGCGCAACAAACGCTGCTCCAGTAACCGCCCGGTAATGGGTTTGGCCAAATAATCGTCCGGCTCCCAATCGTAACTGGCCAGCACCACATCCTTAGCCGCGTTACCTGAAACCAGCACAAACAGGGTGCGGCGGGAAATAAGGTTACGGTGCCGCAGCTCCTCAAGCACACGCTGACCATTGCGCCCGGCGCCTAAATCGTAGTCAGACAAAATCACGTCAAAACTGCGTTTTTCACAGGCGGCGATTAGCGCTTCGCCACTGGGCACCAGCTCAATATTTAAAATGCCCATTTTCACCAACATGGCATTCACCGTAGAGCGGAAGTTGCCGAAATCATCGGCCACTAAAAAACGCAAATTGCGCAAACTAACCTCTTCCACCCTCCCTCCTGCGTGCTTGGAATATTCTCATGAGTGTAGATCACTGCGCCGTATTTAACCGGCATCCCTTGGTGGGAAACACCCGCAAGGGTAGAATGCGCCACCGCCACGCCTCAGGCCCCGCCCATGCCCCACAAACCCGACACTTTATTTGCAAAGCCTAGCGACGTTGTTGGGGAATTTCGTTTTGATCAGGCTGTAGCGGAAGTCTTCCCCGACATGATCGGCCGCTCGGTACCCGGCTACCACACCATCATTAAAATGATCGGCCAAATCGCCGAGCGCTACGCCCAAGCCAATTCCAATTGCTACGACCTAGGCTGTTCCTTAGGCGCCTCAACCCTCGCCATGCGCCACCGCATTGTGAGCAACAACACGCGCATTTTGGCGGTGGACAACTCCAGCGCCATGATCGACCGAGCCCGCGCCACCCTCGCCGCCGACGGCGGTCACATCCCCGTAGAACTCATTTGCCAAAATTTGCAGGAAGTGCCCGTGGAGAACGCCTCCATCTGCGTGCTGAATTTCACCCTGCAATTTGTACCTGTAGCCCAGCGCGGCACCATTTTGCATAACATCGCCCAAGGTATGCTGCCCGGCGGCGTGTTAATTCTGTCCGAAAAACTCGCCTTTGAAGATGCCGAGCACAACGCCTTAATGATTAACCTGCACCACAACTTCAAACGCACCAACGGCTACAGCGAATTAGAAATCGCCCAAAAACGCAGTGCGCTGGAAAACGTGTTAATTCCCGAAACCTTTGCCACTCACCAGCAGCGTTTACTGGCCGCCGGTTTTCGCAGCGTAGACCTCTGGTTCCAGTGTTTTAACTTTGCCTCCATCCTTGCTTTTAAATAAGTACCAGCGCCAAACACATCATGATTAATTACCAACCTTTTATTGATGCCCTGCGCCTAGGGCCCCTCGCCCGCTTGGCTGAAAACCTGCCGCAACAGATTGCCAGCGGCCTGTGCACCCTGCGCCACGGCGACTTGGCCGGTTGGTACGCCGCCCTAGCCAACCTACCGGATATCCAGCCCAGCCAACGGCAGTGCGCTGGGCCCGTCCAGTTCGGCCTGGCCGAAGACCTCACCCCGGAAAATCACGCCCAGCTGTTGCAAGCCCTGCAGCAACTTATCCCCTGGCGCAAAGGCCCCTACGACCTGTTCGGCATCGACCTCACCACAGAATGGCAGTCGGACTGGAAGTGGGACCGCCTAGCGCCACACATCAGCCCGCTGCACAACCGCCGCGTGCTAGACGTAGGCTGCGGCAATGGTTACCACTGCTGGCGCATGTACGGTGAAGGCGCACAGCAAGTCATCGGCATAGATCCCTCGCCCCGGTTTGTGGTGCAGTTTTACATGCTCAAAAAATACTGGCCCGAGGCTCCCGTGGAGGTTTTGCCCCTCCCACTGGAAGCGCTGCCGGAAAAACTCGAAGCCTTCGATACCTGTTTTTCCATGGGCGTGCTCTATCACCGCCGCTCCCCCATGGACCACCTGCGCGAACTCAAAGACACCCTCCGCCCCGGCGGCGAACTGATTTTAGAAACCCTGGTGATAGAAGGCGCAGACGGCCAAGTGTTAGTGCCGCCAGGCCGTTATGCCAGCATGGGCAACGTCTGGTTCATCCCCAGCGTGCCTAGCTTAGTGAGCTGGCTACAAAAATCCGGCTTCAGCAATGTGCGCTGCGTAGACATCAATAAAACCAGCCTCGCCGAACAACAGGCCACCGACTGGATGAAATTCCACTCGCTACAGGATTTTTTAGACCCGCAAGACCACAGCAAAACTATAGAAGGACACCCAGCACCGCGGCGGGCGATATTTGTGGCGGAAAAGCCTGGGGGTTAAGGGTATTTGAAACTTCAGATTATTGACGGTGGTTTAGTGTGTGGGCATTCAAATATTTGCCCAGCCCGCCAAATAGTCTCTGAGCGCCACGCGGCCCTACTTATTATGTCTTTCTTGCTTCAACCCGAAGCCGCACATAATCAGCAACCCATCCGGCTTGGTCTGTATATAGGATATTCCGAAGTTTTTCGGCTGTAGCACTTAAAAATTTCGATTTTTGCTCTTTCCCCAGCCCACGTGTTATGCCTTCCGCAAATATTTCCAACCATTTTTCAAGACCACTTTTCAACGGCGTTGGCCTTGGGATTAGCTCAATATAGTTGACTTGAAACCCGGCTTGCTCAAGCAATTTTCTATATTCTTCTGTAGAGGGAAAGTACCAAGGCATAGAAAACGGGCCGAAATCGGGGTTTTCTTCAAACACGTTTTGCATGGCATCCAATAACGCAGCCACATTACCCTTGCCACCAAATTCAGCAACAAACCGGCCGTTTTTCTTTAAAGCCGAATACACACCTGCAATCGCTTTTTCAGGTTGTGTTAGCCAGTGTAGCGCAGCGCTACTGAATACCG
>CAMCXE010000213.1 GCA_945882995.1 Thalassocella blandensis | reverse complement strand
AAAGTCGGGTGGCCTTTCTTTTTGGTGACTTTTTCTTTGGCCACGCAAAGAAAAAGTTACTCGCCCAGGAGGGCGAAACAAAAGCCAAAAATCACTCGAAAAATCAGCTTCGCACTTAACTTAGTGACATAGCGCCCCAGAGCCTTGTGGACCACGGGCGGGCAAAAAGTACAAAGACTCAACTAAGATTTCGAGGTTTAAACACAGGAGAACTACAGATGACTACGATCTTTGACATAGGCATGTACGACGGCGCGGACACCGCGTATTACCTGGAGTGCGGCTATCAAGTCGTCGCCGTAGACGCCAACCCAGAGCTGGTAGACCAAGCAAAGCGCCGATTCCACAAGGCGGTAAGCGAAGGCCAGCTAACCATTGTGAATGGCGCTATATCCCCTAACGGCGAAATGGTAGACCTGATTTTGTCAGGGGAAGATTTGGGTTCAAGTTCATTATTCAGCGAACGACTCATCCACAAACACCCGTCGGGCATCATCACAGTCCCCGGTCTGACCCTGCAGGAACTTATCGAACAACACGGCGTACCGGAATACATAAAAATTGACATCGAAGGGGCGGATGGGCTTTGTGTGCTAGCCCTACAACCGGAAACAGGCCCGACTTACATCTCCTTCGAAGTGGGCACCGACGCCGAAGCGCTTGTCTCCCACGCCGCTCAGATTGGCTTCACGGGCTTTAAAATTATCAATCAAATTACCTTCCGCGAGCTAGCCAACCAAGACTGCCTCTTCGATCGGTTGACGCGCCGCCTCATGCATGAAATGGGCTTCAGGGAACCCAAACTGATTAAACGTGCCGGCCGTTTTTTCATCGCAGGTCACAGCTCCGGGCCGCTACCCTGGGAGAGTGACGGCAGCTGGCACTCCGGCGAAGCCACTTGCGCTCGACTACAAAATGCCCGCACCACCAATTCGCTTTCGGGCTGGTACGACATACATGCCACTCGCAACTAGTCCACTGTAGTGCAACCCTAGGTTCAACCAAGATGGATCAATTGAATGCAAAAGCGGAGACTGCTTTTGGTGGGATGAAGAGGATTAAGAATGGCTGGCAAACGGATGTTTTGACCTAGGGTGCATTTTAAGCGGCTAGCACCTGCGGCCTATTTACGCCTTGCAGTCGCCTCACCACCTGGCGTCTAGCGTCGGCTGCGTGCCGCCTTTGCATGAGCCCTCATTGGGTTAATGTTCCCTGGTGAAATATCATTTGCCATCTTGCGCCATTTAACCTCCAAATCGAGGTTCTGAAACTGGTACGCAATAGGGTTCCATCTTTTAGAAAAAATTTTGATTTATAGGTTAAATGAACTATCGACTCAGAGAGACGACGAAATTCAAAGTTTTCGGCCTCGATACGATTTCCATCCTCGCTTGGCAAGTCATCTAAAACCTCTACTTTCCCAAAGTAAAGCCCGCTTGAACCTATTTCTCTAAAATCATCAGCTATTAGCAGATCCAGAGACTCTCGAGACGCTCTAATTTCTTTGCTATGAAGTTTCAACTCTAACCCAATTAGCTTTTCTTTAAGATCAATCATTACACGACTCAGTTTTCTCTAACCTTTACTTAAGGCCGCCTCCGGAAATTCACTTTTAGCGCCCTCGCTTCGTTATTTTCCTGCTCAGTCGGTCATTTATACCGCATAAACTCGCTCCCTCCGCGCGAAAATGCCTTGCGATCATCACGAAAATTGAATTTCCGGAGGTGCCCTTAATAAAAGCAGATCCGTCAGCCAACAGGAAACAACACCACCATCCCGTGTAAAAAAACCCCAACCAAGCCGCCAACCAAAGTGCCGTTAATACGGATATATTGCAAATCGCTGCCGACACTCAATTCCAATTCTTGGACTAGCTCAGGGTCTTTCCATTGTTTTACCGTGTTGGCAATGTGCAGAGCGATAGTGTCGCGTAAGTCCCCCGCCAAACTCCGCGCAGCATCCGCCATATGGTCATTAATCGAATCACGCAATGCGGGGTTGTCGGTCAACCACTGCCCCAAGTGACGCGCACTATCAGCAATTTTGATGCGTAACACGGAATCATCACGAGAAAAATCACTGCGCAGCCACGCCTTACATTGCAACCACAATCCATCGATATATTGCTGCGCTTCTGGCGAATTCAAAAGTTGCGTTTTCCACTGATTAATTTTTTGATGGAATTCGGGATCGTTTTTCATACGCTCCATAAATTCGGCCACCACGTCATCAAACTGTTTACGTCGCGGGTGTTGAGGGTCGTCAGTTATGTCATGCAGCCACCGATTAATATTACCAACCAAGGATGAGGAAATCTTCAAGCTAAACTCAGCGGGATCCGTCATCAGCCCCAGCATAGCGACCAAGCTGGGATATTCACGCCCGGAAATTTCGAGGATCATACTTGCAAATGATTTTTGCGTATCGGGGTCATCCAGCGCTGCGGTAATTTTAACCAGCGCCGCATTCAACAGGTTCTGATGCCGATTATCCTCGGTCAAGATAGCCAAAATCTCCCCAGTTTTTTTGCCCAAATCAAATTCATGTGCCTGCTCTAGCACCGCTGCACGCAAGGCGCCTCGCACCCGAGCATCATCCACAAAATCGAGGCCGCCAACGATGAGATTCACAATTTTGTCGGCAACAATATCGGAATTTTTACTCACACCCAACCAGCTTGAGATTTTTGCAGCAGGATCGAAAGCGCGAATTTTTTCCACCAAGGTTTCTGTGGCTAAAAATTTATCACGCACAAACACCGCCAGATTATCCGCAATACGATTTTTGTTGCGCGGAATAATGGCAGTATGTGGAATAGGAAGGCCTAAAGGATGCTTAAATAAAGCAACCACCGCAAACCAATCTGCCAGAGCCCCAATCATCGCCGCTTCTGCAAATGCACCCACCCATCCCCAAAACCCTGTGGCATGCTGCCAACGGGTAAACAAGAAAAGTAAAGTTACTCCCAACAAAAGTGCTGTAGCAAAGCCTTTCATTTTGGCCAGCTGGCGCTGTTTGTGAATTGCATTCATGAAATTAAACCCTGTTATCGACTTGACAATTGCGCCATTAAAAATCCTATACGACCGCTACTTGCCCACCCCAAAACTCACACCCAACGCGCAAAGCCCCGCGATGGACATATTAAATTACTGCGTCTTTTTGCCCCTCCCCCTTTTTGAGGGGGGAGGCTGGGAGGCAATGTCATTAAGTTAACGGTTGCGAGCTATTTTTTCAGGTAATTTCTCTTGCCCAGAAATCCCTCCCCAGCCCTCCCTTTTTCAAAGGGAGGGGGTTGCGCCTTACTTTGCAACAAGTAGGGAGTCATCCCCCCTTTGTAAAAGGGGGCTAGGGGGCTTTAGGGTTTTTTATTCTCGCCCTCCTGCGCCGCTCTATCTCCTGCATCCATGCGGCGCCTAGCAAAAGTTAAATTTGGCGAATAGCCAAGTTGCTCGCTAAATTTAACTTTCTCCCATCGCCCCAATGGACTGCACAGCTTTTGTGCGCCTAACTGAGGTTTCAAGTTGAAAAGGCTAAAATTCTTAACTTAATGACATTGGGCTGGGAGGGGGTTTCTTGTCGAAGGAAAAATCACCTGAAAACGCAGGCTAAAACCGTATCTTAATGACATTGGCTTTACCAAAGAGCGTCAACCACTCGCATTAAACACAAATTCTAATTAGCGCACTCCATCGCAACTCGCCGGCCAGCTTCAGCAATCTCACGAGCACGGTCTTTGTCCTCTATATAATGTCGCTCGCCCGCGTTATCCCGACGATAGAGCACGCCGCCTTTTTTGAGTCGCCCCAGCTGAGAGCGTGCAACACTACAACGCTGCATTTTATTATAAGCGTCAATTTGCGCGTTTTGCGCTCCAATCCCCTCCGCCTTACGCCGGCTTTCACTGTCCTGCAATCGGGCTTTGAGTGAAATGGAATTGGGTTGTCCATCATTGGTTAGCGTGCCTGCCGCACCAGACAGCTCCGCATCACCTGCGGAAATGATGTTCGATGAAGCTAGATTTATCCTTTCACTATTCACGCCTGGCTGGCATGGGCTATCTTGAAACCGCACCGAGCCGTCTGACTGCTGACATTTATAAAGCTGAGCTTGGGCGCCCACGGGCAGCCAAAAAATGACGAACAAACTAAAAATTACTGATTTATTCATTGAAAATTTCCTTAATTAAACGCGTACGATTTTATTTGTCTAATACACCGAGGAAATCGGCACAATCGCTGAGCACCGCACCCAGCGAATCACGACACTGACTAAATGACAAAAATTTTGGACAAAAAAAAGCGCCTGTCTCCAGGCGCCTTCGAGCTTACATTCTATTAGTGCGCTACAACTACACGGTCACCCGTAATCAAGGACACGCCGATAACCGCTCCGCCTCGCTTGTTGGATATCCACATAACTTGTTTATTGCGATCAATTTCCATGTGTTCACCCAAAGCACTGATACCAACTGGTGCGAAGCCGGGTGCAAAGGGTACCGCTGGGGTTCCGGAAACATTTGACACCGCTTTTACGTTATCAGCAGTTGCGGTCAAATCCACTTTATACAGGGTGCCGGAATCCAAGTAATACACATTGGTGCCGTCCACAATGATATCCGTGGGTTTGATTACGCCAGTCGCAGGAGGCAAAGTGGTGATGAATTTAGGAGCCGCCATCGCCATTTTTAAGTCTAGCGATGAAAGCGCCTTCGTCTCATTATTAATAACATATAACAAACCCGACTTCTGATCCATCACCACCGCTGTAACACCTGCAGGGGTAAAACCATAGGTGTTGGATTGGGCGTAAACTTGTGTAACATTGGTAGACAAATTGGTAACACTAATGTCTGTGCCATCGATACTTACTGCGAATTCACCGTAGGTAGTGTCGCTATAAATATCGAGATGGTCGATATCAAATGTGGGGCTGAATGGGACCACGTTTGATGTGCTTCCAGTAACAGCATTGGTCTTAACTAATGCTTTAGCGGTAACAACGCCAGAGGCATCCATTGAGCTTTCTGCACTCACTAAACCCTGTTTGGGGTTATAGCAAATTTGCTGTGCCACTGTATTTTGACCATTGTTTAGTGAACCTGGACGCAACACTGTACGCGCACCAGTTGCTGCACCTATTCCAATAATACCTCCGCTGTTGTTATCACTCACAAAAAGGTTGCCTAAGCCGTCATAGGCGATATCGTTAGGTACAAAACCTGCGCCGGAAGACACCGCAAAACTCTGAAACAAGGTACGAGCATAGGGAGCCACTGTGCTGATAGCCACGAAAGCATTCGTCACAGAATCCAACACATAAAGCTTGCTGCTGAAATGGTCTACCCGAATATCGGTTACTGAGCTTAGTTTCGGTCCAGTACCCACTACAGAGTCGTAAACCACCGCTTGCACACCGGTAGCTGTATCAATACTGGTAATTTGCAAATTGCCCGCAAGCGTAGTGCCCTCGCCCACATAGACTTTTCCACCGGTTGCAGTCAAACGAGAGTTATTACCGCCAATGGAGGTTTTGAATTTTTGTACATCATAAGCCGTACCACCAGCATTTAATCCGTAACCGATTACATCGCTAGTAATGCCTTTTCTATCAAGAACAATTAGGGTTTTAGTCAAGTCATCGAAAGCAATTTTATCCGCATTCATAATGCCTGCTGGCTGCGTCCAAACCGTTTTGTACAGTGAAGCCGCTGGACTAAATGTGCCGAAAATTGCACCCGGTGTTTTATCGTTAAGACCTTTGTCACCAACGTCCAGCTGAGACACAAAAGCGGTGCCGTTGTCGTGCTGCAATACCATCAACCGGTCATCGGTTTTAATTGTAGGCACGCTTTCGTCCAGAACCATACTGGTAACACCTTTCAGGAAATCGCCAGCATAAGCCGCACCAGTGGCGCTACCTACACGTTGCACATAGGTCAAGACATTGTTGGAGCTATCTAGACGTATGACATAGAGTTTCCCACTAGGTGTAGACGCCAAGGTATAGCCCCATTTAGAGTCGGTCTGGGCACCTTCATACTCCGCAATAAACACTGAAATGGGGGTTGCGTCTGCTGGCAGTGGCGTTTCAGTAATTTTATGGTTTCCAGCAGTACCACTAAGAGTGATCTTTTCCAGAGCATTGTATAAACCGTTAAAAGTCACCAACAAATTAGTTTTAACACTTAGGGCGAATGCTTCAGGTTTAATTACCAAGCTACTTTTGAAGCTTTGCGTGGCTTTATACTCTATGCCTTTATAGGTTGCCGTCGCGGTAAGCGTAGTGGCGCCGGTGGAGCTATCCCCAACTGCGCCTTTTTTCACCCATACACCACCTGTGCCATTCACAAAGCCCGCTTGCTCACCTGTAAATTCAGCACCTTTTGGGTCTAACCCATCAATCACCAACTGTGCAGCCTTGTCCACATCGGTTATAACCACATTGGTGGCAACTAAAGCCTTGTGAGTTTCAGTGTCTTCAAAACGCACTTGCGCCGTAAATTCACCTACGCCGCCGTCCATACCGACATTTGCACCGGCTGTGGGGAATACAAACACGAGGCCCGGTTTTACTGGAGCGCTAGAGCCTGAAGACGAGCTGCTGCTTGAAGAGCTAGAGCTTGAAGACGAGCTGCGGCTAGAAGAGCTGGAGCTAGATGACGAGCGGCTGCTAGAAGAGCTAGAGCTTGAAGACGAGCTGCTGCTGGAAGACTTGGAGCTTGACGATGAGCTGCGGCTGGAAGAGCTGGAGCTTGACGATGAGCTGCTGCTGGAAGAGCTTAAGCTTGAAGACGAGCTGCTGCTTGAAGAGCTTGAGCTACTTGAAGATGAGCTTGAGCTACTTGAAGACGCAACATTCGCGGCGAACCCATTATTGATAAACGCGGCTACGTCGGCGGCGCACTGCCCTGTACACCTGTTTGCGGAGGGCATATATGCAGCGATATAGGACACAAGTGACATTGGTATGCCAGCGGCTGAGTGAGTATAAGTGGCTTTGTTAGGGGTGATTCCTAC
>CAMCXE010000212.1 GCA_945882995.1 Thalassocella blandensis | reverse complement strand
AAGCCTACGAAAGCGGGGTGTCTCTCTCTAGGCAAGAAATGCAAGAGCTCGAGTCAAAATTGGAGAGAAAAGCTGGTCTAGAGCAATGGTTTATTCGCATACCGGCATAGGGTGGATTTGGGATGATTATTTATTTCCACGGCCCTTACACGAATGTGCCACGGGCGCAGCAAGCGGCGCCCCTAGGGCAACCAAAATTCTTAATTTACTGGCATTGCACCCAAGACCCGTCCACGCCGCCTTTAACGCCGCCTAATGGCCCGCGCCAACCGTAAAAACCAGCTCGCCTAACTTTAGCTGCTGCCACTGATGTGGTATCACCTCGATAGTTTTACTATTTATAGCGCTGTCAATTTCCGTTATTTTTAAATATTTATTGGACTGCATGGCTGCCTCGGTCCAGGCGCCATTTTTGTCGTACCAAAGCTCCGCTCGGCCTGAACTGGTGCCAGCGCCAAGCAACACATAGTCATCTTGCCCGTCGTTATTTAAATCGCGCTTCACTAAATAATAGTTGTGGTTTATCACCCGCTCCCAGTCATTTTTATTGCTTGATTTGTAAATCGCGCTGAGCAATGCCTCAGGGATATCAAAATCTTCTGGCACCTTTTTGATTCCGGCGGCAAACTGCTCGCGGGTGATTTCGGCGGTGTCGCCGCGAACACCATACCCGTTACGTGCAGCCTCTATGCGTTGCGCAAAATTAGGCTTTGTGGAAGCGTATTCAAGTTTTAATTTTTCCAATTGGAGATAGCCAGACCGACCTAAATTATCAACAATATATCTCACGTCTAAGGTGTCGATGGTGGTTAGGCCTTTGTCTAAACGCCGCATTTGATCCGCTAGCGCTATTTTTTTGAAGTCCAACAAGGGTGTATTGGCGAGGATGGCTACGATGAGCACCGCCCAACCCATGCGAATATTTACGTGGCTGACTTTTTCGATCCAGTGGTCGCGCCGCGACACTATGGCCCACCAATAACCGCAGGAAAAAAGTGCCAACAGCAGCCACAACATGAGCGCCCAGCAACGCTCCACGCTTAAGCCGTAATGCTGAATACGCGCATAGAGGCCAAACGATGCTATAACCGAATAGATCGGCAAGAGTGCAACACCACAATAAATGCCGCGATGAATGGTGTTTGGATATGGCCGAATGTGGCTGGCATCTTGATAGACGGCATTGAGGAAAAATAACACCAGAACCTGCAGCCACAAAATTAACAAAGTGCCGTGCCCAGTACCCCAGAGCGTCTGCAGCCCCGTAAAGGGTAAGGCGGCTAAAAATGCCACGGCTACCGCAATTAATAACGGCAGCAAAACCTTTATGGCCATTTGTACCACCTTGGCGATGGTGTCGATGATGCTGGCAAGCCCACGAAAAATTATTATGGCGAAGCCAAAGGCCAGAGTGAGTACGGGAATAACGAACCAGTCATGCTGAATGAAATTTTCAACGGCGTCTATTTTTATGACTTTAAACAACTGCGCACAGAGAAATAATATCGACCAAAATATACCGATAAATACCAAGCTAAGGCCCAGCACTAAAAAATTGCGCCATGAAAATATAAATAAACTCGCATAGCTAATTGGCTGCCCGCTGCCGCGCTGCTGGATATACATAAGCGCTTTAAAACTGGCCACTAGGGTGGCGACGACAAAAATAAATGTAATTGAACCTGCGCCTACTTGATCATAGGGTTCCAATTGCCAACCGG
Source organism: Thalassocella blandensis (assembly GCA_945882995.1). Lineage (GTDB taxonomy): Bacteria > Pseudomonadota > Gammaproteobacteria > Pseudomonadales > Cellvibrionaceae > CAMCXE01. Next base: position 5,308 of record CAMCXE010000212.1, on the reverse strand, counting down.
TGTAGGCCGCAGCAACCAGTAAACTCACTGTAAACACGCCAATCCATTGTGCGTAATGCGCTATGCGCCCGTGGGTAAAACTCAGCAAACACAAAATCGGCGTAATAAGCGCCACCGTCGCCAGCGGATACAAATACACCGGCTGATGCCAGGGCCAGTGGTGCGCGTCTAGGGCGCGGTATAGTGCCAGTAGGGCCAAGCCTTGAAGGAAGGCAATAGCGAGCAGCAGGGGCTTGGGGATGGAAGTGGGGGCTTGCGCCGGCAGCATTGCCATAGTCCTTTTGCAGGTAAAGTCGCGGAAGTATAAACATCCGGTCTCGTGCAAAGCCATTCACAACCCACCAGCCCTAAGCCGAGGACTTTAGCGCCAGCTTGCGGAAGTGTTCTCCAACACGGCAAGAATCTCGCAATTGCACCCCCAAATGGTTTTCGCGTGCCGCTTATTCAGGTAGTCTTAAGGTTCTTCGTTTTTGGAACCGCGCCAGTCTTGGACACCAACCCCCCCGCCGTTGCCCCGGCAGAACCTACGGCCAACTTGCAACAAACGTTAGAGCTGAACCTAGAGCCCAGTGATGCACGTCGTTTGGCGAATTTAGGCGGCCAGTTTGACAGCCACCTTAAACAAATTGAAAAACGTTTGGATATCCAAATCCATAATCGCTGCAACCTGTTTGTGCTGCATGGCCTAGCCCCTAGGCTGGCGCTAGCGGTAAAAGTGCTGCAACAGCTGTACACCGACACCGCCGGCGATTCTGAAATTACCCCAGCGGAAGTGCACCTAGCGCTTCAGGAATGCGGCGCCGATGCGCTGATGGCCGCGGAACCAGCGGTTAACCTTGACCAGCCCGCTTCCATCCGCACCAAAAAACTGACGGTTAAACCCCGCGGCCGCAACCAGCAGGGTTACGTGGTGAACATTCGCGCCCACGACATCAACTTCGGCATAGGCCCCGCCGGTACCGGTAAGACCTATTTAGCCGTGGCCTGCGCGGTAGAAGCCTTATTAAAAGATGAGGTGGAACGCATTCTACTGGTGCGCCCCGCGGTGGAGGCTGGTGAAAAATTGGGCTTTTTGCCCGGTGATTTATCCCAAAAAGTGGACCCTTACTTGCGCCCGCTGTATGACGCCCTTTACGAAATGCTGGGTTTTGAGGTGGTAGGCAAATTATTGGAGCGCCATGTTATTGAGGTGGCACCACTGGCCTATATGCGCGGCCGCACGTTGAATAATGCGTTTGTGATTTTGGACGAAAGCCAAAACACCACCCGGGAACAAATGAAAATGTTTTTAACGCGCATTGGGTTTGGCACCACAGCGGTAATCACCGGCGACCCCACTCAAATTGATTTGCCCCGGGGGCAAGCCTCTGGGCTGCGCCACGCGGTGGAGGTGCTTAAAGATGTCACCGGCATCAGTTTTACCCACTTCACCTCCAAAGACGTGGTGCGCCACCCCATAGTGCAGCGCATTGTGGAAGCTTATGACGCCATGGAGGCCCGCGAGGCCAGCAAAGGCAACACACCATGAGCGCACTGGATTTACAGCTAGCCTGCCAAGCCGACAATGTGCCAACGGCGGCGGACTTTGCCCGCTGGGTAGCGGCCAGCCTACCGGCAGAGAAACAAGCCTGGGATTTAACCATCCGCCTAGTTGAGGAGGAGGAAAGCCAGCAATTGAACCGCGACTACCGCCATATTGATAAACCCACCAATGTGTTGTCATTCCCCAGCGATGTGCCGCCAGAACTGAACATTCCGCTGCTGGGGGATTTGGTTATTTGCGCTGACGTGGTCAGCCGCGAGGCAGCGGAGCAACACAAACCGGTAGATGCCCATTGGGCCCACATGACGGTGCACGGCTGTTTGCACTTGTTGGGGTACGACCATATTGACGATGCAGAAGCCACCGAGATGGAAAGTTTGGAAACTCGTATTCTAAACGGCCTGGGTTTTGCTGATCCTTATGCAGAATCCCCAACATCTAACCTAAATTAACCCATTGTTGATCCTTCACACCCTAAGGAATACCCGCATGTCCGACGACTCGCCGAGTAGTCACGCCTCCCATCCGCGCAATTGGTTGGAGAGGCTGCTGCATACTTTTTCCAGCTCTGAACCCCGCTCACGGGAAGAGCTACTAGAAATTATTAAAGAAGCCGCCAACAACAAGCTGGTGGATCAAGAAGCGCTAAATATCATTGAAGGCGCCCTGGATGTAGCCGAACTACAAGTGCGCGAAATTATGGTGCCGCGCACCCAAATGGTGGTGATTAAGTTTGAGGAAAAGCCCAGCGAGTTTTTGCCGAAAATAATCGCCAGCGGCCACTCGCGCTTCCCGGTTATTGGCGACTCCCTCGATGACGTTAGAGGCGTGCTTTTAACCAAAGATTTGTTACCGCTGATCCTTGAAAACCCCAACGACTTTTCCCTCGCCTCTATTTTGCGGCCGGCAAATATCATCCCCGAAAGCAAACGCCTGAACGTACTGCTTAAAGAATTCCGCGAGAAGCGTTACCACATGGCGTTGGTGATCGACGAATTCGGCAGCATTTCCGGCTTAGTCACCATTGAAGATATTCTTGAAGAAATTGTGGGAGAAATTGAAGACGAAACCGACGAAGATGACACCGAAGATTTTATTCGCAAGGTGTCCGAACGGGACTACGTGCTGAAAGCACTCACCACCATTGAGGATTTTAACGAGCGTTTTAACACGCGCTTTAGCGACGACGAATTCGACACTATTGGCGGCTTGCTAACCCACGCCTTTGGCCATATGCCCACGCGCAATGAAAGTATTGAGCTGGAGGCCTATCACTTTCGGGTGCTCTACTCCGACAGCCGTCAAATTCACCTCATTCGCCTGACCACACCTACTGCCTGAAGTCATGAAACTAGACAACCTAACCCGTTCCCGCTGGGCCGGCGATGCCTTGGCGCTGCTGGCTGGCGCACTGCTTCACCTCGGCATGGCCCCTTATGGCCTTTGGCCCCTAAGCCTACTAAGCCTAACCACCTTTGCCTGGGTGTTGCGCGGCTTGCCAGTTAAACCTTGTTTACGCCGCAGCTACGCCTTTGGCTTAGGCCTGTACGGCGCCGGCACCTCGTGGATTTACGTGAGCATCAGCCAGTTTGGCAACAGCTCGGTGGCGCTTTCACTCATTCTTACCGGTGTTTTTGTTGCCGCCATGGCGCTGCTGTTTATTCCACCCTTCTATTTACTGGGCCGCTTACACAAAAGCCCTTGGGCCTTTTGGTTGGGGTTTCCCGCCGTGTATGTGCTGGGCGAGTGGTTTCACTCCTGGTTTCTTACCGGCTTTCCTTGGCTGTTTGCGGGTTATGCGTTTATCGACACTCCACTGGCCGGCTGGGCCCCCGTGTTTGGGGTTTACGGCTTAACGCTGGCGGCCAGTATCGCCGGCTTGTGTTTGGTGGCCATGTTCCTCGCGCTCTGGCAAAAAAACAAAAACTGGCCCCAAGCGGCCGCTGGCCTAGTCCTGCTTGGCAGTATTGTGTTTGGCGGCACCACTCTGCAGCAACACAACTGGACGCAACTGAGTACAACCCCCATTAACCTAGCCTTGGTGCAACCCAATATTCCCCAAGAAGAAAAGTGGGACCCGGATTACTACGCAGAAAATATCGGAATTTACCGCGGCTTATCCAAGGATTACTGGGGCAAAGTGGACTGGCTGGTGTGGCCGGAAGCGGCAATTCCCCTACCCTTTCACCGCGCCGAAGCCATGCTTGACAGCCTAGACACCCAAGGCAAACAAACCAACACCACGTTTTTTAGCGGCATCATCTACGACGACATCAAAGACGATAAGTACTACAACGACATTCTAGCCATAGGTGCAGGGGGTAGCGGCCAGTACTTCAAACAACGCTTGGTGCCTTTTGGTGAATACGTGCCGTTCGACGAGCAACTGCGTGGGCTTATCGAATTTTTTGACTTGCCCACCTCCATCGTTCACGTAGGCCCGCCCAGTCGCGCCCTGCTAAGAGCCAAAAACATTTGGCTAGCGCCGGCCATTTGCTATGAGCTGGTATACCCCGAACTGATTGCCCAGCACAGCCGCGACGCCAACGCCATTATGTCCATCAGCAACAACGCTTGGTTCGGCAACTCCATCGGCCCCGAACAACACTTCGAAATGGCGCGCATGCGCGCCTTGGAAACTGGGCGCTATTTAATTCACGGCACCAACAATGGCGTTACCGCAATTATTAACAATAAGGGCGGTGCGGAATTGCGAGTGCCACGCTTTGTACGCCAAGTGGCCACAGGCACAATTTACCCCGCAGAAGGCCTAACCCCCTTTATGTTGTGGGGCGCTTGGCCGGTGGTGTTAGTGGCGGTTTTATTCTTGGTATTTGCTTGGTTGCGTCAAACAATTGTTGAAACTGAGAGCAAAATTGCAGTGGATGCACCGCAAACAGCAGCGCCGGCTAGTGAACCTGCAGACACCGAAAATTCAGAAAAAATTGCCCAGAAAGAAGAAACCGGTGAACAAGGAAGCGCAGAAAATCAGATGGCGGTTTAAGTTAGAAACCTCAGCTGAACGCCTATTTTTGCCGGAGCGTAGCGATCGGCAAGAACGACTGGCTAGGCGATTTGTAGACTTGCTTCATTTTTGGCGCCTGCTTTTAGCTGCTTCAATTGCTGAATAAAGTTGTCGAGAAGAGCTGGTTCTGTTTTAAAAAACAATTTTGCTTCACTCGCAATGTTCTTTTTGCCAAAGACTACAAACTCAGATTGAGCTTGTATGCTCACATAAATAATGCCGCGATCTTGAAAGTGCAGTCTTGCGATAAATGCACCACTGGCATACTCGGGGCCGAAAGAGCCAAGCTCAATATCATAGATTCCGCCGTAAATTTGGTCCTTGAATCTATCTAGACCCTCAATCAGTTCGTCGTAAGTGCCGTAGCCAACATAAATTTCATTGACTAAAATGGATACGCCATCAGATGAGATGACTTCAAACTCGTACATGTCATCGTCGTGCCAAATATTTTTAAACGTGATTCCCTGATGCATGTACCTAGCCTAACGTCGTTATAAGTTGTGCCGATTACGTAGTGGAGTTTTGTGTAAAATGGGCGCAGCCCACACAAAACGGAACGAAGCAATTGGCATCAACCTGATAGCTTGGGTACGCCCAGCATGGGCATGAACTAATGGGGTGCGAGTCCCCTGTAGGAGGATCACCGTTAAACTGCGATTTAACGCTAACTACTAGCGAATGGCAAGGGCTAAACCGCGAGGTTTGGTCTGGAGGAAGCCGCTAGCAAATCGGCAAGC
>CAMCXE010000211.1 GCA_945882995.1 Thalassocella blandensis | reverse complement strand
CGATGGCTTTAGCATCTGCAGTGGCTTGCGACAACTTGGCATCTGCCTCAGCTTGTGCCTGAGTGCGCGTAATATCGGCGGAGACTTTTTCCTTCTCCCAATTTTGTCGCACTTTTTGCACTTCCACTTCCGCTAGCATGCGCTGCTCTACGCTTTGTTCATAGGCGTTGGAAAAATCGATGTTTTCCACCTGTACAGAATCAATAATGAATTTTTCACCCACCGAGGCAATAATGCCTTGCGCTACATCCGCACCAAATTTTTCACGTTTTTGAATAACCGAAACCGCCGTATATTGACCAAACACCTCTTTGGTGGCTTTGTTGACACTGGGGCGTAACACGCGCTCCACTAAGCCGGATAAAGAACCATAGCCGGCATAAATATCCTGCGCCTGTGCCGGTGACACATGGAAATTTACCGACATTTTAATTTCGGCGGGTTGCTGGTCGTTGGAATAAGACGACATTTTTTCGAATTCTACTTTCTGGCTTTGCATGGATACAAAAACCGCGCGGTCGATAATCGGTACTTTAAAGTGCAAGCCCGGCTCTGCGTCCCCCACCACCGCGCCATTTCGCAAAATAACCGCGCGCTCACCTTGATCTACCGTGTACCAAGAGCTGAAAAAAATCACCAGCACCACAACTACCGCCACCACAGGGGCAGCCACAACTAGCACGCCCTTACGTCTGTTAAATTCGTCCATCTCACTTTACCTGCGCCGTCAAAGGTGGCGAAAACCCGCTAGTGTTGGCTTGTCAGCGCCAAACGCTGGAGAATCTAATGCCCCTTCGCCATTTTGTCGATCCTTCTATTTTGGGCCTATACCTTTCTTATAGGCCGCGGCTGGGTGTGTAGGGCGCCCACCACCACGCCCAATTGGACCGGTGATCACAAATCCCACCCGCCAAAATCACCGTTTGGTGTAAGCTTGCGGCCCCCAATTCGCGGGCATATCAACCCCTAAACGCCGCTACCCCATGACATTCTCAATCCCAAACGCTCAAGCCCCATTAAGCCTTAGCCGCGCAGGCTGGCTGCTAGCCGCGGCCATTACCCTATTAACGGTGTGGCGCCTCTGGACCATCACCCACTCGGGCATCACGCTGTTTGTGGATGAAGCCTATTACTGGGGCTGGTCGCAGGAGCTGGCCTGGGGCTACTTTTCCAAGCCGCCGGTGGTGGCCGCCATTATTGCGGCAACTACCGGCCTGTTCGGTCATGGCCTTGCCGGTGTAAAAGCCGGCAGCCTTGTGCTCTACCCCGTCACGGCCTGCCTGCTGTTTGGGTTGGGGCGTCAGCTGTATGGTGCTCGCGTGGGCCTGTTGGCGGCACTGGCATTTCTCACGCTACCGATTACGGCGCTGCTGGGCCTCGCCATTTCCACCGACGCCCCCTTGTTATGCTGCTGGACCGCCGCGCTCTGGCTGCTGCACAACGCACTCACCCACCAGCGCCTCAAGTACTGGCTACTGCTAGGGTTGGTGTGCGGCCTGGGTGTTTTGTCGAAATACACAATGGCGGCCTTTGCACTCAGCGCCTTGGTGCTGCTGCTAGGCACCAACCACGGCCGACGCCAACTGAGCTACCCCGGCCCTTGGCTGGCGGCACTTACGGCACTCGTGGTGATGGCACCCAATCTTTGGTGGAACTGGCAAAACGACTTCCCTACCCTGCGGCACACAGCGGAAATTACCCACGTGGGTGAGCGCGTGGCGAACACCAAAGGCACCAATTTGCTGGAATTTGTGGCTGCACAGATTGGCTCCTTAGGTCCGTTTTTGTTTGCAGGCTTGGTGGGCGCTATTTGGCACCTCAAAGCGGCCTGGCGCCTACCCAGCGACCGTCTGCTGCTGGCCGGCTCGCTGCCTTTACTTTTACTCGTGGTGGGCCAAGCGGCGGCTGGACGCGCCAACGCCAACTGGGCCGGCCCCGCCTTTACCGCCGGCACTCTGCTAGCCGTGGCCTGGCTGTGCCGCAGCCGCTGGGGCCAAAAACTGTTAGTAGCGGGTTTTATAGTTAACTGCAGCTTAATGGCCCTGCTGTACCACTGGCCCAGCGTTGTAGCCCTCAGCGGCCACACCCTCACCGCGAAGCTAGACCCCTTCAAACGCATGAAAGGCTGGGACACCATTGCCGCCCAGCTAGCGCCCATTGTGCAAAGCCATCCTCAGGCCTATGTTGCTGGTGACGGCCGAACTTTTTTAGCTCACAGCGCCTACAACCTACGCGACCTTCCGTTGCGAGTGGCGGCCTGGAACCCGGATGGCAGCCACCGCGACCAATACCAAATTACCCATAGCCTGCCCAATCAACCCGGTTTGGACCTCATTTACCTCGGAGCACAACCGCCCGCCGAGATGCTAGAGCGATTTGCGCACAGCGAGCACCTAACCCAAGTGCATGCCCAAACCCACCCGGATTTCGCACTGCATCTGGATGTTTGGCTGCTGCAAAACTTCAAAGGCTACCGCTAATGCCATCACGCGTAGAAGCTTGGATATTGGGCGTAATTTTTGTTGCCGTGGCGGCACTTTTTAGCCTTTGCCCAGAGCTGGACCTGATAGTTAGCGGCCTGTTTTACACTGCTGAGCAGGGCTTTGCGTGGAATGAGCATCCGCTGGTACAGGCGGTTTACTGGGGGGTGAAATACCTGTCTACCGCGATAATTGTTGTATTGTTAGTAGCTTGGTTGGTCAGCCTAAGTCTGCGCCAAGGATGGCTTGCCCAGCGGCGCCGCTGGTTGGGCTTTTGTATGTTGGCTATAACCTTGGGCCCAGGGTTAATCACCGACCAACTGCTCAAAAACCACTGGCACCGCGCCCGCCCCGTGCAGGTCACGCAATTTGGCGGCGACAAAACGTTCACACCGGCCCTGCAACCTACCAACCAATGCGCCCGCAATTGCTCCTTTGTGAGCGGCCACGCCTCGGGTGGTTTTGCGCAGATGACTTGGGGCTGGCTGGCCGTTGCTAGCCTGCGCCGCCGCTGGCTCTATAGCGCTATAGCGGCTGGCCTGCTGATCGGCGTGGTACGCATCGCCCAAGGCGGGCACTTCGCCTCAGATGTATTTTTTGCGTTTTATGCGGTGTGGCTGGGTAATCTGCTGGCCTGGGGGATATTGCGAGGGTTGCATAAATTGCCCTTATCGACTCAGAGCCAAACAAGTCATCAACCTTGACTTTGCCGCAATATTTGCCAACACTCCGCTGCGAAACGCAAAATCCGGAAATTGATTTATGGCAAAGCCAACCATTGAACGAGCCCCCGCACTGGCAACGGGAAATCTGGATAGCCGCGCATTTGAACAATACATGCTCACCCACGGGATAACCGATGCTGATGGGCGCTACCTTCACTGGCACAAGCTTAAATGGCGGTTGGAGCCACGCAAAGACGCACAGGCGATCTGGCAGGTTATTAAGCTCCAGCGCCTGTCGCAAAGCCAACAGCTAGAGCTACTTGGGCAAGACGTGAAGCGTTTTACCTTCTGTGTGCCCCATTCCATGGAAGCAAAACTCTATCAAATCACCCAATTAACCAACGGCCCTGCACGGACAATGGGTGGCGAAACCGCGTCAAAAGGCGTGCAAACCCAATTTTTGGTGGCCAGCCTGATCATGGAGGAAGCGATTACCAGTGCACAGCTAGAAGGCGCCGCAACCACCCGCGTAGTGGCCAAACACATGCTCGAATGCGGACGCGACCCGCAGAACGAAGACGAGCGTATGATTTTGAATAATTACCTGCTGCTAAAACATGCGGAGCAAAAATGTAGCGACAATTTGAGTATCGACCTCATTTTGGATTTCCATCGCATCGCCACACAAAGCACCACAGAAAACAACGTAACACCCGGCGAATTACGCGCTGCAAACGATATTTTCGTACAAGACAAGAGCGGGGAAATTGCCTACCAACCGCCCAGCTATGAGCAACTACCCGCACGTTTAGCCGCCCTCTGCCAATTCGCCAATAGCAATCACTCTGGCAGTCACAACACCGTATTTATCCACCCAGTGATTAAAGCCATAATTTTGCATTTTATGATGGGTTATGAACATCCATTTCGCGACGGCAACGGCCGCACAGCTCGCGCACTATTTTATTGGTTTATGCTTAAAAGTGGGTACGCGCTATTCAAGTACATTTCTATCAGCAAGCTGCTAAAAAATGACCCGAAAGAATACGGCTTATCCTATATGTATACCGAAACCGATGAAAACGACCTAACGTATTTTATCGACTATCAACTCGACATTATTCTGCAAGCGATTGACGAACTCAAAACATACCTAAATAGAAGAACCGAAGAATTCAAGCAAGTACTAGAACTGTTAGAAAGCTCAGTCTTAGCCACTAAACTCAATTTCCAACAAAAAGACATCATTAAGAAAGCCATTAAATCCCCTGGCAGACTATTCACTGTGGCGGAAATATCCAGCGACTACGGAATTTCCAAAAACACCGCCAGGAATTATCTCAACGTGTTGTCCCAATATAAATTACTCATCGAATCCAAAGACAAAAAAACAGCGCTGTTTATTGTACCTAACGACCTTAAACGCAGGCTTGGGCTATAACCCTACTCCCAGTAACAACCACCCGAATTCCTAAACTTCTGGCACAACCCAATCAGGTAAACCATGACCGAATTACAAGCTCCCGCAGACGAAACCCTGCTCCTCAAAGACTTCACCGAAAAAGCCTACTTGGATTATTCCATGTACGTGATTCTCGACCGCGCGCTGCCCCATATCGGCGACGGCCTCAAACCCGTGCAGCGCCGCATCATTTATGCCATGAGCGAATTGGGCTTAAAAGCCAGCGCAAAATTCAAAAAATCCGCACGTACCGTGGGCGATGTCATCGGTAAATTCCACCCGCACGGCGACTCAGCCGCCTATGAAGCCATGGTGCTTATGGCCCAGCCGTTCTCCTTCCGCTACCCCTGGGTGGACGGCCAAGGCAACTGGGGCTCACCCGACGACCCAAAATCGTTTGCCGCCATGCGCTATACCGAATCGCGCCTTACCGCCATCGCCGATTTATTGCTGGGTGAATTGGGCCAAGGCACGGTGGAATGGCAACCGAATTTCGACGCCACACTCGAAGAACCCTGCGTATTACCCGCCCGTGTACCCGCCTTGCTACTGAATGGCACCACAGGAATTGCCGTAGGCATGGCCACGGATATTCCACCCCACAATTTGCGGGAAGTGGTTAACGCCACTATCCATTTGTTGGACAACCCCAACGCCAGCGTAGCGGATTTGTGTGAGCATATTTTAGGGCCCGACATGCCCACCGACGCGGAAATTATCAGCTCCAAAAGTGATATCCGCAAAATTTATGAAACCGGTCGCGGCAGCATAAAAATGCGCGCGCTTTGGACAAAAGAAGACGGCGATATCATTATTACCGCCCTGCCCCACCAAGTGAGCGGCGCCAAAGTTATCGAACAAATCGCCCAGCAATTACAAGCCAAAAAATTGCCCATGGTGGCAGACTTACGCGACGAATCCGATCACGAAAATCCTACACGTTTAGTGATAATTCCGCGCTCCAACCGCATCGAAGCCGAAAGCTTGATGAACCATTTATTTGCCACCACGGATTTAGAACGCAGCTACCGCGTTAACATGAATTACATCGGCAATAACGGCCGCCCCGGTGTAAAAAACTTGCAGCAAATGCTAAGCGAATGGCTGGTCTTCCGTACCGCTACTGTACGCCGCCGCTTGCAACACCGCTTGGATTGGGTAGATCGTCGCCTCCATTTATTAGACGGCATGCTCATCGCCTATTTAAATTTAGACGAAGTTATTCACATAGTCCGCACCGAAGAACACCCCAAAGAAGAATTAATAAAACGTTTTGCCCTTAGTGACGAACAAGCGGTTTATATTTTAGATACCCGCCTGCGCCAATTAGCGCGGCTGGAAGAAATGAAAATTCGCGGCGAGCAAGCAGAACTGGCCAAAGAAAAAGCCGACCTCGAAGCCACCCTCGGCTCGGAACGCAAACTTAAAAATTTAATCCGCAAAGAATTACAACAAGCCTTAAAAGACTTTGGCGACGAACGCCGCTCACCCATTATCGAACGCGCCGAAGCCCAAGCCTTTAGCGAAGCGGATTTAATGACCAGCGAACCGGTCACCGTGGTGCTCTCCGACAAAGGCTGGATTCGCGCCGCCAAAGGCCATGACATAGACCCCGCCAGCCTCAGCTACAAAGCCGGCGACAGCTTCAAATTCGCCGTGCTCGGCAAAAATAGCCAAAATGTATTATTGCTAGACTCCACCGGCCGCAGTTACGCGGTGGCAGCCAATGGCCTGCCCAGCGCGCGCGGCCAAGGCGAACCCCTAACCGGCCGCCTCAACCCACCCAGCGGCGCCGAATTCGCGGGCATGCTCATGGGGGACGACGCCCAAAAACTCTTATTAGCATCCGATGCCGGCTACGGGTTCATCGCCACCCTCGGGGACCTCTACACAAAAAATCGCGCCGGCAAAACCCTGCTCACACTGCCCCAAGGTGGCAAGGTTATAGCGCCGCTGCTACTGCAAGAAATCGCCAACGCCTTTCTAGTTGCCGTCACCAACGAAGGCCGCATGTTGGTTTTCCCCGTGGGGGATTTACCCGTATTGCCCAAAGGTAAAGGCAACAAAATTATTGGCATCCCCAGCGACCGGCTACAAAAACGCGAAGAATTTATGGTGGGTCTCGCCGTAATTAACACCGGCCAAAGCCTGCGCATCACCGCCGGCAAACGCCATATAGCCCTTAAATTAAAAGATTTAGAACACTACATGGGCGAACGCGGCCGCAAGGGCAATAAATTGCCCAAGGGGTTTCAGATGGTGGATAAAATTGAGGTGGAGGGATAGGCCTCATTTTATAATTTCCTAATTACCACTCAACCTAAGCCAACTTTCAATAATCTTTCTGGCATAGGCGGTGTCCGAAGAGCAACATAGACCAAACGAGAAACTATAGAAACCAAATCTGCTCGCCGATTAAATCGGTATTGAAATTCAGCCAGATAGCGCT
>CAMCXE010000210.1 GCA_945882995.1 Thalassocella blandensis | reverse complement strand
AGGGTCGCCGTGGCGTGACATCCTGTCCCGTCACGGCTCAAATGGACGTCTCGGCAACTGCTCCTGCGTTGCTCTACTTCGCCGCATCCATGCGGCTCCTGTCCATTTGCCCCTCAAAATCACCTCTCCACTCGGCCAAAAAACGGGCTTGTCCCGCTTCGGCTGGACCGTAGCTACACCATCAGAAAGCTACGTTAAGAGTTGGAAATTCTTAATATAAGGACGTTGGGCTAAACCCTAGGCGCCTGGCAGACTGTGCAATGCTGATCTTTCGGCAATTTAAATTCCCGCCAACTCGCCGTTAAGCCATCAAACAGTTGCAGACGGCCCACTAAATTGTGCCCAGCGCCGGTGATGATTTTTAGTGCCTCCAAGGCTTGATAGCTACCGATAATCCCCACGAGGGGCGATATGACCCCGCTTTCGCTGCAGGTTAAACCTTCCTCAGGTAGGTCTGGATATAAACAGGCATAACAAGGGCTGGTGGATTGGCGTGCATCGAAGCTGGTGATCTGGCCCTCCCAACGGATAGCGGCGCCGCTTACCAAGGGTTTTTGCCGTTCCCAGCAGGCCCGATTTAAGGCTTGGCGAGTACCAAAGTTATCGCTGCAGTCCACCACTAAGTCGGCATCGGTAACCGCGTCCATCAGCGTCGCATCCGCTAAACGGCAAGCCAGTTGACGGGTCCTCACAGCGGGGTTGAGCGCCTGAATTTGCGCGGCCGCCGAGGCCACCTTGGCCTGCCCAATGCTGGCTTCACCGTGAATAATTTGCCGTTGTAAATTGGATGTATCGACTCGGTCATCATCGGCAAGCAGCAGTTCTCCGATGCCCGCCGCCGCCAAATACAGTGCGACGGGTGAGCCCAGCCCCCCTAGCCCCACAACCAAAACGCGGGCTTGCCCAATGGCGGCTTGTCCACCAATGTCTATGGCGGGTAATAAAATATGGCGGCTATAGCGCAGCAGATCGTTATCGCTGAGGTTCATTGCTGTGCTCCATGCGGATGGCTGGGCGCCTGCCCGAGGGTCACCCGCTCATTGCCGCCAAGGTCGCGATGCGTGGCGATGTGGATGAAGTTTGCACTGGCCAACATGGCTCGAACAGATTCGCCCTGTTGCCAGCCATGCTCTAGTAACAACCAGCCCAGAGGACGCAAGTACGCTGGTGCTTGGGACGCGATCTGGCGCAGGTCCGCGAGGCCATTATCCGCTGCCACTAAGGCGCTGTGTGGCTCATAGCGCAGCTGCTCGAGGTGTGGGTCAGATGCCGCAATATACGGAGGGTTGGAAAGGATCACATCAAACCGCGTATCTATGGCTTCGAACCAGTGGCTATGCACCACGTGCACCCGCTGTAGCCCAAGGCGCTGTGCATTGCGTTGCGCCAGCTGGCAGGCCTCCGTACTAAAGTCCACGGCCATCACATTGGCGTCTGGGCGCTCCTGTGACAGCGCCAGTGCAATGGCTCCGCTACCGGTGCCCAAATCTAACAGCCGCGGCGCCTTTGCAGGCATTAATTCCAGCGCTAACTGGACGAGCAGTTCAGTGTCCGGCCGGGGGATGAGTGTGCTCTTGTTAATTTCCAGCTGCAGGGACCAGAATTCTTTGTGGCCGAGTACATGAGCCAAGGGCTCACCCTGTTTACAGCGGTCGAGCAGGGCGAGAAAGTGCATCTCTTGCGTCGGATTGAGCTCGCGTTCCGGCCAGGTGCGCAGATAGGTGCGATTTTGGTCGAGGCAGTGGCTGAGTAGAAGCGCCACATCGAGACGGGCACTGCTGCTCTGGGGCAGCTGGGTGGCAAGTTGGAGAGCGTTTTGAATGTTCATGGCGGCAAAAAATCATTAGGCGAGGTGTTAAACCCTAGACTGGGCGCGGGGTGCCTATGCGCCGCATTCGCTGGGGCCGTCCACAAAAAAGGCCGCGGTCAGCGGCCTTGGGGCTAACACAGGATTGACTAGTGCACGTGCCCGTGGGCAATTTCTTCTTCTTCGGCGGTGCGAACCGCTTCAATGGATACGGCGAAGTGCAGCACTTTGCCCGCCAAAGCGTGGTTGGCATCAATAGTCACGCCGTCTTCGTCCACATCTTTAACGGTAATAAACTGTACGTGCCCGTCTGGACCTTCCGCTTGGAACTCCATACCCACTTCAATTTGCTCTATGCCACCGAAGGCTTCATGGGGCAGGGTTTGGATAAGGTCGGGGTCGATTTCACCGTAACCGTCAGCTGGCTGCACCACAACGTCTTTGGTGTCGCCAACACTTAGGCCCATCAAGGCGTTGTCTAGGCCGGGAATAATATTCCCAGCGCCGCTCAGGTAATTGAGCGGCGAAGAGCCTGCGGAGGAGTCGATGACAGTGCCTTGCTCATCAGTAAGTGTGTAATGGATCGAAACGACGCTATTGGCAACAATTTTCACGGGGGTCTCCTCGCGTAACCTCAGGTTCGCGCTGATTGAAGGGAGGGCGCACCCTAAAGGCTAAGCGGTCGCTTGTAAAGCGCGCCCAGACGTTGTTTACGGCCCAAACCGACCAGCGGTGTTTGATGACTCTAAAAACCTCAGTTAAACCTAGAGCCCTCAGTTGTGCACCCAAAAGCGGTGTGATCCAGCTGAGGTTTATCGGTTAGTAACGATCACGCGGTGCGTAGGGCTTTTTAGGGCCAGAGTGACGAGGTTTATCACCACCGGCTGGCCTAGGGCCCGACGAGCGAGGGCTGCGCTGCTCCATGTCTTTGAGTTTGTCGGCCGGAATGTCTGCACGATTACCGAAGGACTGCAGGCGCTGCTCGGCACGATAATCATTGGCGCCGGCGACTACGGGCTGATAAACACCTGTGTAGGCGGGTTTTTTCTCATAGCGGCCATTGTTGCTGGCGCCCGCGGGTTTGCTGCCTTTGTAATTGGAGCAGGCCCCATTGCGGGCGGGAGCGGCGCGATCACCACGCGGTGCGTTAGCGCCGTCACGCGGCGTATAAGGCCGATCACCACGCGGTGCGTTAGCGCCATCTCGCGGCGTATAAGGCCGATCACCACGCGGTGCGTTAGCGCTATCCCGCGGTGTATAAGGCCGGTCACCACGCGGCGCATTAGCGCCACTGCGTGGTGTATAGGGTCGATCGCCACGTGGTGTGTTACTGCGCTCTTCACGTGCGGCGTAGGTGCGGTCAACCGCGACGGGCTTGGGCATATAACCGCCGCCGGTGCCGCCCACATAGGTGCTGCTGTTATCTCGTGTTACCGGCGCTATAGGTGCTTGGTCCGCGCGAGGTCGAGAGGTGCGCACTTGGACTTCCACCGGTTTGGCCACGCGGCCCTCGGCGGCGGGTACTTTGCGTTCCTGAGCGGGCGCTTTGCGGTCTTCGCGAGGTTTAGGCGCGGCGCGTGGACGTCGGTCGCTGTCTTTTTGCTTAGGCTTTTTTGGCAGAGGCGGCGCGCCTTTCAGCGACTTAGATTCGGGCACAGCATGTTCAGGCTCAAAACCCTTGATGTCATCGCGAGTCAACTTGCGACCTATTAGCTTTTCAATATCCCACAGTTGGCGGAATTCATCGGCGCTGACCAACGAGATGGCGCGGCCCTTCGATCCTGCACGACCGGTGCGCCCAATACGATGCACGTAGTCCTCCGGCACATTGGGCAGGTCAAAATTCACCACTTGCGGCAGCTCGATAATATCTAAGCCGCGCGCCGCGATATCCGTGGCGACTAAAATGGCTGCGCGCCCAGTCTTGAAATCGTCAAGCGCCTTGGTACGCGCCCCTTGGCTTTTGTTGCCGTGAATGGCCGTTGCGCGTATGCCGTCTTGCATCAATTGCTGAACTAATTTATTGGCGCCATGTTTGGTGCGTGTGAACACCAAGGCTTGACGCCAGTCGCGACTGGTGATCAGGTGGCTTAATAACTCGGCCTTGCGGCCCTTGTCCACAGGGTGTACCCACTGGTCCACTGATTCCGCCGTGGTATTGCGTGGACTGATGTCGATTTCTAGGGGGTCTTGTAAAAAACCTTTGGCCAGTGTGCGAATTTCTGGGGAAAAGGTCGCTGAGAACAATAGGCTTTGGCGTTTTGCGGGCAATAGCGCCAGAATCTTGCGAATGTCATTGATAAAACCCATATCCAGCATGCGATCGGCTTCGTCCAGTACCAGAATTTCGAGATCCTTAAAACTCACCGCATTTTGCTGATACAAATCCATCAGGCGGCCGGGTGTGGCAATTAACACATCCGCACCCTTGCGCAGGGCCATCATCTGCGGGTTAATTTTGACGCCGCCATACACAATGGTGCTGCGCAGCGTTAAGTGTTGGCCATAGAGCGCGACGCTTTCGCCCACTTGGGCCGCCAGTTCACGGGTGGGTGTTAGCACCAAGGCGCGGCAGTGATTAGGTTTTGCCGGTGCCGGTTTGTGCCGCGCCCATGAGGTCGCGGCCGGCGAGTATGGCCGGAATGGCCTGCTCCTGAATGGGGGAGGGAGTGGTGTAACCTTTATCGTGCACAGCACGCAACAAACCATCGGCGAGGCCGAGATGGGAAAATGACATAACGTTGTCTCTAGAAACCCAGCAGCAGCTTGTGGGCCGCGGGTTAAAAATAGGAAGCACTGCCCAAGAAAACACGCAAGCAAAACCGCGACGCGCTAAGTGGCTATTGGGAATAGCGGCATCTGCAAAGGGGTGCAGACGGGGGTATCGGTTTTGAGCGAGAACAAGCTCGGTCAAGGGCAGGTGGCTGTAGAATAGCATAGTTGGCAGCCTGTGGGGTGTTGCTGGTCGGGCTGAAGGATAAAGAAGGCCCCTTCGCAAGCGCAATCAGGGCTCAGATTAGTTGTGTCTACCATCATATTGTGGAGATCCGGCCGGTAGAGGAGCTGCGGAAGAGCAAGCGAGGAAACGCGAGGGTGGTGGCCTCTAGCGGATTTGCTTTAAACTTAACTAGAACACAGGCTGCGCCCGAAGCGAGGGCATCTGCTACGTGGAGCGAGTACCGATATTTGAAAAATTCACTAAATGCTGTGGTGGCTCGCGAAGAATCGAAACAGACAAGACTCGGCGCAACAGCAAGCGGTAGATAACGGCGGTTGTTTTCAATTACGCCTGTGGTGCCCAACTGAGATATCCGGCGGCCTTTCGGGCTCTCACGAAAACACTGTAAAAGTAGCTGTCCGCATCTGTTTTGGTCACAAAATCGTGACCTGCGTGAAAGAAATTGTTTATGCCTGCCACGAAGCCAAAATATTCGAGTAGGAACAAAAAACTTCACGACTGAGAATCTCCCGGACTTCATGACTCCAGTGAACAGCGTACAGTCGCATAAGCCCGAGAATTACAGGCTGAGTGACAAGGCACTTCGGCGGGTTCAAAATTTGGGTGCATCAGGCATTGATCCCAGAGCGCTAGCAAACCCCGCTTGGCTGCAGTGGTTAACTGGATTCTAGGCGCAGCTAACCCGCAAAATGTTGTCTGTGAAGGTGTTGCCAGTGTTGAAGTTTTCCATTTTTACCTGCGGTATGGTAGCCCTTAAGGTGCGACCTAGAGTGCTGCGGGACATGGATTTTTGTTGGGCTTCTAAGTTGCCTTACCCTGTGTTGAGCTATTCTTACCTTTTCAGGAGATGCTTGCGTGCTCCGCCCATGGGCGGCGGGTTACGCAAATCGTATCGTCTGTTGTGGCTTTTTGTGGGCAGGCAAGTGCGTCGATAAATAAAATAAATGTACGTAATCTTTTGCGCCGCCGTTCAATATGACCGCCCGAAAATTAAATCCAGAATTTTTCCGTGCAATTTGTAAAGCCATACTCAGAATACTAGGTGAATAAACATGATAAAAACGTTGGCCAGCCTTGCGATAGTAGTGCCCTGCTATAACGAAGAAGAAGTAATTAACGAAACGGTTTCGCGCCTAAAAGTCCTTCTGGCAAAACTTCTGTCCGAAAATAAAATCGCGCCGAAATCACGACTGTATTTGGTTGATGATGGAAGCCGCGATAAAACTTGGGAGCTGTTACATGGCTTCGCACGCACAGACCCATCCATAGTCGCCGTAAAATTGTCGCGCAACAAAGGGCATCAAAACGCCCTTTATGCAGGGCTGTGTTTAACCGAAGAAGATATGGTAGTCAGCATTGATGCAGACCTTCAGGATGACCCTGCTAATATAGAACGTATGGTAGACGAATATTACCTAGGTAATGATGTGGTGTACGGGGTGCGATCAAAACGTGATTCAGATACCTTTTTCAAGCGGTTCACAGCCGAAGGCTATTATCACCTGATGCGCGCAATGGGCGTAGATCTAGTATTTAACCACGCCGATTTTCGCTTAATGTCCCGTCGCGCACTGGATGCTTTTAAGCAATACCCCGAGTTCAATTTATTTCTGCGCGGCATTATTCGTGAGGTAGGGTTTCCGTCGTCAATTGTCGAATATGAGCGTCATGCCCGTTTTGCGGGAGAAAGCAAATACCCCTTGGCAAAAATGCTGTCTTTCGCTTGGGAGGGAATTACGTCTTTTTCAATTGTGCCACTGCGGCTAATTACTGTATTGGGATTTTGCACGGGCCTTGTATCATTTGTTGTGCTCGTTTGGGTTTTATTGGTCAGGGTATTTACGGATTCCGCCATACCCGGTTGGGCATCAATTCTGATCCCCTTGTTGTTTGTTGGGAGTGTGCAATTATTGTGTCTTGGCATTATTGGCGAGTATCTAGGCAAGCTCTATAGCGAAACCAAACGCCGGCCAAAGTACCACCTGTCAGACATGGTTGTGATGGATAAAGAGCCTCCGTCATCGATGGAGTAGCTCCCAGGTTTCTTATTTTGCGCAGTACTGTGTGGTGAGTGCTTCTGCGGCAACAGCTGCGCGCGGGGTGAAAGGGCTCGCATATTGCGTCGCGCGTGCACGAACTGCCATTGCGGATTTGGAGACACTTATTTGCACTCTGGGGGCCAATGTCATTAAGTTAAGCCCTACCGCGCTCGTTTTGCACTGATATAGAAGCGTATTTTTCGAATTTTGGCATTGGATCTAACGAAGGATCGGCCGGGCCTTACGGCGCACACCGTATCAAGCAGCAAGGCGATATAGTGTTCAAAT
>CAMCXE010000209.1 GCA_945882995.1 Thalassocella blandensis | reverse complement strand
CCATTAATTATTTAGAAATCCCCGCGCGCAATATCGCCGCCACCAAACAGTTTTTTACGCAGGCCTTCGGCTGGCTATTTGTGGACTACGGCCCAGATTATTGTTGCTTCACCAATGCGGGTATTAATGGCGGCTTTTTTCGATCGAATTTGAAAGTGTCCATGGATGCGGGTGGCGTATTGGTAGTGCTTTACAGCCCTGAATTGGAAACCAGCCAAGCTAACGTCATCGCGGCGGGGGGCAGTATTATAAAGCCGATTTTTAGCTTTCCTGGCGGCCGCCGTTTTCATTTTGCGGATATCAATGGCAATGAATTTGCGGTGTGGAGTGAGTAGGAGGTTATGACAGTGGTTGAGGAGCGTATTGCGCCACTGCGGCCGTAATTAAATTTTCCCAGGCGCCCGTTGGCTGCCAAATGGCAGACATGGGAAAAAGTGCATGGGCCTCAGCCATCTTTAAAACACATTTTTTGTAGAGATAAATAAAACACGAAGCCCGCATATTTAATGCGCAATGCACCCATATTTTTTTCCCCGCGAATTTCGCCATTGCCGCAAAAAATTCCTGTACATCAGCAAGCTGTGGGGTTTCCCAGCTCACGGGAATAGGCACATACAACATACCCAACGCCTCCACAATTTCGCGCTCATTGGAAATGGCGTGGGTACTGGTAGTTAGCGCCAAATTGATCACAACGCTATAGCCAGCGGCGGCGATATCGGCAAACTGTTGGAATGACGGCTGACCTGAGGTGGCGATCCTATCGCTTGCTTGAAAATAAACAGGTATCTGCCTCACGCGAAATCCCCCTTACCGCCTAAAAACCGTCAGGATTATTCGACTGCCAGCGCCAAGCGTCAGCCACCATGCGCGCCAGATCAAATTCGGCAGACCACCCCAACTCCCTCGCCGCCAACGCTGGGTCGGCAAAACAAGCGGCTATGTCCCCCGCGCGGCGCGCCATAATTTCGTAGGGGATAGGCTGGCCGGACGCCGCCTCAAACGCCTTGACTACCTGCAGCACGCTATAACCAGTTCCCGTGCCTAGGTTCCAAGTAAAACAACCAGCAGGGGAGCTGGCCAACCGATTCAACGCCGCCACATGCCCACGAGCCAAGTCCACCACGTGGATATAGTCGCGCACCCCGGTGCCATCCGCCGTTGGGTAGTCGTCACCAAACACCCGCAGCTGTTTGAGTTTGCCCACCGCCACCTGAGCCACGTAAGGCAATAAATTGTTGGGAATGCCCTGCGGGTCCTCGCCGATAGCGCCGCTAAGGTGCGCGCCTATGGGGTTGAAGTAACGCAGGCGCGCAATGCGCAGCCGCGACTCGGGGCGCTGAGCGAGGTCTTCTAGAATCTGTTCCACCATCAGCTTACTGCGCCCGTAGGGATTAGTAGCCGCCGTGGGAAAGCCTTCATCAATGGGCACGCTAGCTGGGTCGCCGTATACCGTGGCCGAGGAGCTAAAGGCGAGGAGCTCGACGCCGAATTCTTGCATCACCGTCGTAAGGCGCAGGGAGCCGACTAGGTTCACATCATAATAATCTTCAGGGATTGCCCAGGATTCACCCACGGCTTTAAGGCCAGCAAAATGGACCACCGCGTCAATGCCGGGCTCGGCACTAAACACTCCACGCAAGGCCTGAATATCGCGCACATCCTCTTGGTAAAACGGAATGGTTTGGCCGCTGATAACCTCCACGCGGCGCAGCGCCTCTAGCTTGCTGTTGGCCAGATTGTCCATTACACAAACACTGTGACCCGCCTGCAGCAGCTCCACGCAAGTGTGTGAACCTATATAGCCCGCTCCGCCCGTTACCAATACTTTCATAATGCACACCCTAAAAAGCGTTGATTATTCCACAGGCTTTGCCGAATAAACCAGCCAAGAATAACGCGCTATCCAATGCGGCGCATTGCTTATGCGATGCTGGCGCTTGGCAAAGTTGGCGCGAACCCTGCTGCAAGTTAGGGAATGGTGGCGTTTTGTGCTGCCCTGTGCCGGCAAAATAACCAGAGTCGCCAGCCAACACCTAGGCCCATCAATATCTGCCAAATTTTTGTCGGCTAAATATCACAGCTCAGAGGAATTTTCTCAGACAAACTCGTTCCAAGGTCTATGCTTGGAATAAGGGCATCCTCCACCGTTTTTTATCTTCCTGAATTCGCCACTCCTGAGGAGTCATTCATGACCATTTTCAGCCACTACCGTCAGCGTTATTGCACCACCCAAAAAGAAGAACTGAGCATTCAGGAATACTTGGAACTGTGTAAAAGCGATCCCTCCGTCTATGCCACCGCCGCCGAGCGTATGCTGCTAGCCATCGGCGAACCCGAGCTGGTCGATACCTCCAAAAATGCGCGTGCCAGTCGAATTTTTTCCAACAAAATTATTAAGCACTATAAAGCTTTTGAAGATTTTTATGGCATGGACGAAGCCGTGGAACAAATCGTGTCCTTTTTCAAACACGCCGCACAAGGCCTAGAGGAGAAAAAACAAATTCTGTATTTGCTGGGCCCGGTGGGCGGCGGCAAATCCTCATTAGCTGAAAAATTGAAATCGTTAATCGAAAAACAGCCCATTTATTGCCTGCAGGGTTCGCCGGTGTTTGAATCACCGCTAGGGCTTTTTGATCCGAATGAAGATGGGGTAATTCTAGAGGAAGACTATGGCATACCGCTGCGCTACTTAAAAACCATTATGTCGCCTTGGGCGGTCAAACGCCTGCATGAATTTGGCGGCGATATCAGCCAGTTTAAAGTGGTAAAAGTTTACCCATCCATACTGGATCAAGTTGCGGTCTCCAAAACTGAACCCGGCGATGAAAACAACCAAGATATTTCCAGCTTGGTGGGCAAGGTAGACATTCGCAAACTCGAAGATTTCCCACAAAATGATCCGGATGCCTACAGCTTTTCCGGCGGCTTGTGTCGCGCCAACCAAGGTATTATGGAATTTGTGGAAATGTTCAAAGCGCCAATTAAGGTGCTGCACCCATTATTAACCGCGACGCAAGAAGGCAACTATAACTCCACCGAAGGGCTTGGAGCGATTCCATTTGAAGGCGTTATTCTGGCTCACTCCAACGAATCTGAGTGGCAAACATTTAAAAACAACAAAAACAATGAAGCTTTTATCGACCGTGTGTACATTGTTAAAGTGCCTTATTGTTTGCGCGTATCCGAAGAAGTCCATATTTACGAAAAACTGCTGCAAAATAGCTCGTTATGCAAAGCACCCTGCGCCCCAGATACCTTAAAAATGCTTGCACAATTTGCGGTATTGTCGCGCCTGAAGACGCCCGAAAATTCCAATCTATTTTCAAAAATGCGCGTCTATGATGGGGAAAACCTTAAAGACACAGATCCAAAAGCCAAATCGCTGCAAGAATACAAAGATGCAGCGGGTGTGGATGAAGGGATGAATGGCCTGTCCACTCGCTTTGCCTTTAAGATTCTGTCAAAAGTGTTTAACTTTGATTCCACCGAGGTCTCTGCCAACCCTGTGCACCTGCTATATGTGTTGGAGCAACAAATTGAGCAGGAACAATTTCAAGAAGAGCGCGCTAGCCGCTATGTGGCGTTCCTCAAAGAATTTTTGGCGCCGCGTTACGTTGAATTTATCGGCAAAGAAATTCAAACCGCGTATTTGGAGTCCTACGCGGAGTACGGCCAGAATATTTTTGATCGGTATGTAACCTATGCCGATTTTTGGATACAAGATCAAGAATATCGCGACCAACAAACTGGGGAAATCCTTAATCGCGCGGCCATCAATGAAGAGCTGGAAAAAATTGAAAAACCCGCTGGCATTAGCAACCCCAAAGACTTCCGCAATGAAATAGTTAATTTTGTGCTGCGCGCTCGGGCCAACAACAACGGCAATAATCCGGTGTGGAATAGCTATGAGAAGCTGCGCATCGTAATCGAGAAAAAAATGTTCTCCAATACCGAGGAGTTATTGCCGGTCATTTCATTCAACACTAAATCCAGCAAAGATGACCAGAAAAAACACCAGGACTTTGTTGCGCGCATGGTGGAACGCGGGTACACGGAAAAACAGGTTCGCCTATTGTCCGAGTGGTATTTGCGGGTACGCAAGTCGCAATAACACTATCACCACACAGGAAAGCACAGCGCGGCGTTACCCTACTAGAGCCCTACCCGGCTCTTGGGGTTACGCATCCTATAAAAACAATTCCGCATGGGTGTTGGAACAGACAAGGGGTGAACAGTGAGTTACATTGTTGATCGAAGATTAAATTCCAAAAACAAAAGCAGCGTAAATCGGCAGCGGTTTTTGGAGCGATATCGCGGCCATATTAAAAAAGCGGTGCAACACGCCGTGGACAAACGGTCCATAACGGATATTGACTCTGGCGAACAAATTAGCATTCCATCCCGCGACATTAGCGAGCCGAGTTTTCATCACGGCAACGGCGGTGTGCGCTCGCGGGTTTTACCCGGCAATAAAGAATTTGTGGGCGGCGATAAAATTGCGCGGCCCGAAGGCGGCGGTGGCTCGGGCAGCGGTAAAGGCGACGCCTCCGATCAAGGTGAGGGCGACGACGAATTTGTTTTTCAAATCACCCAAGAAGAATTTCTCAATTTTATGTTCGAAGATCTGGAGCTGCCCAATTTGGTGAAGCGCCAGCTGGTGGGTTCGAATGAGTACCGCTACCACCGCGCCGGCATCGCCAACGAGGGCAACCCCGGCAAAGTGAATATTGTGCGCTCCTTACGAGCCGCTAATGCTCGGCGCTTGGCACTTACTGGCGGCAAGCGCCGGCAAATTAAAGAATTGGAAGCTCTGCTGGCTGCATTGGGTGAACCGCAATCGCTCATCGAGGCATCCAACAAACGTGATCTCGAACTTGAGTTGGCGCAGTTGCGTGCCAAAATGAAACGTGTGCCTTGGTTAGACGACTTCGATTTAAAGTACAACTTGCAAGTTAAACACCCCGTACCACGCTCCAAGGCCGTAATGTTCTGCATTATGGACGTATCGGGCTCGATGGATCAGGCCACAAAAGACGTGGCCAAACGCTTCTTTTTATTACTCTATTTATTTTTGCAGCGCAACTATGAACACACCGAGGTGGTATTTATTCGCCACCACACCAGTGCAAAGGAAGTGGACGAACAAGAATTTTTTTATAGCCGCGAAACCGGTGGCACTATTGTGTCCAGCGCATTGAAGCTAATGGATGAAATTATTACCGCGCGTTACCCCGTGTCGGAATGGAATATCTATAGCGCTCAAGCCTCCGATGGCGACAACTGGAATGATGATTCCGTTGTTTGCCACAAGCTGCTGATGGAAAGCATTATGGAAAAAGTGCAATATTTTTCCTATATCGAGATCACTCCTCGCGATCATCAAGCACTATGGCGCGCCTACGAACAAATCGAGGCGGCATTTCCGGATGCTTTTGCCATGCGACAAATTCAAACCTTGAGCGACATATTCCCAGTATTTCGCGACCTTTTTCAAAAAAAAGCGGCCTAATTCACTATGGTTAAGCAACCTATATCTACCGATTCTGAGTGGAATTTTGAGCTGATTGCGGCCTACGATAAAGCCATTGGTGAAATTGCCGCCGAATATCAATTAGACACCTACCCCAATCAGATCGAAGTTATCAGCTCTGAACAAATGATGGATGCCTATGCATCGGTTGGCATGCCACTGGGCTATAACCATTGGTCGTATGGCAAACAATTCCTAAATGTAGAAAAGTCCTACAAGCGCGGCCAGATGGGTTTAGCCTATGAGATTGTGATTAACTCCAACCCCTGCATTGCGTATTTAATGGAAGAAAATACCATGACCATGCAGGCACTGGTGATTGCCCATGCCTGTTATGGCCATAATTCTTTTTTTAAAGGCAACTATCTGTTCCGCACATGGACGGACGCCACATCAATTATTGACTACTTAGTTTTTGCTAAAAAATACATCGCCCAATGCGAAGAAAAGCACGGCGTGGCAGCGGTTGAATCCATTTTAGATTCCTGCCACGCCATTATGAATTATGGCGTGGACCGCTATAAACGCCCCTACCCCATTTCCGCCCATGAAGAGCAGGAGCGACAAAAAGAGCGCGAGGAATATTTGCAGCGGCAGGTGAACGACCTCTGGAGAACCATTCCTGGGGATGATTCCAAAAAAAGTAAAAAAGGCAAAATGCGCTTCCCAGAAGAGCCGCAGGAAAATTTGCTGTACTTTTTTGAGAAACACGCGCCACTGTTAGAATCTTGGCAACGCGAAGTGGTGAGAATAGTGCGTAAAATCGCCCAGTATTTTTATCCACAGCGACAAACCCAGGTTATGAATGAAGGCTGGGCAACGTTTTGGCACTATACCTTACTGAACACGATGTTTGATCGCGGTTTGGTGACAGAAGGTTTTATGCTGGAGTTTATGCAGTCGCATACCGGTGTAATTTATCAGCCCCCGTACAATAGCCGTTATTACAGTGGTATTAACCCCTATGCATTAGGTTTTGCCATGATGACGGATATTCGCCGCATCTGCGAACACCCAACGGAAGAAGACAAACACTGGTTCCCTGATATTGCGGGGTCCA
Organism: Thalassocella blandensis; assembly: GCA_945882995.1. Classification (GTDB taxonomy): domain Bacteria; phylum Pseudomonadota; class Gammaproteobacteria; order Pseudomonadales; family Cellvibrionaceae; genus CAMCXE01. The sequence goes on along the minus strand of CAMCXE010000209.1, from coordinate 504 downwards.
ATTGGGTAGGCACTCTCGATTTTGCCATGCGCAATTTTAAGGACGAGAGTTTTATTCTGCAGTTTTTGTCACCCAAAGTTATGCGTGATTTAAAGCTATTTTCCATCTTGGATGACGACCAAAGTAAAACCATTGATGTAAAAGCGATTCACAATGAGTCTGGCTATAAAGCGGTACGCGAAGCCCTATCCGCGCAATACAATTTGGGCAACCGTGAGCCGAACATACAGATTTACAATGTGGATGTGCGTGGTGATCGCTCCTTAACACTGCAACACATCCAGCATAATCGCCAACCTCTCGATGGCTCGGCGGAGGAGGTGTTAAAACACATTCACCGCCTGTGGGGTTTTGATGTGCATTTGGAGTCCCTATGGGGCACCACGGTCAGCCAACGCTTTACCTGTAGCGCTAAATCCGGCGAAACCGCCTAACCCGTCGTTGGCGCCGAAGGGTATTCCCGCAGCAGTTTTGCATTACGCCCTGCGAAGCTTATAAATTTCC
>CAMCXE010000208.1 GCA_945882995.1 Thalassocella blandensis | reverse complement strand
CGCTATCTGGCTGAATTTCAATACCGATTTAATCGGCGAGCAGATTTGGTTTCTATAGTTTCTCGTTTGGTCTATGTTGCTCTTCGGACACCGCCTATGCCAGAAAGATTATTGAAAGTTGGCTTAGGTTGAGTGGTAATTAGGAAACTTTATGCCGTTGCCCCAATGTCTATTGAGCCGCCGGCACGGGCTTAGTTGCTCCCAGTTTTGGCTTGTGGACGTTTGCGGCCTTTTGGCGGGGTTTTTGTGGCTTTGCTTGCGACTTTGGTGGTGCTTAGCGCGGTTCGCGAGGTGGGTTTGCGCGCTCCGCGGCTTGCCGCAGTTTGCACCAACACCAAACGTGTGAATTGGCTTTGTGCCACAAGGGTGTGGAGCTGGGCGGTTAAGGGTTCCATAAAGGCGCCATAGGTGAGGTTTTTGTGGTGAATAGCGGCTAGGGCTAACTCCCAGTTGGCGGTCATGTCGGGGGTGGTGGCTACGTCGGGCAGGGCGTTGATTAAGGCTTTGCCGTTGGCGGTGGCGCGAATGGTCTTGCCGTCGCGCTGTAAAAAACCGCGTTTGAATAACAGTTCCACAATGCTGGCGCGGGTGGCTTCGGTGCCTATGCCATCGGTGTCCTTGAGGATTTTTTTCAGTTCTGTGTCGCGTACAAACCGGTTAATGCCCGTCATGGCGGCCATGAGCGTGGCGTCGTTGAAGGGTTTGGGCGGTTGGGTGTGTTTGTTGAGTAGTTCGCCTTTTGGGCACCAGCATTGGGTGCCTTGGGTAAGTTTGGGCAACAGCTGTGAGGGTTCGGTTTCCTCTGAGGGGGCCATGGTTTTGGGGTAGAGGTGTTTCCAGCCAAGCTCCAATGGCTCTTGCCCTTGGGCAACAAACAGCCCGCCGGCAATGGTGAATTCTAGGCGGGTATGCTGATACGCGTAATCCGCAAAAAATTGCGCCAAATATTGGCGGGCGATTAAGCGGTAAATGCCGGATTCTTGCGCGCTTAGGCGGCTGAGGTCCAGCGTTTTTTGGGTGGGAATAATGGCGTGGTGGGCTTCGACTTTGGCAGGATTCCAGCATTTACTTTTACGGCTGAGGTCGGCATTAGCCAAGCTGTTACTCAGGGCGGGTAGGTTTTGCGTGAGGGCTTTTACCACGCTGGATGCTTGCTGCCAGTGCTCTAGGGGGAGGTAACGACAATCTGAGCGCGGGTAGGTAATCAGCTTATGCTGCTCGTAAAGGGTTTGGCAGGTGTCTAGCACCGCTTGGGCGCTTAGGCCCAGTTGATTAGCGGCATCAATTTGCAGTGCCGACAGGCTGTAGGGCAAGGGCGGTGCAAGGCGTTTGCGCTGGCTGATGACGGTGCTGAGCAGGGCCGGTTGTTGGGTGATGCGTGCGACTACGTTGCGGGCGAGGGCTTCGGAGAGCACCCTTCCTTCGGTATCGCAGTAGGCGGCGCAAGCTTCGCTGGGTTGCCACTTGGCTAGAATGCATACCTCGGGTTGTTCGGGCGGTTGAATGTGTGCGCGCACTTCGAAATAGGCTTGGCTGACAAACGATTCAATTTCCGCGTCGCGCCGCACTACTAACCCCAATACCGGCGTTTGCACGCGCCCCACGGATAAAACGCCGTTAAAACCGCTTTTTTGCCCTTGCAGGCTGTAGGCGCGTGTAAGGTTAATGCCATACAGCCAATCCGCCCGCGAACGCGCTAATGCCGATGTACTCAGCGCGGCAAAATTCTGGTTGGGTTGTAATTTATTTAGCGCCTGTTGTACGGCCGCAGGGTTGAGGTCGTTAATTAATAGGCGCTGGATGTGGGCTAATTTCTCGCCTTTTACACCTAGGTAGTGAATAACTTCATCCACCAACAATTGCCCTTCGCGGTCTGGGTCCCCTGCGTGAATAATATGGGTGGCCTGTTGTAGCAGTTTTTTTAACACGCTTAATTGTTTGGTTGCCGTGGCCTTGGGTCGTAACTGCCAGTGTTGCGGCACTATGGGCAATTGCTCAAAACGCCATTGACGCAAACTGGGGTCGTAATCCTGTGGCTCGGCGGCTTCCAGCAAATGCCCTACACACCAGCTAACGCAGTCGCCGTTGCCGGCGCGTATAAAGCCGTCTTCCTTGTGATGCGGCTTGGGCAGCACTTCGGCAATGGCACGGCCTAGGCTGGGTTTTTCGGCTATGTAGAGTTTCATGGCAGGCGCGCGGGAATTGGGTTCTGTATAAACATACAGTGGTATGGCGAGGGCGTCAATGGTCCGATGTGGATTGCTATCTAGAAGATTGTTGAGGGGATTGGTTCGAGTAACTTGTTAAAATTTAGTGGCAATGTGCTGACCGCTGGGGATGTACACCCGAATTGCGACGACTGATCAGTCGCAGTAGGCACAGGCATAGCAGCAGGCCGCTAGATGGCTCGTGCACTGGGGTTGGCGGTGGCGGCGGAGGCGCTAGACGGATCAAGGCACTGCCATAGTTGGAGCTGGCAAAACTCCAGCGCGTGTCAATAGTGGTGATGTTCGCAAAACCCCGGTTGTCGAGTAGCCCGACTTCTATGCTCATGGCGGTGCGAGTTCCCGCGGGGAATAGGCCGCAGGCTAGGGTTCCCGCACAGGCTTTATTGTCGGTGTCGAACAGCCGCTCGAAGGCGATTTTGCTGCTGTTGTCACCGCTTTGAAAGGAGCCTGAACTGACGATGTCGGCATGGCTGAATAGCGTTTGGACGTCAGTGAGGGAGGCATAATGGAAATGGGTGATCCACCCGCCGGCGCCGCTGAGAATTTGCTCAATACTTAGGCCGCGTGTTGCGTCAAAGTCTAGCCACTGCAAGTTGGTTTGGGTGTCGAGGGTGAGGGCGTTATCGCCGGGGGTGAGGTAATCTTGTGAGATGAGTGCCGCATGGGCAGGGGCAGTTGCAGATAGGCAAGCAATAGCGCAGGTGAGTATACCGCTGGTGATACGCATGGCCTGGTTGATTTTTACCTCTGGGGTTTTGCCCAAGCGGAAGGCTTGCGGGTGCTGGCTAGTCTGTACGAAATTTGGTTGTCTTTTGAACAGGCGGCCATTCTAGTCTGGCGCCTGTAGCCTTTTCAAGTGGGTGGTGTGTATAGGGTTAATTTGTGCAACTTGGTTCTCTTTTATGGCGTTACGCGCTCACAAAACCGCCAACCCTAGCGCCTAGCGCTAGTTAACCTAGAAACCTCAGTTGGATCACCAAAGTCTGCGCAACCCGTTGGCGCGCCTAGCAAAAGTTAAATTTGGCGAACAACCAACCAGGTTGCCCGCCAAATTTAACTTTCACTAAGCACACCAATGGATCACACAGCTTTTTGGCGCCCAACTGAGGTTTCTAGGGTTAAGCCTAGACCAACTCTTCAGCACATTTTTCATTTTCTTACGTCATCCCCGCGTAGGCGGGCGTCCAGATGGCAACCGCTCTAAACCTAGAAACCTCAGTTGGATCACCAAAGTCTGCGCAACCCCTTGGCGCGCCTAGCAAAAGTTAAAAATCACGAACAACCAACTAGGTTGCCCGTGATTTTTAACTTTCACTAATCACACCAATGGATTACACGGTTTTTTGGCGCCCAACTGAGGTTTCAGGTTAAACCACCGCGTCCTTGCGGCTTGCTATGGGGCGCTTAAGCTGCTTTGGATTGCAGGCGGCGCCCAAAAACTAAGCCAAACAAGCCCAGTGCCAGCAAGGTTAGGGAGTTGGATTCAGGCACTGTGCCACCACCATTGCCGCCACCACCACCGGCTTGGATCTCACCATATACGGCCAGGCCGTAGAGTTGTCCGACTCCGGTGCTCCAAGTCTCCTCGGTAGCGCCTGTGGCGAGGTTGATTTTGCTGATTTGTTGACCGCCGAGTGTGCCGGTCCAGAAGGAGGTGCCGTTGGGGTCCAAGTTCAAGGCAAACACACCGCCAATACCACTGGCGTAGGTTTGTTGTAGTACGCCTGCTGTATCCCAGCGGTATACATTGCCGTTCCCGGATGCAGCGAGTACTCCGCCATCAGCTAAGTAGCGTTTGGCAAACAGTGCCCCATAAGAGCCGGTAGTGAACACCGTATCCACGTTGGTGGTGGTATTCAATTCGCGGATCGTACTGCCTTCGTTGCTGTAAAGCAGCGTTTGCTGGTCTGCCGCTAGGTCGATCCAGTCCGTGTTTTGCAAGGTGGTGTAGTTGGTAATGGGAACGCCATTGGAATCCACTTTCTGAATTTGGGCTGCGCCAGCATTGCCAATATAGGCATTGCCGGCACTGTCAAATACGATAGATTCGGGTAGCGATATGCCGGCTGTCCAATTGGCATTAACCAGCACGCCGTTGTTGTCGAACTGGGATACTCGGTTAGCGGAAAAGGCGGTAACGTAAAAATTTCCGGCCGCATCAAAGGTAGAGCCGGTGGTATAGCCGCCAAGGCCGGTATCTAACGTTTGTTTTAGGGTGCCGGTTTGGCTGTAGACGTTCACCAAGCCGCTGCCGGTGGAGGCAAATACATCGCCCACGGCATAGGGCAGAGCGTACGACGCCGCGCTATACGCCAGCAAGGAACCTAAAACTATCGAATGCGTTATGCCCTGATTATAGGTTTTTTTAGTCATAAACTTATCCTCTAAGGTTAAATGAATGTGCGTCCCGCAACCTCAAATGGTGGGAATTTTTCAGTTGCGGTGGATACAAACGCAAGGCCTACACCAGCGGGCAAGTTGGGCGGAAAATCAATAGGCTAGGGGATTGTGATTCAGGTGGGTCGTCATGGTTTGTAAAGAAACCTGACGATTAACTTGTTTAGTAGTTGATGTGAGTTTTGATTGTGTGGAATGTGTTAGCTATTCGGGGCTGGGGTAGGGTTGCAAGGTTGGCGCCCAGCGCAGCTTATTCGCCGCTGAAAATTTGCTTGATTATCGTCAACCATATCATGCTGCCCAAACCTATAAAGCCGGCGTTAAGTGGCGAAATTTGGCTGTTGGAGCGACCAAAGGGGTCGCCTTCTACACGATTAGCCACCAGTTGCACTTTGTACAGCAGGTAGTATTGGGTCAGTAACAGCGCTAAGACGAGCAGGAGTTGCCAAGCGACGCTGGTTGTTTGCGGCATGGCAAAGGAGGTAGCCGTGCCCACCAGTTGCAGCAGGATAAAACCAATAGCAAGGCCCTGTGGGTGCCAAGGGTAATCCATGCTGAGGGATTGTTCGCGGCTGCGTAGGCGAGCCAGCAAGTTGTATATAAACAATATCGAGAAGAGCACGCGCAGCAGCGCTTCCATGCCGTTCAATAGTGGTGTGCGGCTGGGCTGGCCAGCCGGTGCTGATGCCGTATGGTGACTCAACTGGGTGAACCACTGTTGGAACAGCCAGAGGTTGGCGTAAAACCCCGCCGTGGCAAAATATAATAGGGTAAATTTGCCCATAGAGACCACGTGAAACGCCGGTGATTGTTTAGTCTGGGGCATGTGTTACCTCGGGTGTTGGTTGTGAGCGTTGCTACTTGAGAGATGTGAGGCTATGGCTGTCATCCAGTTTTACGGCGCGCCGGAATTATGGGGGTACAGACCCTTTGTTCTTTGGCGCACTAATCAAAGCAATGGATTACACCGCTTTTTGGCGCCAGACGGAGGTTGCCACGACAATTTTTTGCTCTTCGGTGCGGTCATAACGAGTTACGTAAGTTACCCTGAACGCAAGGGTTGAAACGCCGCGGCTATTTCAAAAATACACCGAGAATTAGAATTCAATGTATTTTGAGTTAACCCCCGCTATATATTGTTCCCCGTCTTTAGCGTAGGCATATGACATGATTAGGCCAGCGTTGCCGTAACCTTGAAAGTAATTTAAAACGAAGGTGTGCTCACCGATATTTAAATTCATTTTGCACGGGGTTTTTGAGATGGGCCGGTCATTCGCCCAGCTGCACAACTCTTTACCGTCGATGGTAAAAATAAACCCGTCATCACTACCCAAGTAAAAAATGTACTCGCCGGCTTGTTTTACGGTGAAGGGTGATGTGATGTCCACGAAAAAGTCATTGCCAAACCCTATATCCCCGATTTTTGCGTGCCTAAAGCGGCTTTTGTCGGCTAAATCTATGCGGTCAATTGATATTTTTTTAACGAGCTGTATGTCACGCTGTTGACGAATGTCGGTTATGCCGGTCGCATTTTTGCTGATGACTAAATTAAATACCGGTTTAACCGAAGGGGGGATGATCCGATCGAGTATCGCGTAAATGCAGATAGCCATCACCATGGAAAAGGCGGTGTTTTTATTGATTGTAAAATTGCTCATTAGTGCACCACCGCCATTTTCCAAAAGCTAAACCAATTGCGCATTTCAAACTGGTCTTCTGTCATGCCTATCGCGTAGGTGAAAGGCATAAAGAAAAAGAATACGGCCATAACTAAGGCCACGTATGCTCCTAGGTTGATCCACATGTGCCTATTATTGGCGAGGATCTCTTCGCGGTAAATGTAGCTGAACACGAGCGCCAAATTGATACAGCCAAATACCAATGGCACCAAGTAGTGATAGAGGTACATTACCCGCTCTATTCGCATCATCGCAATCATGTAGCACACATATAGCGTGGTGAAAGCGCATATCCAATAAAACAATGGGGTATGTTTTTCCTTGTTGCCATAGATGAATTTGCCCATGATTAGCGCAAGGCTAAGGATTATCCCGGCTACCACGCTGAAGAAAATGATGGGGTGGGCCACGAGTTGTAAGTACCGGACTTCAACAACGCCATCTTGTGTGTCTTTATCCCAACGAAAATTAATGGATTTTTTGCCGAGGGGCCAGTCAATGGGGGCGCTGCCGTTTTCACCGTCTTTAAATTCTTCTAGCCTAGGGACGCCATCGGCATATTCGCTAGAGTATTTTAGGTGGTCCTGCAGTGCAGTGACAAAAGTGGAGGGGCGCCAGGTGTGGCCTAGCCGTATCGCCTCCAAATACTCGGGTGAGGCTTTGTAGGTGCGCTGGTCAATAACCTTAGTGCCCATGACAATGTGAATGTAAAAAACACTGAGAAATCCCAAGGCTACTGCCCCCGCGCCAACGGGGGCAGTGACGGCAAGTCGTTTCGCCACCTCGGTATATTTGCGTTTTTGAAGATTTTTGAATTGATCTACGGCGAAAAGCATTACGAATAATAGCAGTAGAATAAATGCGTTGACTTTAACGCTTACCGCAAGGCCTATGATCAAGCCAAGGATTGCATATTGACGTAAGTGTAACGTCT
>CAMCXE010000207.1 GCA_945882995.1 Thalassocella blandensis | reverse complement strand
AATCGTATTGAAAACCGTTAGCCGCCACTGGCAAGGCATTAATAGGTGTCACAATTATTTTGCCGTCTACTTTTATCCACCGCATGGGGGAATCGGCATATTCGCCAATAATTCCACCAGTACCATCGAAATTAAAATCTAGCGCGAAGGTTTGGTTATTGGGAGGAATGATTGCTCTTGTAATATATCGCCCTACCGGGTCAAATTTACTAATAGCCACCAAATTTTCATTAGCTTCAATATTGCCCAACGTACTGGCAAGCAGCGTAGGATTCTGCGCATTTATTTCGGTCCAGAGTTTATTCTGAGCAAAATTATTAGTAGCAAGATCAAGTGTGGTTTTCGCTCCCGACGACTGTAAATACGCCTTATTCGTTGCAGCAAGCTGCAACAAAACTGCGATGTCAAATTTTCGGCCCCCATCACACGCACCGAATGCGGACGCTATTAACGCTCGATCACTCGATGGAAGCATAACCACATTGCCCGACGACACATATTTCGCCGTGCTAACGCTGGTAATATTCACCGCAAAAGCGCTAGTTCTATCTACGATATCGCCGTTGCGCGCGTTCTGAATTAACGTAGTCGCGGAAGGCAAGACGGAAACCAGCTCTATTTCCGGTTGGACCGCAGACCCTTTGGCCACGGCCAGGATCGGTTTTTCCAAATTATCATCAGCTATCGACAATGTAATTGAGTATTCGCCAACGCTATTTGTTGTTGTGAAAAAAGTTTGGCTGCCAACGGTAAAAGTTACAGCCGCATTGGCTACAACTCCTGCGCTCACAAGACCGGATAGCTTGACAGCGGTGTGGCGCTGCGTATTACCATCTGCGGGGGCGTTACCCGGGGTATCATTACGGCTAGCTGGCAGCCCTGAGCTGCCAGCGCCACTATTACCGCAACTGGTTAGGGCGGCAGCCAACATACAGAGCATGGAGGCACTTAAAAGTACTTTGAGCACTACTGGGCGGCTAATATTTTTACGGGTGCGCCGATCACGACCGTGTTGTGTCCAAATGTACATATACATCTCCTGATGGTTTTGTTAATGCGTCAAATTTTAAGGCATTGAAGGCTACAATTCATTGACGTTGAGCCGAAAGAGGCGTGGATAATAACGCAATGCGGTCTGATGCAACAATTGTCTTCGACCAAACACACTGCGCGCCGCACTGCTTCCAATTTTCGCGCTGACTATTTTTTTAGTAGTGAAAAAGCGCTAGATGTCCTTAAACGAGTGCGATAGCCCCTGAATCCTCACAATAAAAACCCGGCATTTGCCGGGTTTTTATTGTGAGGATTCAGGCAAACATAACCCTAGCAACCACCGTTGCGGCGAACATTAATTAAAAGCGATACAAGGCGCCTATGCTTATCTCCTGGTGCCCAACGTCTTTTACCGACCAGCCTGGCACCTTGTCGTCTTGTACCGCATCGGTCAGCCAGTTTTCAAAAACCAACTGGATGCTGGCTTCTTTACAAGCGCGATACTCCACGCCTAAAGCCATTTTTGCACTCCAGCCTCCCCTGCTAATGGATTCAGCTTTATTGGCCGCCACGGTGACATTTTTTATATCTTGATTCGCGTAGCCAACGCCGGCCCCCACAATGGCGGAAATGCCATAGTCTATTTCCGGAACCCAATAGACGTTATACATAATTGCCGTGGAGGTGAGACTGCCTTGGCTGTCTGCCGTGCCAGCAACTTTAATATCGGCCGTGGTTTGATTGAGTTGCAGCAAGATTCGCCAGTAATTTTCCTGCAAACCATAACCTAAGGACACAGACTGCCCAGAACTCATGTCCAATGCATCAATGGAACTGCCGACCTGTGCGTCCAACTGGGTGGCCGAAGTGGAACCCAGATGCAGACTCAAAAATTCCTCATATTTTCCACCCGCCCAACAAGCCGACGCGCCAAGGCCCGCTATGAGCACCCCAAGCTTGCATATGCCATGTGCTGTTTTTGGTAATTTCATGAAAAGTCCCCGCGTTAATTATTAAGGTGTTATTGGGTTATCCGCTAGCGCTTCGCGGGTAATTTTTTTATGGGTATAAATATCATAACGGCACGACTTCCCTTCAAGGACCAGATTGACTCGCCTGTCGCCAATTGGCGGCGCTAATCGCGGTCGCTTCACAGCCACTCGAAATATGGCCTTATCCAAAGCCGCTTGCAACAAGGCGTGATCATCCACATCAACACCCAATAACCCGTGAAAGAGTTGCATCTCTTTTTTAACTGCCGCCGTTTTCTGACGTTCCGGAAACATGGGGTCGAGGTAAATCACCTGCGCGGCGGCTAGGCTGGGCTGCGCCAAATACTGAATACTATCACCCGCTAACAATTGCATGCGCTGCAGAATTTCCAACAATTCGTAATCCGCCTGCTCTGCAAAGATTTTAGCCCGTCGCAGGCCATCCGCCAGCAGCGCGTGCACAATAGGCGAGCGCTCCAACAGTGTGACCTCGCAACCCAAACAGGCCAGCACAAAAGCATCGCCACCCAAACCGGCCGTGGCATCCAAAACCTGCGGCCGCAGCGAACCCTGAATACCCACCGCCTTGGCGACCATCTGGCCGCTACCGCCACCGAATTTTCGCCGGTGCGCCGCTCCGCCTTGGGTAAAATCCACGCGCACGGCAGCCATGTTGCTCTGCTCCGCCAGGGCCAAACTCACGCCATCCAAACCGAAGCCTACAACGTAGCCTGCTGGCACCGGCTGAGCCTGGCGCTGTACTGGCAGCGCTAAAACCGCAGCCAGCTGCTCCGCCGCATCCTCCAGCTCGTCGTTAGTCAGCACCAATTGAACGGGCACTAACACTCAATCACCAAACCACGAAATAAACAGCGCCTGCGCACCGCGCACACCTCGACAATCATTCCGGCCAAAACCCACTGATGCCGGCAATACCCTGGGCACCCATGGATTTTGCCATGGGTAAATCGGCCCAGCCTAACCCGCCCAAAGCCATCACCGGCACAGTTGCGGCCAAACAGAGTTGCGCAAAGGTCGACCACCCCAAGGGACCCGCCTGAGGGTGGCTGCGAGTTGGCAAAACGGGGGACAAGAGTGCCACATCGGCATCCAGCGCTTGGACGGCGGCCAGCTCATCAGCGCTGTGGCAGGCCACACTAAACAAACACTCAGCGGGAAGCGGCCGCCGGCTCAGCATCTGCCAATCCTCCCGCCGAAAATGCACCCCGTCACAAGGCTGCTCCAGCAATTGCGGGAGGGGCCCCAGGCGAGAATTTAAAATAAGTGGTGCACCCGCCGCGCGGCACAATTTGGCCGCGTCGGGAACATAAGAAAGTAGTTGGCTGGCCGGCAAACTGGCTGAGCGCAACTGAACACTCTGCACTCCGGAGGCTAAGGCCCGTTCGAGCTGCACCATCCAGGCTTCACGGTTTGCCGCATGGCCGGTAATAGCTTGGCTACGCGGCAATTTTATGGCTTTTAAAATTGGCAGATTCGCGGCGGGAAAGTCGTAGTGCGCCAGCTCGGCAGCGGCTACCCAACGCCATGGCTGAGCTTCCCGCCCCCAAGGTTCACCGTCAAATTCACTCACCTGCCAAACATCAAGCAGCACGGATTTATCTGGGTAGTGATGAACAACCTGTATCAGCGGCTCAAAAACCCGCGGGCGAATGCCCAGCTCCTCTTCTAACTCACGGGTTAAACCTACCGCAGGCGTCTCACCCGCTTCCAGTTTGCCACCGGGAAATTCCCAAAGCCCACCTTGGTGCTGGGCATCGGCCCGCCGGGCAATCAACACCCGCCCATGGGCATTGTAAATAACGCCAACAACCACGTGGAGTAAGTGCGCAGTGCTCACTGGGGATTAGGAACGATAGTCAGCATTGATTGTGACGTATTCATGAGACAAGTCGCAGGTCCATACCTGCTCACTGGCATGCCCCCGGCCTAAATTCACGCGCACGGTGAATTCCGCTTGGCTAACCACTGCCGCACCGGCTTCTTCGGTATAACCGGAAGCCCGACCGCCGCGCTCAACGATCAACACATCGTCCAACCAAACCTGGATCAACTCGGCGTCCAAACCCTTTACGCCCGCATAACCAATAGCGGCCACAATCCGGCCCCAGTTAGGGTCTGAGGCATAAAGCGCGGTTTTAATCAGCGGCGAATGGGCAATGGCATAAGCCACCTGCAAACATTCACCACTATGAATTCCCCCGTCGATTTGCACACGAATAAACTTGGTGGCGCCTTCCCCGTCACGCACTATGGCTTGCGCTAACTGCTGCTGCACGCGTGTTACGGCGGCCAGCAAACTTTCATAAACTGGCCCGCGCGCTTCGGTGAGCATGGGCAAGCCTACGCGTCCAGTGGCAATCAGAATACAGGCGTCATTGGTGGAGGTATCACCATCGATACTAATACGGTTAAAGGATTTGTCCGCCGCACGCTTCACAATTTCATCCAACACCGGCTGGGCCACCACCGCATCCGTCGCGATATAGGCCAACATGGTGGCCATATTCGGGCGAATCATGCCGGCGCCCTTGGCGATACCGGTCACTGAAACAACCTCACCGTCCACTTCGAACTGCTCACTCACACCCTTAGGGTGAGTGTCGGTAGTCATGATGGTGCGCGCGGCCAACTCCCAATTGTCCTCGTCAAGGCTGGCAAAAGCCTGGGGCAATGCAGCCACAATTTTAGCCGTAGGCAAAAACTCGCCAATCACCCCAGTGGAAAAAGGGATCACTTGGCGAGCATCAGCCCCGCCAGATTCCGCCACGACACGACAACAGGTCAAAGCATCCGCCAAGCCCTGCACGCCGGTGCAGGCATTGGCGTTGCCTGAGTTGACTAACAAATAACGGATATTGCCCTGCGCCAAATGCTCCCGCCCCAGCAACACAGGTGCCGCACAAAATGCGTTCTGCGTGAACACGCCGGCAACGCTAGAGCCTTCATCAATGGCTATCAACAGAAGGTCGAAGCGATTAGCGTACTTGACGCCGGCTTGCGCCGCTCCCAAGCGCAAACCATTAATACTGTGCATGGTTGGCCAAACAGACTCACCTACGGCCATATGTCCATCTCCTATGCTAGTTTGCCGTGACAAGCTTTATATTTTTGCCCAGAACCACAAGGGCAAGGATCATTGCGCCCCACTTTGGCCTGACGACGCAACATCGGCTGCGCGCCGCCCTTGGAATCATCAATAATTTCACCCGTCAAACCCGACATTTGGGCATGTACCAGCTGCTGTTTTTGACGCGCCGCCTCGGCTGCGGCGGCTTGTTGTCGCTCCATCGCCTCCATTTGTTCGGAAGTAATGGGCTCCACACGGAACAGTACTCGCGTAACCTCCTGCTTCAAACTGTTCAGCAACGCCTCAAACATCTCGAAGGATTCGCGCTTGTATTCCTGCTTGGGGTTCTTCTGTGCGTAGGCCCGCAAACCTATCCCCTGACGCAGGTGATCCATGCTCAACAAATGCTCTTTCCAAACCGTATCCAGCACATGCAGCATCACTTGTTTTTCTAGGCCGCGCACCACTTGCCCAAGACGTTCAGCCTTTTGCTCGTAAACCGCGTCCATGGCCTCGCTGATTTTTTTGCGCAGCGGTTCTTCAAACAGTTTGGTATCGTCTTTCAGCCACTGAGCTATGGACAGCTCCACACCAAAATCCGCCAATAACGCCGCCTCTAAGGCAGCCACATCCCACTGTTCCGCCATGGACTGAGGCGGAATAAAGCTGGAGATAAGGTCGTTAATCACGTCAAAACGAATGCCGCGGATGGCCTCTTCTATAGATTCCTCATCCAGCAAGTCATTGCGCTGCTGATAGATTACGCGGCGCTGGTCGTTGGCCACATCATCGTATTCAAGCAGCTGTTTGCGATAATCAAAATTGCGGCCTTCCACCTTGCGCTGGGCATTTTCGATGGCACTGGTCACCATGCGGTGCTCGATGGCCTCACCCTTCTCCATACCTAAGGCGTTCATAATGTTGCGCACCCGTTCGGAGGCAAAAATACGCATTAAATTATCTTCAAGGGACAGATAAAAACGCGATAGGCCGGGATCCCCTTGGCGTCCAGCTCGACCGCGCAACTGGTTATCAATACGGCGCGATTCATGGCGCTCGGTGCCGACAATATGTAATCCGCCCGCCTCAATCACTTGGCGATGCCGCTCCTGCCACTCGGCTTTAAGCTTGGCAATTTGCGCTTCTGTGGGGTTGTCGAGCTTGGCGACCTCGGCTTCCCATTTACCCCCCAACACAATATCCGTGCCGCGCCCAGCCATATTGGTGGCAATCGTTACCGCACCCGGCCGCCCGGCTTGGGCGATGATGTCTGCCTCACGCTCATGCTGTTTGGCATTGAGGACTTCATGTTTAATGCCGGCCGTCTTAAAACGGCGAGACATTTCTTCCGAGGTTTCCACCGAGGCGGTGCCCACCAAAATCGGTACATTCAGCGCCTTTAACCGCTTCACTTCTTCAACAATGGCTTCGAATTTGTCCTCCATATTCAGATAAATAAGATCGTTGAGATCCTTACGTTGAACAGGTCGGTTGGTGGGAATCACCACCACATCCAAGCCATAAATCTGACCAAATTCCACGGCCTCGGTATCGGCCGTACCGGTCATGCCCGACAGTTTCCGGTATAAACGGAAATAATTTTGAAAGGTGGTGCTAGCGAGAGTTTGGCTCTCGTTTTGAATATCAACGCCCTCTTTCGCTTCAATCGCTTGATGCAAGCCTTCAGACAAACGGCGGCCAGGCATAGTGCGGCCTGTATGTTCATCAATTAACACCACCTGATTGTCTTGAATGATGTATTCGACATCACGATGAAATAGCTTGTGAGCACGCAGCGCCGAATGGGTGTGGTGCAGCAAATTCAAATTGGCGGCGGAATACAGGCTTTGCCCGGGCTGCAACAAACCCTTTTGCGACAAAATATTCTCAACCAGCTCGTGACCTTCTTCCGTCAACTCGATATGCCGCGTTTTTTCGTCAATAACGAAATGACCCAACTCCTCAGACCCCTCCGTTTTGGGCACAAGCTGAGGGATGAAGCTATTCATAATGCGGTAAAGCTCCGACGAATCTTCCGCGGCCCCAGAAATAATCAGCGGGGTGCGCGCCTCATCGATGAGAATTGAGTCCACTTCATCCACCACGGCGAAATTGAGTGGGCGCTGCATGCGCTCTTCCTTGCGCATAACCATGTTGTCGCGCAGGTAATCAAACCCGAATTCGTTATTGGTGCCATAGGTG
>CAMCXE010000206.1 GCA_945882995.1 Thalassocella blandensis | reverse complement strand
GGCGCCAAAAAGCTGTGTAATCCATTGGTGTGATTAGTGAAAGTTAAAAATCACGGGCAACCTGGTTGGTTGTTCGTGATTTTTAACTTTTGCTAGGCGCTGCCCGGGGGTTGCGCAGACTTTGGTGATCCAACTGAGGTTTCTAGGTTCAAGGGCTAAAGAAAAAGCAGGGGGCTTGACGGCGTTACAGCCCGCTCAACGGGCATTGCCTGATCTGTTCTCGGCCCCTGAGGCTTTCCACAACCAGCCAGATCCCCTGGGTTGGCTGCGCTCGGTCAGTAAATAGGAGGGGTCCAGCATTCTGCAGTGAGCCAGCGGCGAAACAGACCGCCCTTCACTCGCTTCACTTGCGAGAAAAGATGCACCTTTCGCACACTTATGTGACGCGCATCACATGAATTCCAGCCGGCTTCTGTCGTCGAATTGTACATCGATCGAAATTGCATCATATTGAAGCCAGTCATTCAAATTCCTCACAAGCTCAGACAGAACTCCATTTCGCCGCTGCATGGGCGGGGAACTAAGGTTAGGTTTGCAGTACAGCGGTTGGCACTGCCCCTAATTAAATAAACTTGGCAACTATTCAGTACATTTTTCATTTTCTTACGTCATCCCCACGTAGGCGGGGATCCAGATGGCTACCGCTCTAAAGCTATTACGATCTTCACTTAAGTAAAAACGGTCTTTTCGCCGCCGGATACCCGCCTGCCCGGGGATGGCGGGGAAACATGCTGAATAGTTACTAAATTTGTTACCAACATCTGGAAAACCTTATGCCAACCTTCGACATTAAAGTGTTAACACGCCTCCCCAAAGGCGCCTGTGCTTTGGCCCTATTTTCCGCCTGCCTTGCAGCCTGCGGAGCCAACAATTTGGACGGTGGCGTATCGAGTTCCAGTAGTTCCAGCTCTTCTAAATCCTCTAGCTCGAGCTCGTCCAGCTCATCCAGCTCCAGTAGCTCCTCCAGCGGGAACATCCTTAGCGGCCTAGACGCCAAGCCGGACAATACCACCTGCCTAGCAGGCGACCGTCCAGTGGCCAATGCCAGCATCAAGCTAACCCGCAGCTTTGCTCAGATGCCAAGCCTTGCCTTACCGGTGGCGATGCTGCAGGCGCCGGGCGATGCCAGCCGCTGGTTTGTGGTTGAGCAGGGCGGCAGGATTAAAACCTTTAGCAATCGGGGCGATGTGACCAGCACCACCACCTTTTTGGACATTAGCGCGCGCACCTATAGGGGCGCCCAAGAAGGCGGCCTGCTGAGCATGGCGTTCCACCCTAAGTTTGCCAGCAACGGCTATGTGTACCTGTTTTACCAAACCAGAAATGGCGCAACCACCAGTCGGTTAGCCCGCTTTACCAGTCGCGACGGCGGCAAAACCCTAGACCCCACTAGTGAAACCGTGCTTCTAAGTTTTACACCGCCCTATGAAAACCATTTCGGCGGCATGGTGGGTTTTGATGCGCAGGGTTATTTATACCTGTCCATTGGTGATGGCGGCTCCGGCGGCGACCCCGGCAAACGCGCGCAAAATACCAAAGTCTGGTTCGGTAAAATGCTCCGCTTAGATGTAGACGGTGGCACTCCTTACGCTATACCCGCGGACAACCCTTTCGCTGGCAATCCGCTATGCGTCAGCGCTGCCTCCACCAATAACACCAGTTGCCCGGAAATTTTTGCCTGGGGTTTGCGTAATACGTGGCGCTGGTCCTTCGACCGCGCCACCGGCGACATTTGGGCGGGCGACGTAGGCCAAGACGCTTGGGAAGAGGTGGACATCATCAAACGCGGTGGCAACTACGGCTGGGTGACGCGAGAAGGCATGCATTGTTATCCCGCCAATGTGACTAACTGCAGCCGCGCTGGGTTAATCGACCCAGTGGCCGAATATAGCCATAGCGAAGGCAGATCCATCACCGGCGGTTTTGTGTATCGCGGCCAAGAGATTCCCCAGCTCGCTGGCCGCTATGTGTTTGCGGACTATGTCAGCGGAAAAATATGGGCACTATTTGCGGATGCCGATGGCAAACAAGTGCCAACGCTTTTGGCCTCACCGGGCGTTAACCTTTCGAGTTTTGCTGAGGACCAAAATGGCGAGCTGTACGTGTTGAACTATGGCGCCGGCACCATTCACCGCCTAAGCGCCGCCACTAACAATGGCCCTCAAGTACCAGCGAAATTATCCCAGACCGGCTGCATGCTGGCGTCTAATACCCAGCAGCCGGCCACCGGCCTTATCCCCTATGCGTTGAATGCGCCTTTTTGGTCGGACGGCGCCGCCAAGCAGCGCTGGTTCGCCCTGCCCAACGCGAGCAACCTAACTACCAATACCAATATTCCTGGTCACTGGAACTGGCCCCAAGGCTCGGTGCTAATCAAGGAGTTTCGCCTTGGCAATCGCCTGATCGAAACCCGTTTGCTCAAACACCATAACGATGACACCTGGGCAGGCTACAGCTATGCGTGGAACGCCGATCAAACCGATGCGGACTATGTGGCGGGCGGGGCAAAACGCGCGGTGGATGCGGGCAATGGCAGCAGCCAAGACTGGATATTCCCCAGTGGTAGCGATTGTATGTTCTGCCATAACGCGCAAGCTGGCTATGTGCTCGGGCCAGAGGCGGCGCAGCTGGACACGGACATCACCTACCCCGCCACAGGCCGCCGCGATAACCAATTACAGGCCTTAACCAACATTGGTGTTATGCCAGTTACTGCGGTGCCAACACCCCTCGTGGCACCCACCAACACGAGTCAGCCGTTAAACCAGCGGGCGCGCGCCTATCTCCATTCCAACTGCGCGCAATGTCACCGCCCCAATGGCCCAACCGATGTGAATATGGATCTGCGTATTACCACCGCGCTAAAGGACACTAACCTTTGCACGGCCGCGCAAAACCCAGTACCGGGATTAACCGGCCTGATGCGTCTACAGCCGGGCAACGCAACGGGCTCTATGCTCTGGCAGCGCATGCAACGCCGCGACGCACAGGGCATGCCGCCCTTGGGCAGCACTTTGGCAGATCAGGCGGGTGTGCAATTGGTGGGGGCTTGGATTAATCAGCTTACGGGCTGCAATTGAGTGCACTAGCCGCTCTAATCGCTCGGCGATAGATACCGCCGTGTTCGAGCGGACTATTCTGACCGACGCGAGGCGCCGCGCCATAGTGGCGGCGGGGGCTTAAACCAAAAAACCTCATTTGGGTGCCCAACTGAGGTTTTTTGGTTGAATAAGGTCGGAGTGGGTCGATAAGCCGGGTTCTGTCGCGGACAATCATTCATCTGGGACTTGTGTCACCACAAGCCTCAAGCAACCTACCCGAATCCAGCGCGGGCCGCGCCAATGGATTCCTATTTGGTCTTGCTCCGAACGGGGTTTACCACGCCACAGACTGTTACCAGCTGTGCGGTGCGCTCTTACCGCACCTTTTCACCCTTACCGATTATTTGCATAACAGGCGGTTTGCTTTCTGTTGCACTTTCCGTAGGCTCGCGCCTCCCAGGCGTTACCTGGCGTTCTGCCCTATGGAGCCCGGACTTTCCTCCCCTGCAAGCAGGAGCGATTGCCTGACCCACTCCGAGGCGGCACCTTAACAGGAAGGCTAGGTGAATACTATGTTGGCCTTGCCAGCCAACATAAAAGCAGGCTAAATCACGGCCTTTTCTGGCGCCCAATCACAGGACTCACCATGCTCATCCAACACCACAGCATCGACCTCAACACCCCCACCGGCACCATGCGCACCTATGTGTATCGCCCGCAGGCCGAAGGCCAATACCCCGCTATTATTTTTTATTCCGAGATTTTTCAACAAACCGGCCCCATTCGCCGCAGTGCGCAAATTCTAGCGGGGCATGGTTTTATTGTGTTGGTGCCAGAAGTGTTTCACGAGTTAAACCCCATTGGCACCGTATTGGGTTATGACGACGCCGGGCGCGATAAAGGCAATGCCGATAAAGCCGCAAAAACCCTAGAAGACCACGACACCGACACCCAAGCCATGCTGGACTATGTGCAAACGCTGGCCTATTACAACGGCAATATTGGCGCAATGGGTGTGTGTTTGGGTGGCCATTTGGCATTTCGCGCGGCCATTAACCCCGCCATTTCCGCCACCAGCTGTTTTTACGCCACCGACATTCACTCAGGGTTTATTCCCTCACAAACCGGCAACGACACCCGCACCAGCAGCGCGGAAATTCGCGGTGAATTACAAATGGTGTGGGGCAAACAAGACCCCCACATCCCCCCCGAAGGCCGCGCCTTGGTTTATCGCACCTTAACGGAGAACAATTTAAACTTTACCTGGCACGAATTTAACGGCCAGCATGCGTTTATGCGCGACGAGGGTGAACGGTATGACGCGGAATTGCAGTTGTTGGGGTATCAAATGGCGATTGGGTTTTTTCAGCGGTGTTTGAAGAAATAGACTAAAACCGCCGAAGAAAACGCCAACCTCACAGAGACCTGAGGAACCCATTTTGTTAAGCCCTTGGCGCCTCAACCAAAACACAACACCGCTCGGCACCCCAAGACGAGCAAAGCACCAATGCGGGAGCTGCCTTATTGGCCAATGCAATGGCAATCAGCAAAGGGAAGCTGGCACCGCCTTGATCACCATAGCCGTCTGCTGGATGCTCCTGTCGCCAAGGATTGGCCAAGTGTTGGCTATTACGTATGGTGGCCACACCTAGCTCCTTCACGCCAAAACTTTCGCCATTGAGGTTGCTATAAATAATGGCGGGTTTATTGGCGCCAGCGTACAAGGTTAGCGAACGCGACATGGTCCGAGCCAAACCATCGCCGCGATAGGCTGTGTCGCTCGCAAATCTATGGCCATCTTCAATGCCATTTTCTAGACAGCTAACCGCTCCAAGGCTGGACGGGTTTGCCTCAGCTGAAAGCAACAAAGCGCATGCGCCCTCACCGGGTACAAAGCTGTCTAGGGCATCGAGGTTGGCGAGGCGGCGCGCTTTATCCAATTGCGCCAACAGCGACAAGTCGATACAAGAATCAGCGCCAGCCATAATCACGCAAGTGTTCATCTTAATGTTTTTTAGTTTTTCAATGCTGGCCGCCAATGCTAATCCACCCCCTGCAGCGCCTACGGTAAATACCGCAGATTCGGTCAAATTAATATTCAACCCAGTGAGTGCGGCGAGCTCACGCAAGACATCTCGATTTAGGTCGCTAACATAACCGGGGAAATTTTCTGGCAAGGTTAGCATTAGCATAATTTCAACATTGGGCGACAAGCTGGGAGCTAACTGCATTAATGCATTTGCTAACAATGCCACAATGCGCCGAAATCGAACGCTCTTGCCTAGAGTTATAAGTTTCGCCAATTCAACCTCAATGCATGCATCGGGAACTTTCGCTAAACTCACCTCTTAGTGACTACGCAAATATACGCCGCTCTTTCTATAGCGACTGATTCCCGCGCTAACCGCGGCCACAACCTTGGGCAGGGAATCGCCTAGCGGACAAATCACCCCAACTTTGGATACAAATATTACCGCCGACCCACTCATTTCAGGAAGGTCATGAAAAATGGCATTGGTGGCATGGAAAGCGACTCCGCAATAACAAATACAATTCAAAAAAACGCCCAAAAAAAACTGTCAGCATCAAAACACAGCTAACAGAAACTTCTCCTTCCTGCCCACTGCTTTTGAACAATCCAGTGAAGACAAAAATTGGTTCAGCCGGACCATTCGCCAGGCCCGTAAAATACGAAGCCCGGCAATGCAGCCGCTTCGATAGCTTCTTTGACTCGATCAGAAACTATAATGGCGCTACAATTTTCGGCGAGTCGAAATAAATCCAATCCGTGCGCTTTAGAGGGGTCCAGCGTTAAACTTGCAAAATCGGTATCAATTAGCCCTATTGGCTGATCTTCGAAAAAGGTGGTTGATGTAGCCTCATCGGCTGCCGCCACCAACCCCAACACATTAAACGCCACGTGAGTGTCTAACAATTGCTGATTATTGCGGTTTAATAATTGGGCGGGGAAATATTCGATATTATTAACTCCCAGACCAGCAAGAATACGCGCCAATGTTTTACTCATTAACGGAAAAGCCTCGGCATCGTATAGATTTTTAATATGATAGACCGCCTCATCCTCTTCCACTAATTCATACTGTAAAACTGCCGGCAGCGGGATGCTGATCGGTATGCCCTCATACCAAGGCCCGCCTAGCAGCTCCGGCTCTTGTGCCACCGCCAAGGCCGGGTACACACCTTCGTCGTTTATTACATAATAATTCATGAATTTTATGCTCCTTCTTCCATAAGCGAGGCCTCGCTATAAGCCTCCAAAAATTTTGCGTTAATGGTGCCGCCAGAAAATATTTTATTTCGCCATTTATCCGACGTGAACCAAGGGCGCTTCCATGCAGATGGGTGCCCAGCTAGCTGGCCCCGAAAATAAGCAGACAAACCAAATAATCGCTCTTTAACAAAATAGGGAGGGCTAATTTCTTTGCCTAACTTTGACTCACAGTCCTTGCAATTCAACTGATGACCATGCAACTTCGCAGTAATTTTATTCAATAGTTTTTTGACGGCTTCGCTGTATTGAGTATGGGCATCGTGAAATTGAGCACCAGTAACCTTGATAGCTGCGGCCACGTAAGCTAAAAACCAATCCGGATCGTTCAGGTCGCCCCAGCTGACCCCAGGTTTTGGAGTGGCGGTCCATGGTTGTGCACCCGGCCGAATGGCATAATTGCCGACCAACCAAGTTCCGTTATGATTCCCATTCACGTTGTAGCCAATATAATTTCTAATTGTCCATTTTTTATTATCCGTAGTGGAAACACTACTCCCCTTCGTTAAATAATGGCGTAGCAAGCTAGCATATAATGAGGCCTCTCCAGGAATTAGGTGGTGAGCTGCAACCATAAATGGAAAAGCTTTTTGTTCACCATTATCGCCCATTGGCACCAATAACATTGGCTTTACCTTGCTTGACCCAATGCGTTGAGAATCATAAGCCACAGCTTTAAAAGTATAAGTTTTTGGGTCGTAATCGCCGCCAACCGTACCATCTTTACCATTAGAGCCTTTTTCTAGGTTCGTGCCGAGCGTACCCCCATTATTGGCTTGCTCGGATGTTGCCTATTTTTTATCATCGAATTTAATCGACTCGGGCTCAAAACTAATATCCACCGGTTTTTCTTTTTCCTAGAGATTAGAGCGTCACCCCACCTGCCAAATATCTAAATTAGCATGAAACTGCTTTCCGTATCACGGCGAACCCCTAATTTTTCCGCAAAAATCAAGGTTCGCGGTCAAATTGACTAAAATCGCTAATTTGGTGGCGCGAATTTT
>CAMCXE010000205.1 GCA_945882995.1 Thalassocella blandensis | reverse complement strand
ACCCGACTTTTTGGTTTTTGCTGCGCAAAAATTCCCTCCCTCCGAAGCGATTTTGAGGGTCGCCGTGGCGTGAGAGGATTCGCCACATCCGTGTGCTCTGCCCTTCGGGCTGCCTTCGGCATCAAAAATGGCAGTCCTGCCATTTTTTCCTGTCCCGTCACGGCTCACATGGACGTCTCGGCAACCGCTCCTCGGCTTTGGCCTCCTGCGTCGCTCTACCTCCTGCATCCATGCAGTCGTGCGTTGCTCTACTTCGCCGCATCCATGCGGCTCCTGTCCATTTGCCCCTCAAAATCACCTCTACACTCGGCCAAAAAACGGGCTGGTCCCGCTTCGGCAGGACCGCGGTCGTAACATTAAAAAATGTATTTTGGAAAGGCTGAAACCTTAACCCAGTGACACTACATGCCTGCGCCAACGGAGATAACTCTTTTAAACAAACGCGTGTTCGACTTTCTCAATTTCCTCAAACAGCGTTTGATACTGCTGGGTAAGTTTATGTTGGCGAGCAAAATAGATGAGTGGCTGGCGGGCGTGGTGGGACTCTTTCATCTTCACCGAGCTGGTTAAATAGGTTTCCAGCACCGGTAGATTTTCGTTCTTCAGCTGCGCAATTAACTCGCCGGGCAAACGGGCCTGGGGGTTAAACTGATTAATTACAATGCCTTCAATGGCCAATTTGGGGTTGTGATCCTGCTTCAGGTCCACCAAATTTTCTAACAGTTGATTTAAACCCTGTTTTGAAAAGCTGTCGCAATCGTAAGGAATGAGTACCCGATCCGCCGCAATTAAGGCCGTTTTGCTAAAGAAATTAAAATTGGGTGGGGTATCAATAAAAATACGGTCATATTCCCCGCTTAATTCATCCAACACTTCGCGTAATTTGTAAATTTTATAACGCGATTCCAACTCTGGCGCGATAGTACTCAATAGCGGGCTAGCGGCTAATAAATCTAGCTTGGGGAAATGCGTTTCGCGCACAAAACTAATGGCGGGCTGCGCGCTGGAAAACCAAGCCGAGGCGCTCTGCCGCAATAAATGGGCAATACTGGCTTCGGGGCTGATCATTTGCGGGCAGTGAATATCAACGCCCAAATAATAACTGGCGTTGCCTTGCACATCTAAGTCTACAACCAGCGTACGCAGGCCTGCATCGGCGCTAATGGCCGCAAGATTACAGGTAATACTGGATTTTCCCACGCCACCTTTTTGATTAAATACCACTCGACGCATAAGATTCCCCTTGGGTTCACACGCATACAATATTAACGAAATGCGCGGGGATACTTACACGTCAAGCGACTATTGGCAACCGCCCTAGGCTTATAAGTCCTCTTCCACGGTATCGAGGGTTTGATATAAGTCGTCCGGCAGGCGGAAATCTTTGAGTATGCCCATGGCCTGCGCACGGGACGTTTTGTGCAAGGTCACATAGGCTTCACAGGCCGTGTTGGCTTGGTACAACAACACGCCTTCGGGGCTGATGGTTTGGCCGGGCTGCAACTCGATTTGCTCCTTCAAGGCGTCACACACCTCGTCGGGCAAGCCCCAGTCCCGGGCGATTAAAAACCCCAGTTGGGGCGCAAAGGTGCGCATTAACGGCGAAAAGGCATGAAACCCCGGCTGCTCCTGATTGCCATTGAGCTTGAATTGTTTGCACAGCTCACTAAACAGCGTAATTTTGCCCACATCATGCACCAGCCCCATCAGGTACATACTAAATGGCTCCAGCCCACGCTTAGGCGCCGTCACCTCGCAGGCAATGGCGCAGTGCAAAGAGTGTTGCCACATACGTTTGCCCGTAAGGGAAAAATACGGCGAATCCCGCTGGATAATGGGCTGCATTACCGCCGCCGACAGTACCGACCGCAACCCCGCAACCCCCAACAACATTACCGCCCGGTCTATATCCCCCATGTGCTGATTGCTCGGGTTGAAGTAGGCGCTATTCGCCAACTTCAACACCGCCGCCGACATGGCTGGGTCCTTTTTCACAATATTCACATAGTCGCGAATAGCGCTGTCTGGGTCCCGCAAACTGCGAATCAACTTGGGGATTACCGTAGGCAAACGCGGCACCGCATTCATGCGGTTTTCTTTCTTCTTGAGGCTGTTTAACACAATCTCCAACACCAGCTTCTGCGGCACGCTGATACGGCTACCCGTATCCACCTCAAACAAATAATTTAAGTAGAGGTCGTGGCTCTGGCTAAGGCTCAAACTACTGGGTTCAATGACCAACGTCCGCGAAAAACTGCCTTCTTGGCCTTCGCTAACCGCATTCCGCTGTAGCAACCGATTAAAAAATGAGGCAACACCCATAAGCGCCGGGCTCCATCAGGTAAATTTGTTCCCTAACTATAGTCGGTGATTCCACCTTGAGCCGCAGGAAATGGGCAATTTTTGCGTCATTGGGGGCTGGTTCGTGGGCTATGGGGGCTAATGTGCAAGTGGGCGCAAACACGTAACCCGCATTAATATAACTTTTCTCCGTAGGGAGTCGTCTTGGCGGGCGGCACCGAATACGCCGAAACTCTGAAACCGGCGCACTGAAGTGCGCCCTACGGTTAACGCGGCCATGCGCTATATTCTTCGAATTAAGTTCTTCGTCCATATCATGCAAAACCCAATTGCCCAGTCTGTTTGGTGCGAGGACAATTCGGGAACAGGTTGACTCCCGGCACCATGCCCGAATGGATTACGAACTTTCGCAAAGAAATCAACTAAATTTTCACGCTCCCAACCATTTATTAACTCACCGTTTGCTTTTGCTCGAAGATTGTCAATGTAATTAGCGGCTCCCCTTTCATTGCCCTTGGTCCATCCTTTGGCATCAGAAATAATTTTTATAGTGCTTTCCAAAGCTTTCGCTGCAAATAAGGCTGGGTCTCTTCCACCACTGTCTCGGAGGTCAATGGCTTCCTTCATATCGTGATCTACACTCTTCCACATGGGTTCGCTAACCAAATCCCAGAAAGGCTGTTCAATTTCGCCTGTAATGAGTACATCCTCAGAGATTTGAATAAATCCGTTATGATAATGAAGTTTTGCCCCGGATTGACGAAAGCGCTCGTTTAATTCATTGCATATTGCTCCAAACATCTCGTTTTGAGTTTTATTCCACGCACGGAGATCATCAACCGGATTCCCTGAAAGACGTATTCCCCGGTTAAACCTAATTTTCGCCGCCAGCTCTTCTTCTAGAACCCGTTTTTCGAGGCTGACATTCAGCGTTATGAGTTTTTCTTCGTGCTGGCGGAACGCTAATTCTATAAAGCTTAAACGTTCCTTAATAAACTGACCGGCCGAAACGGAGCCATCGTAATTAGCAAGAACAAAGCTTTCGCAGACCTTGATTTTCGACCAAGATCCGCTAGTCCACTGCTGCTTCCCGCTCCACTCCTTGTAGTAACCATAAATTGGTGAAGACAGGTCGTTAAGGCCAAGTTCCATAGCCAACTTTTTGTTTAGACCATCCCATATTACCTTTGCGTCTGATCTTTCCTTGCCGTTACCGTCGTAATAGGGGAATAAATGCTCGGAAACGATTCGAAATCCTTGGACCAACAACCTACGTGCATTTTCGTCGAAGGTATCCCAAATAGGAATTTCACGGTATCTATAAGCAAAAATATCAGTGAGCATTGCAAGTCCACCTAAATCAGAAGTTTTTGAATCTAGTCTCGCAACAACAAATAGAGCGTAACACACATTACGATCACCCTTATCTGAAGAGCGTCGCATTGGTGCGCTGCACAAAATTCACCAACACTCCGAGAACTGCGCACTAAAGTGCGCCCTATGGTTATCCTGGTTACGTGCAACAGTTTTGTGCGGGTTACGCGTTGCAGGAATGCTGTTTCTATATGGTCATGATGATTTGTCATATTTTTCTCCAACCTATCACCTAAGGTTCGTGCCACTAGCGGAGCGTTCTGCGGGAGCGAAGCGCTAGGAGCGAATGACTTAGAGGGCCCATTTCGTTTCAGCCAATGCTGGGTGAGGAGTGCCGTGCATTTTCTGATGTGAACGATTTATATGCCCACGAAGCCAGAAAAATAGAACTCCGCCGACGGCCAAGAAAATGACCTTTAACAAAAGGAGGGCGAAGAATTTTCCCATATCTTGGCCAACGGCTTCCAGCTTAGAAAGCCAAGCAAACGCCTCAATGACGTGAATCACCTGAAGTGCGAAAACTAGACCGCAGACCCCACGGATAAAGCGAAGTAGACCAAACATAAAAGCTCCTAACCAGCCCGTAAAATATAGAAAAAATTAAAATGCCGAGGATAATCTACGCAACAATAACCGATAATTTAATTTGCCGCGACTAATGGTTTTGCAAGCGGTTTTGTAAGCGCCAAGACATACCATCCGGCCCAGCTACGCGTAACCGCTTCCTTTTCAGCGAAGCAATGTAGCGAAACTGGCAAAAATAAAAAACAGATAAAAATTTTAACTGCTCGCATAAGTCGCAAACCCATAATAATCTAACGATCCTGTAACGCGTAATCCACATTAAGATAACCATTCCCCGCAGGGTGTCGCCTTAGCGGAACGGACCGAAACTCCGAAACTCCGCCCCCCGCACTGAAGTGCGCCCTACGGCCGGCCCGGCTACGCGCCAATGAATGCCTTTAACGCCGATAGAATTCGTTCATGTGCCAAGCCGGAAAGAGCACCGATCAAGAGGGCGCTGCGCCAGCTCACTGACATATTCACGCCCTTGCCTATTGACGTGTATTCGTAGACGTTAAAAAAAACTAACGCGACTATGGGCCCAACAAGGACTTGTCCGCTCTGAGCAAGCCTAAGCATCTCGATAAACGGTTCGCTCTGCGCATTTACTGATAGCCGGACAAAAACACCCAAGAAAGCGGACAGAACGGCAACAAGACACAGGCTAAGTGGGTAGGGGCTAATCTGAACTGTGGTGGCTACGGAACTGCTCTGCGGAGAAGCGCCTGCTTGCGAGTAGGTTGCATCAAAACCAACCTGATACTTTCGCGGCTCAAGCGCTCTTCTCTCGAACTTCATAACGTAAGTCGCAGTGAAGAATCCACCGGGCGCAATGGATGTCAGGCCGGGTCTTTCGCTTTCGTCCATGCGCTCCTCCACGCGTTCAAGCTGCTTGGTCTTCTCATCAAAAAGAGTCCTGACGGCATCGTGTTCGGTACTCGCCGCCATCCACTTTTCATAGGCGGAGCGAGCATCGGCGGCGGAAGAAATGTTAAAGGAGAATGACTCGAATTCACGCTTCATACGCGCTTGAAAGCTAGACAGGCTGAAAATCAGCTGTAAATATACGGACAGAAAGCCCACAACACTGAGGAGCTGCTTAACAGACTCCTTCTGCTGTTCAATCCATTCCTGCCGAAATGCAGCGGATGTCACCCAGAGATACTGACGCAGCAACCGATTGAGCTCATCCAGCAGCTTGGCTTTTTGTAAATTGGCTTGAGCCAACGAGGAGTCGGTAATCTCTAGGACACTGGCACCCACTGGGACGCGAGGGTGAACGCTCAGCAGGCGTACTGGCTGTGAATCGGGGTTCGATACGGTGAGCTTGTAGGCAATTTGGTCTGAGCGCGCATCAACGAGCTGCTCATCCATTTTGAATTCAGGATTGGCCATAAAGGGCTCCGATAATTTCCATAGACGGCTAACGAGGTTGTAGAAAAACCGAAATAAATAAAAAACTAAGCCGGAATAATTCCCACAATCACCAATGATAGTTTGCTTTGCTTGGGTTGATTAATTAGCGAGCCATTTTGTGTGATCAAACATATACCAGCCCGCCAAACCCCAATAGCTAAAGGCGAACTCTTAAGCGGAGTTTTTAGCGATTTCAGACAAATTTCCGCAATTTTTCCAATTCTCAACGCTGTGAATCCAACAATAGAACTGCAATTACCCCCGCGCCTTTGGCTGGCCGCACAGGCTATACCACTTAAATCTTTTTGTTTGTCAACACAGGAAAACACCGGCTCCATAGTGGCCAGCTGGTGATCGTAAATGGCCGTGGCCGTTTCGCCAACAATAGGTGATTGCATCCTCTATTGGCCCTGAGCTGTGGAATCGCGGCGCCGATGTCTGGCGGCCGCGTCCATTGTGGTTAAAATGCTAAGCCACCCACACCGCACTTTCACCTTTAAGATTCTACGCCCATGCTAGGCACACCAACCCGACCAAATAGCGGATGCGTGCCACTTGGCCAATTTGTGCGCCCTTAAAATTGATAACCAAACATAAAAGACACCCCCTTTTTCTCATCTTCAATCGAATATCCCGGAACCTCGCCCTTCCCCTGAAAGATCGATGCTCCAATTATCCAAGATGCACTGTTAAAGCCGGAGAAATAGTAGGAATAATTAATAGCCGGGCCTAAATAGACTACACTTTCTTGAATCCAGAATGACAAGCCAACAGCGCCATAGGATAGGCCCAAGGAACTATTGTTCGATTCAGTATGATATTCAAAACCCACGCTACCACCATATTCGGCGCCAGACCAAGAGGTATACCCCAACAAGCCAGCTCCGGCATACAGCTTGAATGCATCATAATTAACTGCATATTTGCCCCCAAGCCCTCCGCCATAGGGCATTCCAAGCCCTACGGATAATTGGCTCTCTGCGCGTGCAATAAGAGGGGTTAGAGCCAGAGCAATAAGCAAAACAGATTTTTTCATAAAATTATTATCCAATATTATATTCAGCATAAAGACGAGCCAAGTGGTATTTTTTAAATCATAGTTTTGTGAAAAAAATGTGCGCAGCAAAACCAGCTTGCCACGAGTCGCAAAATATCCGACGCATGGAATGCTTGGGTTCTGACCCATTTTATGAACACAGCCACTACGCGGGCTGAACCTCCTTGGCCAACACTTTCCTCAGCGCCATCAATCCGTGGCATTCTTACCCGCTTGAGGAAAACGCCTTGGACTCTACCGAAACCCCTAAAATTCAGCAAGCCTAGAGGCGCTTTCACCGCCTGTTTGAGCTGTAAGGCTGCAGCACCGGCCCCTTGCCGCGGCGTTCGCCGGCTTGCGCTCGGGTATGGCAAGCGCCCGCACCCGCGACTTGCCAAAACCAATGGTGACGCTTACCGCTAAAAACCTTGCCTAAGCCACTAGCAAGTCTTACGGGGGGCATTGTCACTAAGTTAAAGATTTTAGCTTTTCTAAAATGTTTACTCAGTTACAGCCCCAGTCCTGCCGAAGCGGGACAAGCCCGTTTTTTGGCCGAGTGGAGAGGTGATTTTTAGGGGCAAATGGACAGGACGTCCATTTGAGCCGTGACGGGACAGGATGTCACGCCACGGCGACCCTCAAAATCGCCTCGGCAGAAAATTGCTCCTGCATT
>CAMCXE010000204.1 GCA_945882995.1 Thalassocella blandensis | reverse complement strand
TTTGAACAACGGAGGCCATAAAAATACGTTTATCATAACCTTTGAGCTTGATAGCTGTATTTTTCCATAATATATGATCTTCTACATGATATTTTTCTATGGGTTGGGAGTGGCAATTTTAAAAAATTTTCAGGAACAAAGCCAGAGGTATTTGGGATAGTTATTTATTTCCACGGCCCATAATTCATAAGCCGCAAAGGCGTTGCGCACTTCCTGGATTTCATGAGGCAAACCCAGCACGGGTTTGCCTTCAATAACGGCTGTAACCTGTTCAACACTGAGGGTATTTTGCTCAATAGCTAGCGACGCCTGAATAGTGCGAATGCGGTTTCCGCGCCGCAATTGGGGCGTGAGAAAATTGAGTAGCTCTATCTGTTCACTGATCCGCGACACCCGCTCGATGTGTTCATAAGAGACGCTAAACGGCGGTTGGTAATTGGTCATAGTGAGATCACGTTGCTCGCGTAATTCTTTAGGATTGCCCCGACACTGTGATGACGCATTTTGAGTTTGTTGGACAATACTCGCTAGGTCTGAGGTGTGCAAAGCGAGTTCAGTATGGTGGTTTTCAGTTGCGCCCAATTGCCAGCCATAGCGCAGCACTTGTTTAATATCGTGGCTCTATAATGTCTGCTCGGCTGTCTGATTTGGCGTTGCTGTTAATCCATGCGGTCATAAATGCCCGAACATGATTTAGCTCGTCGTCGCTCAATGTTACATGCGCCCTAAAAATACCCTTTCCATTAGCTAATACAATGTGAATTTTTTTATTAGGGTCACGAAATATATAAAAAGTTGAATAACCAGATAGTACTGCGTAACCCAAATAATGAGCTTGCAGCCCTCCGACTAATTCCGTATACCTTGGATTGCTCATTGAGCTTAACGGATATCCGTTTTCATTTTGAAAAGTAGCAACAAAGGAGCCGAAAAATCCCGACAGAACTCCGCCACCTATAGGCTCAAGTTGTTGATCACTAGCGCCGAAATACAATTCATACCAGCATTCCATTTTACCGCACTGCTGCGCTCGAATCTGCCACTCGCCCATATGAAGCAGCAGCTCGGCTGGGTAATTCGAATCTACTGCTTCGCTCTCCACGGACCCTCCTCACACCATGTCAGTAAAATGAGTCGCTAGTTTTAATTTTTCCCACTTCAGCCCACAGCCAAACCGGCTTAAACACTACCTTCCTTTTCCACCACCAAAATTCTCGCCTCACCTTGTGGGTAAGCCGCATGTGCGGTGCCGGCGGAAGCATAAAAAATATCACCCGTGTTAAGCAGCGTGGATTGATCAGCGCCGCTATCATCGCGAAATCGCATTTCCACACAGCCGTCTAGCACCACAAATACCTCGTCACCATCATTGATGTGCCATTGGTAAGGTTGGTCCGTCCAGTGCAGGCGGGTGGTGATGCCGTTCATGGTGGCGATGGTTTCTGCGCCCCAAGCACGGCTGGCGGTGTAGGTTTTGCTGCGGGTGATTTTTACGCCGTTTTCCAAAGTGTTTGCTGCTCGTTAGATGTTGAGCGAAGCCTAAACCCCAGCCTCCTCCTCCCCACCAATTTCCCCCAACGGCCAGCCACCCAACTGTTGCCATTTATTCACAATGCCGCAAAACAACTCGGCGGTTTTGAGTGCGTCGTAGGCGGCGCTGTGGGCTTCTTTGTTGGAAAATTCGATGCCGGCGATTTGGCAGGCGCGGGCTAGTACGGTGTGGCCGTAGGCTAGGCCCGCTAGGGTGGCGGTGTCGAAGCAGGAGAACAGGTGGAACGGGTTGCGTTTGCCGAGTTCGCAGCGCAGGGCGGCAGCGTTGATGAAGCCTAAATCGAAGTGGGCGTTGTGGCCGACAATTACGGCGCGGGTGCAGTTATATTCCTTCACCTTGCGTTTGACGGCATGAAACACTTCTTCCATGGCTAGGAGTTCCGGCACGGCCATGCGCTCGTCGGAGTTGAGGTCGATACCCGTGAAATCCAGCGCCGACTGTTCGATGTTGGCGCCTTCGAAGGGGTCGAGATGATAGGAGTGCACCGCGTCTACGCTTAGCCAGCCGTGCTCGTCCATTTTGAGGGTGACGGCGGCTACTTCCAGCAGCGCGTCGGTGTGGCAGTTAAAACCGCCGGTTTCCACGTCCACAATAACCGGCATAAAGCCGCGAAAACGCTCGGCAAAACGTTTTGAGGTGGTGGGTTGGTCGTCTGCTGTGCTCATGGGTGTATCCAATACGATGTGGGGCCGCTAGGGCTGAACAAGACGCCAGTGCAAGGTTTCGCCGGCTAACAGCGGCACCAAAAATTCGTCGCCGTAACTGAGCTGCTGGGGCAGGGTCCAGTCTTCTTTCTGCAAGGTAATCTGCTGGGTATTGCGCGGCAGCCCATAAAAATCGGCGCCGTAGTGGCTGGCAAAGCCTTCTAATTTGTCCAGCGCACCGGCTCGGTCAAAGGCTTCGGCGTATAACTCCAGCGCGCTAAACGCGGTGTATGCCCCGGCGCAGCCACAGGCCGCTTCTTTGCGGTGTTGGCTGTGGGGGGCGGAATCTGTGCCCAGAAAGAATTTGGGGCTGCCGCTGATGGCCGCGGAGATTAGCGCCGCTTGGTGCGTTTGGCGCTTGAGTATGGGCAGGCAGAAATAATGGGGGCGAATGCCGCCCACCAGCATATGGTTGCGGTTGAACAAGAGGTGATGGGCGGTAATGGTGGCGGCCAAGTTGGGCCCCGCGCCGGCCACAAAGGCCACGGCGTCGGCAGTGGTGATGTGTTCGAACACGATTTTAAGCTGAGGAAATTGCGCCAGCAGGGGCACCAAGGTGCGGCGGATAAACTCGGCCTCGCGGTCGAAAATATCCACCTGCGGGTCGGTCACTTCGCCGTGAATTAGCAATAACACACCAGTCTCGGCCATGGCCTCTAGGGCTGGGGTGATCAGGTTAAGGTCGGTTACGCCGGAGTCTGAATTGGTGGTAGCGCCGGCGGGGTAAAGCTTGCAGGCCACTACGCCGGCGGCTTGGGCGGCCCGAATATCCTCGGCGCTGGTGTTGTTGGTGAGGTACAGCACCATTAAGGGCTCGAAGTTAGCGCCCTTGGGCACCTCGGCCAAAATGCGTTGGCGGTAAGCCATGGCTTGAGCGGCATTGGTAACGGGCGGTACTAGGTTTGGCATGGCCACCACGCGGGCAAAACTGCGGGCAGCGTCGTCTACCGTGCGCCTTAGGGCGGCGCCGTCCCGCAGGTGAATGTGCCAATCATCGGGTGCGGTGAGGGTTATTGAGCTGGGCATAACAAGCCTTAGAGCGGAAAACGGGGTGGGCAAGACGCAGGCGCCCTGAGTGGCGGAAATGCTACCGGAATTAACACCTAAAGCACAGGCGCCAAGCGCCGATAACCCCCTAAGCTTTTCAGTTGCAGGTGTTACTGTGCGTTGGATTTGGTTAATAGGGCTTGGGAGCTGGGCGCAACTGGGCCAGGCCATCACCTATTCCAATTTTATCGAAGACGGCGGCTGGCGCACCGAGTCCTCCAACCTCAGCTGCTCCATGACTCACGCCATTCCCTATTACGGTCGAGCGGTATTCACCCGCGACGCCGGGGAACCCCTGCATTTTGCCCTGCGCCCACTCACGCCCACCTTAAAAAGTGGCCAAGCCTTACTAATTGCCCAGCCGCCGGTGTGGAAATCCACGGGTAGCCGGCGCGAGCTGGGGTATGTAGCCGTGGGGCAAGGGGTGGACGAAGTGGGTTTGGGCGCAAGCCGCGCCGAGCAAATGCTTACCGAGTTACTAGAAGGGCAAGAAATTCAGTTTACCCGCAAGCTGAAATTCGGCAGCGAAGACCCTGCTCAAGTAGCCATTACTACCATCGGGTTTCGAGCGGCTTACCGCGACTATGAAACCTGCCTTGCCAGCTTACTGCCGGTGAATTTTGAGCAAATTCAGCGCACCTCGGTGTATTTTGGCTCCAACCAGCACGAAAAACTGCAGCCGCTGGAGCAGCAAAAATTGGACAATATTCTGGCCTACATCAAGGCCGACCCGCAGGTGAAGGAGTTCTACATCGACGGCCATACGGATGCTATGGGCAGCGAAGCAGACAACGTGAAATTGGCAGAGAAACGCGCGGTGTTAATTTCCAACTATCTCGTTAAGGGCGGCGTACCCAAAGAAGCGCTTTGGGTGCGTTGGCACGGTGAGCGTTACCCAGTGGCCAGCAACGACGACCGACTGGGCCTCGCCAAAAATCGCCGTGTGACCATACGCCTCGAGACCGAAGCCACCGGCAAATTGCAGCAGCCGCAGGACCAAACCCCCACAGACGGCAAGGACTCCACGCCCGGCGTCGCCAACCCCATGCCTGTGCCAACCCCGCCAGCCAGCGCGGCCACCAGCAAAGCGCCAGTGCCCACGCTATAGCGGCGCACAAGCAAATTTGTGCGCAGATTTTCGCCTTGCCGCCCCTTAGGCCTTAACGGCTGGGCTTAGAAGCGGCATAATTGCCCACCTTTTTCTGTACACCACTACAAAGAGCCTGACCATGGGAAGAACCTACGAAAACCGCAAGGCCCAGATCGCCAAAACCGCGGGCATGAAAACCTCGCTCTACTCCAAATTCGGTAAAGAAATTTACGTCTGCGCCAAAAACGGCGGCATAGACCCAACGGCCAACCTTAGCCTGCGCCGCCTCATTGAAAAGGCGAAAAAAAACCAAATACCTGGCCACATCATTGAAAAAGCCATAGATAAAGCCAAAGGCGGCGGCGGTGAAGACTACTCAGTGGTGCGCTACGAAGGTTTTGGCCCCGGCAATTGTTTAGTGTTAGTGGACTGCCTCACCGACAACAACAACCGCACCATTGGCGACGTGCGCACCTGTTTCAATAAAACCAAAGCCAAACTCGGCGCCCCAGGCGCGGTTGCCCATTTGTTCGACCACCGTGCGGTTTTTTCCTTCAAACATGCCGATGAGGATGCGGTGCTGGAAGCCTTAATGGAGCACGATGTGGATGTGTCGGAAATTGAAAATGACGACGGCATTATTACCGTGCTTGCCCCGCCGAACGAATACAACAAAGTTAAAACAGCGCTTACCGAAGCGTTTGGCGAAATTAACTTCGAAATCGAAGAAATTACGTTTATCCCGCAAACCCAAGTCGCCGTAACCGGCGAAGACGCACAGATGCTCGAAAAATTGCTGGATATGCTTAACGACTGCGACGATGTGCAGGACGTGTTTCACAACGCGGAAATGGCTTAACATTTTGTAACTATTCAGCATATTTCCCCGTCATCCCCGCGCAGGCGGGGATCCAGCGGCCAATAGACGGTTTTTACTTGATTATCGTGATTGCTTCGGAGTAGTTGCCATCTGGTTCCCCGCCTGCGCGGGGATGACGCGGGAAAATGAAAACGGTGCTGAATAGTTACAGCATTTTTTGACTGGTTGCCCCGGCAGCGATGCCAAAACTCCTCTCATCACTCGCTATTTTCGTATTCGCCGGCGGGCACAAACCTTGGCGGAGGGCACGGCACGCTGCGCCCGAATTGCATAAATGGGGTTTGCGTGGAATGCGCTTCAAAACTAATCAAGCGGAACAACTCGAAATGATATTGACCCTAAATGTAAAATTGGTGTGTGGCCGGCACGCCGAAGATGGTTGGCAGGGCGTCTTGGAAATTGATGCCACTGCTACGCTGGATGATTTACACCAGGCAATTCAGCGCGCAGTTGATTTTGACAATGATCATTTATACCACTTCTATTTGTCGCGCTCAGAGCGCAGTCGCGAGAGTGCCCGACTCTATAATTTGGATGAAGATGACGATTTTGATGCTGATGAGCTGCCGATAGAAAATTTAAATGCGCTCTTTCCTCTGCCCAAGGATAAAAAATTGTTTTATTTGTTCGATTATGGCGACAACTGGCTGTTTCAAGTGTCGTTAAGTCGGAAGAAGCCTTTCCCTTGTGTGGTGGGCACAGAGTACCCGCGCTTAGTCGAAGCATTTGGCAATAAACCACAGCAATATGTTGATTGGGACGAATAGCGCTACCATTTTTAAGTGCTTTAGTGCCGGCAATTGTTGCCTGCACTAAAGCACTCCCTGAAAAATTGCTGGATATGCTTAACGACTGCGGCGATTTGCAGGACGTGTTTCACAACGCAGAAATGGTCTGATTTTTTTCAATAACCGGCTAGGCTTGGGCGAAATTTCTCCCCCGCTACCACTCCCCCTTTTAGGTTCCCTGCCGTGCTCGTCAAAAAAATTCTGATTTTTATAGCGGCCATGGCGCTTTCATTTGGCCTACTGTATTTGGGCTCTTTAGCCTTTTTCAGCGTATTTAACTGGGTACGCCGCGCCGGCAGCGACGCTATTACCCCACTGGCCATTGGTCTAGCGGTGCTTTTTGCCGTTTATTTTTTAGTGCGGCGAATTTGGCGGGTGCATAAAATTGATGAGGAGTAGGGGCGCAATGCCATTAAGTTAATGGTTGCGAGCTATTTTTTCAGGTAATTTTCTCTTGTCCAAAAATCCCTCCCCAGCCCTCCCTTTTTCAAAGGGAGGTGTTGCGCCTTACTTTGCAACAAGAAGGGAGTCATCGCCCCTTTGTAAAAGGGGGCTAGGGGGATTTGGGTTTTTTCATTCTCGCCCTCCTGCGCCGCTCTATCTCCTGCATCCATGCGGCGCCTAGCAAAAGTTAAATTTGGCGAACAGCCAAGTTGCGCGCTAAATTTAACTTTCACTCATCACACCAATGGGCTGCACAGCCTTTTGGCGCCCAACTGAGGTTTCTAGTTGAAAAGCCTGAAATCCTTAACGTAATGGCATTGAGTAGGGGCGGGCAAGTAGTGGAATAAAAATAGGCGGGTTATCAATTTAACTTGCGCGTGGAAATTGAGGAAGACGCTATGCGGTGGCAATTTAGGTTAAATGAAAAATCCAAGATAGGCATATTGGTCGTTGTGGCAATAGCAGCTGTACTTACGCTGTTTTCATTCGGTCGTATCCCCCAAGCTGCCAGCTATCACTTTTTTGCCGATACAGAAGCATTTGCGGGCATACCAAATTTTTGGAATGTTTTGTCTAACGCGCCTTTTCTCGCCGTGGGTATTTTTGCGCTGTGGCGGTTGCCAAGGCTAGCCGTGCGAGAATGCCGAGCTGCGTATAGCGTATTTGGCGGGTGCATAAAATTGATGAGGAGTAGGGGCCAATGTCATTGAGTTAGGGCCGTGGAAATAAATAATCATCCCAAATCCACCCTATGCCGGTATGCGAATAAACCATTGCTCTAGACCAGCTTTTCTCTCCAATTTTGACTCGAGCTCTTGCATTTCTTGCCTAGAGAGAGACACCCCGCTTTCGTAGGCTTT
>CAMCXE010000203.1 GCA_945882995.1 Thalassocella blandensis | reverse complement strand
GCCGGCCTTCCTCGGCTTCCTTTTTCCCGTTTTGCGGGGGACTCATAGAGCCGAGTATCATGCCGAACCTGACCGATGACTTCTATATTGTGTTCGAGCATGGCCGCAATAAACTTCCCGCGCATATACCAGCTGTCAATTAATAGCCTAGAGATTAGAGTCTCAAACCCGAAAAAAATTTAAAATAATGCTTGACAATGGCGGCCAAAAAAATTCGTGCCCTGAATAACATTTCCTAAAAAAAATGGCCTCAGGTAGGCGTTTCTCAATTTGTGATAGTGGCAACGACAACTCGGCTGACATTTCCTTGAAATACAGCTTGGTGGCATTTTCTTTGGTTTCGATCTTAATTAATTCGCCAATAGGTTTCATGATGTAACCGGCATCGGCTTTTACCATGATTTGGCTGTCCATAGTAAAAGGGGTGAATTTTTCCTGTTTCAATGCCAGCAGCTCAAGCCGTGCGCGAACCTTTTCTATGGCGACGTCAAAGCGTTCTTGGGAGATGGGCTTAAGCAATTAGTCTACGGTGTTAAAAGCGAAGGTTTTAACCGCATGGTCGGCGTAGGCTGTAGTGAAAATGATGTGGATGGCGGGGTCGATTTGCGCGAGGAATTCAAACACGGAAATACCAGGCATATTGATGTCGGTGAAAATAACATCGGGTTTTACCTGCCGGACCAGCGTAATGGCGTCTTGACCATTCTCGCTTTCACCCAGAATTTCGATGTCCTTGTGTTTTACGGTAAGTGCGAGTAGCTCTAAACGAGCAAAGCGGAAATCATCGATTATTACAATTTTCATGGCGAGCCTCCGTGGGCGGAATGGTGGGGGAGTGGAGTGCTTGCCCATACAGGGGCACCCGCCGTGCCGCGGGTGTTGGTATTCGTTTCCCTATTTCGGCCTGGTTTAGCCGATAGCGGTGCGCCCTTGCTGTGGCCGTTAGGTGCTGCTGGCGCAAGACGCATGGGTTAGTTTACGCGTCATGAGTGTGGGCATGGCAAGGAAATTGACTCGCTACCTTAACTGGGTAGCTTGGGTGTTGGTTGATGAGCTGAGGAATCCGTGCGCTTTTGTATTGGGATATTCAGCGCGATACCCGCCGCACCTAGTGTTTGCTCCAGTCAGCGTCCATACTTCCTAGGTGTTATAAGGTGCTTCCTCACCATTTACCGAACAGCCATCATCGTAGAAATTCCAGTTGAGCGCCAAAACGCTGTGCAGATTGTGGTGTTTCAACAGAGGTTTCTAGGATCATCACACAAGGGGCGAAACTATGATGTTTCAAGGGCAGGCCATGCAGCTGTTGCAGCTGGAGCAGGGCTTAGTGCAGTTGCAATTGGATTTGCAGGGCGAATCCGTGAATAAGTTTAACCAGCTGACCATGACCGAGTTGGGGCAGGTTCTGGGGATTTTAGAGACCACCGCCGGTGTGCGTGGGCTACTCATTACCAGCGGTAAAAGCGTGTTTGTGGTGGGGGCGGATGTTACGGAATTTGGGCCTGTGTTCGCCTTGGGCGAAGCCGGTGTGCGTGCGCATTTGCGCATAAATCTGGACCAATTTAACCGCTTAGAAGATCTGCCATTTCCCACGTTGGTGGCGATTAATGGTTACGCCATGGGCGGCGGGCTGGAGTTGTGCCTTGCCTGCGACTATCGGCTGATGAGCAGCAACGCCAAAATTGGCCTGCCGGAAACCAAACTGGGCATTATTCCCGGCTGGGGCGGCACGGTGCGCCTGCCACGTTTGGCGGGGGTGGATACGGCGGTGGAGTGGATCGCCTCTGGTGCTGAACAAGCTGCCGCCACTGCCCTTAAGGCCGGCGTGGTGGATGGTGTTGTGGAGCCTGAGCAGCTTACTGCCTCCGCGCTGAAAACCTTAGCGGCGCTGGCCGATGGCAATTTGCCCTATCTGCCGCGCCGCGCGCAGAAAAAAGCCCCGCTGGCCATGAACAAAACCGAAGCCACATTGGCTTTTGAGTCCTCCAAGGCGTTTGTGGGCGCCCAAGCCGGCCGCCACTATCCTGCGCCAGTGGCAGCCATTACCGCCATGCAACAGGCGGCGGGCCTTGATCGCGCGGCGGCCATTGCGGTGGAGCTGAACCATTTTGTGGCCATGGCCGCTACGCCTCAGGCTCGCGCGCTGCTGGGCGTATTCTTGAGCGACCAGCTGCTGGGTAAAAAAGCCAAATTTTTAGAAAAACACGCGGACAAAAAAGTCAGCCGTGCTGCCGTGTTGGGCGCCGGTATTATGGGGGGCGGTATTGCTTACCAGTCGGCTAGCCGCGGCACGCCCATCCGCATGAAAGACATTGCCCAAGCCGGGTTGGACTTGGGGATGAAAGAAGCCAGCAAGTTGCTCACCAGTCGCGTGGAAAAAGGCCGACTGAGCCCAGCGGATATGGCCACCACACTCACACGCATTGAGCCCACCCTGAGTTACGAACGCTTCCAAGCTGTGGATTTGGTGGTGGAAGCGGTGGTGGAAAACCCCAACGTGAAACGCGCGGTGTTGGCCGAGGCGGAAACTCACCTCGCGGCGGACGCCGTGCTCTGCTCAAATACCTCCACCATTTCCATTACCTATTTGGCCGAGGGTTTGGTCCGCCCGCAAAATTTTTGTGGGATGCACTTTTTTAATCCGGTGCATGCTATGCCTTTGGTGGAGGTGATTCGCGGCGCCCAAACCTCGGACCTGACCATTGCGCGCACGGTGGCCTACGCCAATGCGCTGGGCAAAAAAGCCATAGTGGTGAACGACTGCCCAGGCTTTTTGGTTAACCGCGTTTTGTTCCCCTATTTCATGGGGTTTTCCATGTTAGTGCGCGACGGTGTGGATTATCAAAAAATCGACGCCGTGATGGAGCGCTGGGGCTGGCCCATGGGCCCGGCGTATTTGTTGGATGTGATTGGGCTGGATACCGCGGTACATGCCCAAGCGGTTATGGCGAAAGGGTTCCCGGACCGCATGGGGCAGGACTACACCAGCGCTGTTGACCAGCTACACGCCGCCGGCCGGCTGGGGCAAAAAAGTCAGCAAGGGTTTTACGCCTACGCGCCGGATAAAAAAGGTAAGCCGCAAAAAGCGCCAGCTGCGGAGGTGTATGCCCTGATTGGCCAGCCGCAAGCCGCGCTGAGCGATGAAATTATTCTGGCCCGCATGATGATTCCCATGGTTACCGAGCTGGCCCGCTGTTTGGAAGAGGGCATAGTGGCCAGCGCCGCCGAGGCGGACTTAGCGCTACTGTATGGGTTGGGCTTTCCGCCGTTTCGTGGCGGCGTGTTCCGTTGGCTGGATGAAACCGGCTTGGCGGCATTTGTGGCCAATGCCAGCCAGTTCACGGCATTAGGCCCGCTGTACCAAGTGCCGCCCGGCATGGCGCAACTGGCCGCGGCTAACCAACCCTATTACCCCGTTTAAGGAGCCACCCGTGAGCCTCAATCCCCGCGATCTTGTTATTGTCGACTATTGCCGCACACCCATGGGCCGCGCCAAAAACGGCTGCTTTCGTCACCAGCGTGCCGACGACCTCAGCGCCCACATTGTGAATGCCCTGCTAGCGCGCAACCCCCAAGTTAAACCCGCCGCCATCGACGACCTGATTTGGGGTTGTGTCATGCAGCGCGAGGAGCAGGGTTTTAACATTGCCCGCAATATCATCCTGCGCGCCGGTTTGCCCCACTGCGTACCCGGCCAAACCATTAACCGCCTGTGCGGCTCGTCCATGTCGGCCCTGCATATCGCCGCCGCCAATGTGCAGGCGGGTTTGGGGGATATCTACCTCGTGGGCGGTGTGGAGCATATGGGCCACATCGACATGAATCAGGCGGTTAACCCTAATCCCTTGTTGGGTTTGTCGGTGGCCAAAGCCGCCGGCTCCATGGGGCTGACGGCGGAGTACCTCGCCTTGCTGAACGGTATCAGCCGGGAACACATGGACGCGTTTGCCGCGCGCTCCCACCAGTTGGCGGCCGCCGCTACCCAGGCGGGGCATTTTGCTCGGGACATTATTCCCACCCTCGGCCATGACGACAGCGGCGCTCCGGTTATGGTGCACGTGGATGAAACCATCCGCGCCGACACCACCGCCGCGGTGCTGGCCAGCCTAAAGCCCGTATTCAACCCCAAAAGCGGTACGGTTACCGCGGGCAGCTCCTCCCAAGTTACCGACGGCGCCTCCGCCATGTTGGTAATGTCCGCCGCCAAAGCGAAGGAATTGGGCCTTACGCCTATCGCCAAAGTCAGCGGCATGACCTGTGTAGGGGTTTCGCCCTCCATCATGGGTTACGGCCCAGTGCCCGCTTGTCAAAAACTGCTCACCAAAGCCGGCTTAACCATGGCCGATATCGACGCGGTAGAACTCAACGAAGCCTTCGCCGCCCAAGCCTTAGCCGTACTCCAAGGGCTGGACTTGTTGGCGGATATGGATACCAAGGTGAACCTGTACGGCGGCGCCATCGCCCTAGGCCACCCGTTTGGCTGCTCGGGTACGCGTATTACGGGGACTTTGTTAAGCGTGATGCAGAATCAAAACCTGCGGCGGGGGATTGCCACTATGTGTATTGGGTTGGGGCAGGGGATTGCTACTTTGGTGGAGCGGGTGTGATTTTTGAGGTGTGAATTAAAAGGCGCCAGCTGTGGCGCCTTTTTTATGCGGCTCACGGTAGTGGGCAATGTCATTAAGTTAAGGATTTTAGTGTTTTCAAAATGTTTTCTAATGTGTCTGCCACATGCCTGCCGAAGCGGGACCAACCCGTTTTTTGGCCGAGTGGAGAGGTGATTTTGAGGGGCAAATGGACAGGACGTCCATTTGAGCCGTGACGGGACAGGATGTCACGCCACGGCGACCCTCCAAATCGCCTCGGCAGAAAATGGCTCCTGCATTTTCTGCATTCGCGCCATCCATGGCGCTTGAGGGAGGGTATTTTTGCGCAGCAAAAACCAAAAAGTCGGGTGGCCTTTCTTTTTGGTTACTTTTTCTTTACTAAGCGCTTCCCTGCGCTTCCCTGCGCTTCCCTGCGCTTCCCTGCGCTTCGCCCTGTGGGTCGCTTCGCGATGAAAAATTGCTCCCAGCAATTTTTTGGCCACGCAGCAATTTGCCGGGAGCAAATTGCCACAGCGGAGCTGCCCGAAGGGTGAAGGCCCGGATGGCCTTCATGAAAGAAAAAGTAACTCGCCCAGGAGGGCGAAATAAAGGCTAAAAATCACTCGAAAAATCAGCTTTGCGCTTAACTTAATGACATTGCGGTAGTGGGGCAGCGATAAATTATTCAACTTGGGGATGGTGTCTGACGCCATGGTCAGCGCATACGGTAGGTGTGGTTAAGTATGGAAGGTCGAATTAGTGTGTTGCGGTGTATCCGAACGCGTTGCGATAAATTACGCCCAAACAGATTAAGGACATTGGCAGCGTCCATAGCAATCCAATTCCTGCGGGAATTGCCGAGATCAACACTACAACCGCCATTAAAAAGTAGAGACCCGCAAAACCGAACCAATGGTGGCTAATGGTTTTTCTGGAGACCTCCAGGGCTTGCCAAGGACTAAGATTTTTGTCCGCAACTAGCGGCAAAGCCAAACTGTAGGCAACCAAAAGGTAGATCCCCGGCAAAATTAGTAAACAAAATCCCAGCAAGACGAGCAGAGCCATGAGCAGGCTGGTCCCAAACAGTTTCAGCGTTTTAGGCGCGTAATCGAATATAGCCAAGATTTTTACTGGCGCTCCCGTAGCGCGCTTAACGCCGAGCATGAATACACCGGCTATGATTGGGCTTCCAAAAAACATTTGAATACACCGGCTGATCAGCCCGACTACAACCAATTGTTGCACCCCTAAATGCGGGGGCGCAAAAGCCTTGAGATATATCGGGAATAACGCGCCAATAATTAGTTTGCTACAAAGGGCGATGGCTACTAAAAAAATAACACCCAATAATAATCCTGCCCCCAGCTGAATATTTCCACCGCGGCTTTTAGCCCAAGCTTCTTGCATAATTTTTCGGATGGAAAATTCGTAATTTCCCGTGACAGCATGTTCGATTGAATTTCTTTCTGGAGAAACGCCATTGTCCTCGATCAATTGAGAATTTGGAACGTCATAAATGTTAGTCATAAAATTCTCTGTTTAAGCAATGGAAGCGCCGGAGAGCCTATTTATAGGGAAGCATTAGAAATTTTAGAGCCAGTGAAAAATATTTAAGCGCTATTGGGTTTTGCCAGTTGCAATTGACCGCTGTATATCAGCTCAACCACCTCGCAGCCTAATTATCAACAGCCTGCTCTGCGTAATGTTGCGCGGACCAACCCTAGCTGCCCCGTTTAAACATCTGCCGCACCCACCCCAACCCCGTCACACCCGCCACCACCAAAGCGCCAATACCTATACCGGCGAGTGCGGCAAAAAGATTGGTGGCTACGGCTTGGCAGAAGCCCGCCAATGGCCAAGTCTGCAGGTATTGGCTTAGGCTTTCGCTAAGGTGGTGTAAGGGGGCGAGGTTGTGGACCAAAATGCCGCCGCCCACTAAAAACATGGCAATAGTGCCAACCACCGAGAGGGTTTTCATCAGTGCGGGGGCGGCTACCAGCAGGCCGCGGCCCATGGCGTGGCGCAGCGCTGGCCAGCCCCGGCCAGGGGTTTGGCACAGGTGCAGGCCAATATCATCCAGCTTAACAATCAGCGCAACTAGGCCGTATACGCCCAGGGTCATCAGCAACGCAATTAAGCTAACTACCAAACACTGGTGAGCAAAACTCGCCCCCGCCACGGTGCCCAGCGTAATTACAATAATTTCCGCAGACAGCACAAAATCCGTAGTGATAGCCCCTTTTATTTTGTCCCGCTCGAATGCCACTAGGTCAATGTGTGGATCATCCAGCGCTGCCTGCAAGGCCTGTTTGTGACTTTGCTCGGCGGCGGGGTGTAACAGGCTGTGGAAAATTTTTTCCACGCCTTCAAAACACAAATAGCCGCCACCCAGAATAAGCAGCGGCGCAATGAGCCAAGGCGCAAAGGCGCTGATGAGCAGGGCTGCGGGAACCAGAATCAGCTTATTGCGCAGCGAGCCTTTGGCCACCGCCCAGACCACAGGCAACTCCCGCTCCGCATGCACACCGGCGACCTGTTGGGCATTCAGCGCTAGGTCGTCGCCCAACACGCCACTGGTCTTTTTAGCCGCCAGCTTACTCATCACCAGCACATCGTCCAGCAGTGTGGCTATGTCATCGAGTAACGCAAAAAAACCTGAAGCTGCCATGTTGTGCCTCCGCAAATAGGGGCTGGCAGTGTAAACCAAGCGGCGAATTTCTTGACGGGTTTCTTGATTGCGACTCATCGGGGGAGGGGGGCAATGTCATTAAGTTAAGCCCTACCGCGCTCGTTTTGCACTGATATAGAAGCGTATTTTTCGAATTTTGGCATTGGATCTAACGAAGGA
>CAMCXE010000202.1 GCA_945882995.1 Thalassocella blandensis | reverse complement strand
ACGGTCTTTTC
Organism: Thalassocella blandensis; assembly: GCA_945882995.1. Classification (GTDB taxonomy): domain Bacteria; phylum Pseudomonadota; class Gammaproteobacteria; order Pseudomonadales; family Cellvibrionaceae; genus CAMCXE01. The sequence goes on along the minus strand of CAMCXE010000202.1, from coordinate 7,449 downwards.
ATTCCGAATCGCCTCTAGCGCCACTTTGGCCTTCTTCGCGGTTGTAAAGGTTTTGCGTTTGCTTTCACTCATTGAACACCTCGATCTTTGGGTGGAGCATATCTTAAATGGGTGTGTGAAATTGTGGATCCACTATAGCATTCGCGTATTTTGCCGGTGATTTTTCTTTGGAAAAGCTGAGGTCAATTGGCGTGGGTGCTCTCGTCGCGGGCTTTATATATGGTGTGGGAATGTGGTTTCCTATGGGGCGACGCAAAAAATAGGGGAGCTTTGTTCGGCGGATGCGGTGGTGTATTTCCTCTGGCCAATGTGATTTAAGGTAAGAATTTTTGTCCTGCCAAATGTACTCAAGCGTGATATTCACGATCCTGCCGCAGCGAGGTCAGCCGATCTTTGACTGGATGGTGCGGTGGCTTTGAGGGGCATTTGAGCCAATGTCATTAAATTATGGTTTTGGCCCGCTTTTTCGGATGATTTTTCCTTTGACAAGAAACCCCCGCGCAGCCAATGTCATTAAGTTAAGGATTTTAGCCTTTTCAACTAGAAACCTCAGTTAGGCGCACAAAAGCTGTACAGCCCATTGGGGTGATGGGAGAAAGTTAAATTTAGCGAGCAACTTGGCTATTCGCCAAATTTAACTTTTGCTAGGCGCCGCATGGATGCAGGAGATAAAGCGGCGCAGGAGGGCGAGAATGCAAAAACCTAAATCCCCCTAGCCCCCTTTTTCCAAGGGGGGATGACTCCCTTCTTGTTGCAAAGTAAGGCGCAACCCCCTCCCTTTGAAAAAGGGAGGGCTGGGGAGGGATTTCTGGACAAGAGAAAATTACCTGAAAAAATAGCTCGCAACCGTTAACTTAATGACATTGCCCGCGCAGCCTTCCCTTCAAAAAGGGGGAGGGGCAAAGGTTCTGCAGATGTCCTGCCCCCTCCCCTTATCAAGGGGAGGGTTGGGGTGGGGTTGCTGGATGCAAAGAAATTCCACGGAAAATACCTCGAAGCTCACAACGCAATGACATTTGCATCTGCGCAGGTTTGCTCGCGATGCAACGTTGCACTAGCACTGCAAGCGCATGAATTTCGCGTTCACATGCAAAGTGTCGGGTTGGTGCCTTGCTACAAGTCAGTTTCTTCCTCGCCAACAAGGCGTGATTGTCGGTCCCCAGCCCACAACAGTGGGCACTGGCACCTAGTGCGGGTAGAATGCCGTGTTTACCCACCCGAGGTTCAGTTGTTATGCCCAACCCTACGGATTTAAGCCTGCAGGCCAGCGTATTGCAGGCTTTGCAGACCCTGGTATTGCCCGATGGCCAAGGCCTAACCGCCGACAACGGCTTTGTGGCCGCGCAACAAAATGGGCCGGTGCTGCGAGTGGAGTTGGAAATGGGCTACCCACTGGACACCATTGGGCCGGCCCTAGCTGAGCAAATTCGCCAAGTGTTAGCTGGCTTGGCGCCAACCATCGAAGTGGATTTGGGCTGGCAGGCACCCAGCGTGCAGGCTACTAACAAAGCCAATGTGGTGCCGGGGGTTCGCAATATTATTGCTGTGTCATCCGGCAAAGGCGGGGTGGGTAAGTCCACCACCGCGGCTAATTTGGCTTTGGCTCTGGCAAAAGAGGGCGCTAGGGTAGGCGTATTGGATGCCGACATCTACGGCCCCAGTCAACAGCAAATGTTGGGTGTGGCCGGCTTGCGCCCCAAACCCTACAGCGCCAATGTAATGACACCCATTCGCACGCCCCATGGCCTGCAGATGATCAGCATGGGCAACTTAATCACCAAAGATACCCCAGTAATGTGGCGCGGCCCCATGGTCAGCGGTGCCTTACAGCAGCTGTTGCGCAATGTGCAATGGGACGATGTGGATTATTTAATTATTGATATGCCGCCGGGCACCGGTGATATTCAGTTGACGCTGGCGCAAACCGTACCGGTATCCGGCGCCGTCATTGTTACCACGCCGCAAGATATTGCCTTGTTGGACGCCATAAAAGGCGTGGAAATGTTCCGCAAAGTGCACATTCCCGTCTTGGGCGTGGTGGAAAATATGTCCACCCATATTTGCAGTAATTGCGGCCACGCCGAGCCCATTTTTGGCGAGGCTGGCGGCGCAAAATTAGCGGCGGATTACCACGTGGAGCTACTCGGCCAACTGCCGTTGCAATTGGCCATTCGCCAGCAAACGGACGCCGGCACACCGCCAGTGGCCGTCGATCCCGAATCAGCCGTTAGCCTCATTTATCGCCGTATTGCACGCAATTTAGCGGCGGCACTTTGGGCGGAGTCTTTGGCCGGTGATGGTATGCCGGAAATTACGATTAGTGATGATTAAACGCTTGTGACGGCGCAGTCTGCTTGCAATTGAGTAACTGCACCAAGTTCCATTGAGTATTCTTAACCTTCGACCAAATTAAGTGAGTGTTTATGTCCATAAAAGCCGATAAATGGATTCGCCGCATGGCAGAACAAACTGCCATGATCGAACCGTTTGAGCCCAACCAAGTGCGCTACGATGCGCAGCAACGGCGTTTAATTTCCTACGGTACCTCCAGCTATGGTTACGACGTACGCTGCGCCAATGAATTTAAAATTTTTACCAATGTGCATTCCGTAACCGTGGACCCAAAACATTTTGATGAAAGTAGTTTTGTGGATATCACCAGCGATGTGTGTATTATTCCGCCCAATTCTTTTGCGCTGGCGCGTACCGTGGAATATTTTCGCATTCCGCGCAACGTGTTAACCATTTGTTTGGGTAAATCCACCTATGCGCGCTGTGGCATTATTGTGAATGTCACGCCGCTGGAGCCGGAGTGGGAAGGGCATGTTACTCTTGAGTTTTCCAACACCACGCCACTGCCCGCCAAAATCTACGCCAACGAAGGCGTGGCGCAAATGTTGTTTTTTGAAAGCGATGAAGTTTGCGAAACTTCCTATGGCGACCGCCAAGGTAAATACCAAGGGCAGCGCGGTGTAACACTGCCAAAAACCTGAAGCCTAGGGAGAAACTATGGACATTCAAGCCGTATTGGCCGCCATGAATCCGGCCGTTTACGAGAGTTTTAAAACGGCTATAGCACTACGTAAATGGCCCAGCGGGCAGGCGTTAACGCCGGAGCAGCTGGCCACTTGTATGCAGGCCGTAATTACTTGGGAAGACAAACACGTAGCACCGGAAAATCGCGTGGGTTATGTGCCCCCCAAGGTTCAAGCCTGTGAAGATGAAAGCCACATTCACACCATAGAAAAACCATTGCAGTGGCAATGAGCTGAGGTTTCGCCCGCAGAGCCTTCCCTCGCGGGGTAAATTTTTTCATGTCTAGGGGAGCCCTTATGACAACCGCAATTCCCGGCACCATATTTTTAAAAGACTATCGCGCCCCCAATTTTGCTATTACGCAAACCGATTTAAATTTTGAACTCTACGAAGACTTTGTGCGGGTCACCGCACAACTAACGATTAAGCGAAACCCAAACACCGATCCTCACGCGCCTTTGGCATTACATGGCCAAGAATTAGAGCTTCTTGCGCTGCAGATGAATGGCGCGCAGTTGGATGCGGCGGCTTATCAGGTTACGGCGGAAGGCTTGTCCATTAGCACTGTACCAGACCAATTTACGCTCACCTGCATTACGCGTATTTTCCCGCAACAAAATACCTCGCTGGAAGGGTTATACAAATCGCGCACCATGTTTTGCACCCAGTGCGAGGCCGAGGGTTTTCGTAAAATTACCTATTATCTAGACCGCCCCGATGCCATGAGTATTTTTACAACGCGCATTGAAGCGGATAAATCCCTGTACCCAGTGCTGTTATCCAATGGCAATTTGCTGGCGCAGGGTGAGGGCGAAAATGGCCGGCACTGGGCCCAATGGCAAGACCCGTTTAAAAAACCCGCGTATTTATTTGCCTTGGTGGCAGGAAACCTTGCGGTGTTGGACGATACCTTCACCACCATGAGTGGGCGTGGAGTAGCACTTAAAATATTTGTGGAGCCTAAAGATCTCGACAAATGTGACCACGCCATGCTCAGCCTTAAAAATTCCATGCGCTGGGATGAAGAGGTGTACGGCCGCGAATACGATTTGGATATTTTTATGATCGTGGCGGTGGACGATTTTAATATGGGCGCCATGGAAAATAAGGGCCTGAATATTTTTAATACCTCCTGCGTATTAGCCCATCCACTCACCACCACCGACGCCGGGTTTGCGCGGGTGGAAGGCGTGGTGGCCCATGAGTATTTTCACAACTGGTCCGGCAACCGCGTCACTTGCCGCGACTGGTTCCAGCTGAGTTTAAAAGAGGGTTTTACCGTATTTCGCGACGAGGAATTCTCCGCGGACATGCTTAGCCGCACGGTAAAACGCGTTGAAAGTGTGGCCATGTTGCGCACGGCGCAATTTGCGGAAGACGCAGGCCCTATGGCCCACCCTGTTAGGCCAGCCTCTTATATTGAAATTTCCAATTTTTATACGCTGACCGTGTATGAAAAAGGCGCTGAAGTTGTGCGCATGTTGCACACGCTGCTAGGCAAAAAGCTGTTTCGCGCCGCTACGGATTTGTATTTTGAGCGCCACGACGGCGAAGCCGCCACCATTGAACACTTTATACAGGCCATGGTGGATGCCTCTGGCCGTGATTTATCGCAATTCATGCATTGGTACAGCCAAGCCGGTACACCACAAGTGGAATTAAGCGGGCACTATAATGCCGAGGCGCAGACGTTTAGTTTGCAAGTTACGCAAATTAACCCAGACACACCAGAAGCAAAAGGCCGTGATAAACAGCCCCTGCATATTCCCATGGCCATGGGCCTGCTAGGCGAAGCAGGGCAATTGCCCATTTATGTGTCGGGTGCCGAGCCAGATTATGACACCGACGATAATACCCACCGCGTACTGGAAATTACCCAGCCGCAACACATCTTCGTATTTGAACGCGTGGCAGAACCCCCAGTGCCGTCGTTGTTCCGCAATTTTTCGGCGCCGGTTAAATGGTCTTACCCTTATTCACGGGCCGATTTATTGCGCATTATGCTCACCGATGGCGACGGTTTTAATCGTTGGGATGCCAGCCAACAATTGGCGCTGCAATTGCTTAGTGATGTGAAAATTGCGCTGAGTAACCAGCAGGAATTTGTGTTGCCCACCGACTGTGTTGCCGTGTACCAACAATTATTGGCGGACGAATGCCTAGACCCCGCCATGGTAGCCTTAATGTTGGAATTGCCCACTGAAGCCTATTTGGGTGAGCAACAACCCATTATTGAGGTGGATGCCAACCATACATCGCGGGAAACGCTACGCCGATTATTGGCCCAGGAATTAAAGCCACAGTGGCTTGCGGCCTATACTCGTAATCAAGATGTTGGCACCTTCAGCGCCGCCGCCACTGCCGTAGCTAAGCGCAGTTTAAAAAATACTGCGTTAGCTTATTTGGCACTATTGGATGATGCCGCTGGTGCGGAGTTAGTGGGGCAGCAATTCGCCGCGCAACGGAATATGACCGATCAATTAAGCGCATTTAAATTGTTGGTTAACGCACAGCAACCTACCTTGTCGGCTCAGGCGCCAGCCGCCATTGCCAGTTTTTATGATCAGTGGCAAAACGAGCCTTTAGTGGTTAATCTGTGGTTGCAAATTCAAGCCACCGCCACGCACGCAAATGCCTTAGAGCAGGTTGCTAGCCTGTTACAGAGTTCCGCCTATGACGGTAAAAACCCCAATAAAATTCGCAGTTTGATCGGCGCATTTGCGAATCAGAATTTGGTTAACTTTCATCGGCAGGATGGCGCTGGCTATGCATTTTTAGCCGAACAAATTTTGCTGTTAAATCAGCAAAATCCGCAAATTGCGGCTCGTTTGTTAGCTCCACTGACTAAATGGCGGCGTTATGATGCGCAGCGCCAAGGCTTAATGAAGGCTCAGTTACAGCGCATAGCGGCAGAGCCCGCGTTATCCAAAGACGTTTACGAAGTGGTCACTAAAAGTCTTATCTAAGGGGACGTAATATGCCGTTAAAAAATACGCAAAATGCCTATGGTTGGCTAGCCATCACGCTACATTGGGTTTCAGCCCTGTGTATTTTCGGGTTGTTCGGTTTGGGATTGTGGATGAGCGATTTGGATTATTACCACGCTTGGTACACCAAAGCGCCGGACCTGCATAGGAGTGTGGGGTTTTTGCTCGTCATGCTCACAGCCTTTCGCTTAGTGTGGCGTAGCCTTAATCCAGCACCCAATCCTGCACCAGCTCCCGTTTGGCAACTTAAGGCGGCAGTTGCAGTGCACTACCTGTTTTATGGTTTGTTATTCTTAATGTTGGTGAGCGGCTATTTTATCACCACGGCCGAGGGTAAACCCCTGGAGGTATTTAATTGGTTTAGTATTCCCTCTTTAATTACGGAAGAACACATGGAGGACGTTGCGGGTGAAATACATGAGTTTTTGGCATTCACCTTGATTGGCTTGTCGGCTTTGCATGCGGCTGCTGCATTAAAACACCATTTTATTGATAAAGACTCCACCCTTAAAAAAATGCTGGGAATAGCGCGGTAACCTTTCCTGTCTTTTATTACTCAACGAGGATAAACCTATGCAAAAATTGACTCTTTCTTTGGCTGCTTGCGCTTTGCTGGCCGGCAGTTTGAATGCCAGTGCGGCCGACTACACAATTGACACTAAGGGTACCCACGCATTTATTCAGTTTCGTATAAAACACTTGGGATTTAGCTGGCTGTATGGTCATTTTAGTGAATTTTCCGGCAACTTTTCCTTCGATGAAGATAAGCCGGACACCAGTAAAATTACTGTGGATATTAATGTTAACAGCGTAGATAGCGGTCACGCCGAGCGTGATAAACACCTGCGCAGCAAAGACTTTTTAGACGTGGATGCTTTCCCGAAAGCCAAATTTGTAAGCACCTCTTACAAGTCTACCGGCAAAGACCAAGCCCAATTAACCGGTGATTTTACGTTGCATGGCGTAACCAAAAGTATTAGCTTTCCGGTAGAACATATTGGTGGCGGCAGCGACCCTTGGGGTGGATACCGCAATGGATTTGAAGGCAAAGTTACCATCAAGCCTGCTGACTATGGGTTGGATTTAACCAAAAAATTGGGCGCTAGTGCAGCTGAGGTGGAATTAACGCTTTCGGTAGAAGGCGTGCGGGCGCCGGAAGCTGGCGCGAAAAAATAAATTGCTAACTCCTCTCTGTATACTGGGGGCAATGTCATCACGTTAAGGGTTTTGGCCCGATTTTTTAGGTGATATTGCCCTCCACAAGAAACCCCCTCCCGGCCAATGTCATTAAGTTAAGAAAAATCCCTTTTAAAAACAGCACACTAAAGGCATAATCCACACCAGACTTTATTGGAGCCCCCCCATGAACTGTACACAAACCGCCCCAAATTGTACAAAATTTGTACAGCCGCCTAGCTCACCCTGA